>CAMWSQ010000010.1 GCA_947177025.1 uncultured Mollicutes bacterium | reverse complement strand
ATTTAAGGTATAGGATACTCCATAAAATGAATAGGGTAATGTTCCATTTGAAGAGGTTTGATACCATTTGTCAAAAATTTTATATTCGACAATTAATAAGATAAGAGATAAAAGAGAACCTATTTCAGAAAAAAGTATTGGGAAATCTTTTTTAAAATTTATAGATTTCTTTTTGATGAAGAAATAAAGGATATAAGGAAGCTGTATTAGCATAGTCCAACCATAGAGTATGAAAAACGCAATCGTGAAAAATCGAACAGACCAGTTATGACTAGAAAGTAGATGTAGATTAACACATGCGAAAATGAGCATTACAAGAAGTGGGAGTAGTGGTAGGAATAAGCAAAGAAGATTTAGTTCATAAGATTTGATAGGAACAGCAGGTTTTGGGTGTGCCGTATTTTTTCTTTTTTCTAGAAAAGAATATAAAAGTGTTCCACTCTCTAGACCAAATAAGGAAATACATATTCCAATTGGTAAAAATAAATAATAGGAATAATTTAAATGTGGAGAAAAGATTCCGTAGGAAGCCATAGTGAAGAAATCAGTTGCCATATAAGAAAAACCAAAGGCTATAGAGGAAAGCCATTTCCACTTTCCCCAGGCTGGATTTTTCCCGATTAGTAGAGAAGTAACAAATATCATTAGAGGAAGACAGATGGCAAATAATCCAATATTGTAGGCTATATTTGCTGATTTACTACTTAAAATTATAAAAATAGAAGTGAATAAAATCCATATAAAAAGGTAAGCAAAAAATAAAATCAAACCATAAATTTTATTCTTACTTTTAACGATATTTGTACTTTCAGATAAATAATTTAAATACTCTGTATTTTCTGTATCTTGAGTTTTTAATAATTGATCCAAACTGATATGGTAAACCTCACTCATTCGAACAACACTTATAATATCAGGATATGTTTTTCCATTTTCCCAATTGGATATGGTCTGTCTACTAACAAATAGCTGTTCTGCAGCTTCATCCTGTGTAAGACCAACAGCATTTCTAGCAGTTTTGATTTTTGTTCCAATATCCATAGTATCACCACCTATTTCAATTATACTTTATTTTTATATTCTGTCTATCAAAATCCTTTTACATTCTTTAGTTTGAATAGAAATGAATGTTTTATCTAAGGACAGCATAAAATGAATTGGTGATATTATGCTATTTTATCTAATTGGAATAAAAGGATCTGCATTAAGTGCTTTAGCAAAAATTCTTTCAAGTCAAGGACATATAGTGAAAGGGGTAGATGTTGAAGAGGATTTTTATACTCTCAATGAACACTATCCTATCAAAATTGAAAATTTTTCTAATATGAAGCTAAGTAAATCCTATTTTTATATTATTGGAAATGCATATGTGAACCATAGTGTTACCAAATATATTCAAAATATGAAGTATCATTTTGCATATTATCCCATGTTTTTAACTTGGTTTTTCAAAGATAAAAAATGGATTTCTATAGCAGGAACATCTGGGAAAACAACTACAACTAAAATGATTGCAACTATGATACCCCAAGCCACAGCCTTAATTGGAGATGGCTCTTATCAGGTTGGAAAAGAAGATTGTTTTATGTTAGAATCCTGTGAATACAAAAATACATTTTTGAATTATCATCCTTATATTTCTTTAATATTAAATATCAATTATGACCATATTGATTTTTTTAAAACAAGAGAAGAATATGAAGCTTCATTTATCCAATTTATGCAGCAAAGTAAGATTTGTGTTATAAATGGAGATGAAATCGCATATCGCGATGAGCATATTCTTACCTTTGGAAGAAATGAGAATAATGATGTCATTTTTTCTTATGATTCAGGAAAGGTTACAATTTTAAGAAAGACCTTTGATTTGCCAATAAAAGGAATAAAATATGCTTACGATTTTGTAGGGGCATATTTAGTTGCAAAGCTTCTCAATGTTAAGGACTTTCAAATTCAATATCGTATGAAGCAGTTTAAGATGCCTAAGCGTAGATTTGAATGTACTCAATGTGGTTCTCAGTGGGTTATTTCAGATTATGCCCACCATCCAGAAGAAATCCAAACAATTTATGAGGCGTTAGTAGAACAGTATCCACATAAAAAAAAGATATGTATATTTGAGCCACACACACTAACTCGATTGAAATATTTTGTTGAGGATTATAAAACAATATTAAAGCAATTTGATGAATGCTATTTATATCCTTTATTTAGTAGTGCAAGAGAAACTCATAATATTGTTTTAGAACAAGAGCTTTATAGGAACTTGGGATATCCAATATATTCCTCCTTAGTCCAAAAACAATTATCTCATAAAAAAGATATTGTTCTTTGTTTTTTAGGAGCTGGAGTGATTGATCGAGCCTTTACAGCATATAAAAATAATTACTTAAGAGATGAAGAATAATTCTTTATCTCTTTGTTTTTTTAAAAAAGTGGTATAATAGGTGAAAAGGAGTTGAAAGAATGTTAAAAATTAAAGGAAATTATATTTATGAAAATGAACAACCATTCTTTTGGCTTGGAGATACTGCATGGTTATTATTTGAAAAGCTAACACTAGAAGAAGCGTATCAATATTTGGAGAATAGAAAAAAATTGGGTTTTAATGTTATACAGTGTGTACTAGTTCATACTTATAAGGATGGGTACTCTTGTGCAGGAAAATCCCCACTTAAACCAGAGTATTGGGAAGAGGTTAAGCAAGTTGTTTCTTATGCAAAGGAATTAGGACTATGGATGGGAATCCTACCAGCATGGGGAGCAATGGTAAAGCAAGACATCTTAAATGAACAAAATATTCAATCCTATGCTTCCTTTTTGATTAAAACCTTTAAAGAATTTGATAATATCATTTGGATATTGGGTGGCGATATTCGTGGAGATGAATATTATGGTTTATATGATACTTTTGGTAAATTGTTGAAGTTGGGAAATCCTGAAAGATTAATTACTTTTCATCCTTTTGGAAGGACAGGCTCATATCAATGGTTTAAGGATTGTTCCTGGTTAGACTTTCATATGTTTCAATCTGGGCATCGAAGATATGATCAGGTGCAAATGAATGCATGGGATGATAAGGTATCTAAAGAGGATGTATTTGGAGAAGACAATTATAAGTATGTAATAAAAAATAAAAGGGTAAAGCCTTTTAAGCCTTGCTTAGATGGGGAACCCTCCTATGAAGGAATATTACAGGGACTACATGATAATACACAGCCTTACTGGCAAGCAAAGGATGTTCGCAGATATGCATATTGGTCAGTGCTAGAGGGAGCCTGCGGCTTTACCTATGGAAATAACGCAATTATGCAGTTTTATCGCAAAGGAGATTCTGCCTCCTATGGTGTACGGGAAGAGTGGAAAGAAGCACTTCATATGTCTGGTAGTCAGCAGATGCAATATCTGAAGCAATTGATGGAATCCTTTGATTTCACAACTGGAGCCGCTAGACCAGACCTTGTGATGGATCCAAAAGCTAAATATGAGCATATCAGTGTTTTTGTAGGAAATAGCTTTATTTTATGCTATAGCTATTTAGGAAAAGCATTTTCTTTAAATTTGCAAGAATTCAATGGGAAGTATCTTTGTGGATATTGGATGAATCCAGAAAATGGAGCTACAACTACCATTGAAAGTTTTAGAATAGAGAGTCAAGTAGAGTTTCATCCTCTAATGAGAAAAGAAGAGGAAAATGATTGGATTCTCGTTTTAACATCTATGAAAGAGGATATGTAACTTTCTATATTGTTTTTATGAAAGGAAGTAAACAATAAAGATCAGTTTTATTGTTGGGAATAGAAGATGAAAAATTTAACACTTTGTAAAATTTTAACATTTATCAGATATTTTGCAGAAGCTTTGTTTTTCCCCTTTATCAGTCTTTATTTTAGTGAAGTGAAGGGATTTGACATAGAGCATATTGGAATTTTAATTGCTGCCATTCCTATTACAGCAATTCTTTGTTCTCCAATTTATTCTAGGCTATGTACAAATCCGAAACGAACAAAGCTTGCTCTTACAATTATGTCTTTTGTTGAAGCAGGATTTGTAGTTTTACTACTATTTGCGAATCATTTTGCTTTCGCGTTGGCGGGTATTATTTTATTAAGTATTATGTCATCTTCTAATTATGGAATGATTGATTCCTTACTCACTTTAATTGCTGAAGATAATGGGAAAAGATTTTCTTCAATTCGTATATATGGATCTACTTCCTATATGATTGGTGTGTTAATTTCAGGAATACTTACGAAGCAGTTTTCTTATACTACATCCTTTGTGGTTGCATGCAGTTTATTTATAGGAGTAGGAGTTCTATATTTCTTTATTCAAACTCCAAGTCATGAGGAGTCTTACGTAGAAAAAGTCAAATTTACAGAGCTTGTAAAGAATAAGCTATTTATTGGATATCTGTTTTTTTATATCCTACTCATTGGAACAATGCAGGTAGGAGATGATTTCTTTTCTCTTTATATGGAATCTAAAGGAGGAGAAGAATATTATAGTTATGTGAGCTTTGGATTTATTGGTGTAGAAATTATTACAATGCTATTATTGAATCGCTTTGGAAAAAATATTGGAGTAAAGTTTTTCTTTGTTTCTTTAGTTTTACTTATTGTTCGAAATTGTGTACATGCAATTCCTAACACACCGTTAGGACTGATTATTGCGTTCCAAATGCTTAGAGGAATTATATGGGCGGGCGCTTTGTTTTTATCTAGCACGTTTGTCAGTAAGATACTTGGGTATAAGCTTGCTTCTTCGGGAATTATTTTAGTTATGCTAGGTGTTCAGATTTTTAGTGCAATCTTTAAGTTTAGTGGTGGCTTTATTATTCGAGCCATTGGATATTCTAATTTTTATCTAATTTTGCTAGGCTTTTCTTGTTTAGCTCTTATTTACTATTGCTTTTATTATAGATTCTATAAAAAAACACAAAATAAGCAAATTTTAGATTAAAAATCTGTCGAAATAAAAAATTGTTGAAACGTTTTCATGAAAATGATTGAAAATGACTTTCATTTATGCTATAATTTCATTAAAGTGAGGTGATTTTTCTATGGCAAGCACTACAATTTATGACGTTGCCGGTGCAGCTAAGGTTTCTTTAGCTACAGTAAGTAGAGTAATGAACAATCCAGAAAAGGTAAATCCGGAAACTCGAGAAAAAGTATTGCGAGTTATTAAGGAATTAGGATATCGTCCAAATGCAATTGCACGTGGACTTGCAAGTAGAAAAACCACGACTATTGGAATTATTATGGCAGATGTTTCAAGATCTGCTACGGCTCAATTGTTAGGTGGAATTCAAGATATTGCTAAAAAATATGAATATTCTATTAAAATCTTTTCTATTAGTCATGATGAAGATATTACAGAGGCTATGCGTACAGTCATTGCAGAACAAGTAGATGGTATCTTATTTTTGAATGATGAATTAGACAAAAATCAAATGAAGATTGCTATGGATTCTATTAAGGATGCTATGATTCCAGTAGTTTTATCTAATGTTTTCTATGAAGATGAAGAGGTTCCTTGTGTTGCAATTAATTATGAATCTGCAACTTATGAGATTACAAAGAAGATGCTTGAGTTTGGAAGAAAAGATATTTATTTATTCTCAACAGTTCGAAGATATTCAATTAATAGTCAAAAAGAAGCAGGATATATTGATGCAATGAAAGAAGCAGGTCTAGAGCCTAAAATCTTTAGAACAAGTGGAGATGTTGCAATTAATTCTTTACATTTTAAAGAATTCTTTGGAAATAATAAAATTGATGGAGTTATTGCAGTACGAGATAGTATTGCTATCAGCTTTATGAATGTAGCTCAGGACCATAATGTGAAAATTCCTGAGGATATCTCTGTTGTTGGATTGCAAAATACCAAATATGCAATTTTAGCTCGTCCGAACTTGACATGTGTAGATACTCCAGTGTATGATATTGGTGCTGTATCTATGAGACTTCTTACAAAATATATGAAGCAGGAAGAAACTGAGAAACAAGGTCGTGTGCTTCTTCCATATCGTTTCATTAGAAGAAACTCAACAACTATATAGCTTTGATGAAAAGAACTCAGTAGAATTACAAATCTTTATTTTAGAGACTCTGTGGCTGGTGAAAACAGAGAAAAGATGTCATTCGAATTACACTCTTGGAAAAGCAACCCAAATGAAGTGCCATAGAAGAATCTATGGAACTAAGGTGGTACCGCGAAGCAATTCGTCCTTAGAGTTTATCTAAGGACTTTTATTTTATTAGAAAGAAGGAAAGAAAAAATGGGAATTTATGAGGAATTAGAATGGAGAGGGTTAATTAAGGATGTTTCAGACCCTTCCCTAAAGGAAAAATTGAATGCTGGAGGAATGACCTTTTATATAGGAACTGACCCAACGGGAGATAGCTTGCATATCGGTCATTTTTCAAGCTTCTTAATTTGTAAAAGATTGAAGGATGCTGGACATCATCCGATAGTTCTAATTGGTGGAGCCACTGGTCTTATTGGAGATCCAAAACCAGACAGTGAAAGACCAATGATAACAAAAGAAACTGTAGAGCATAATTTTTCTTGTTTAAAGGAACAGCTTACAACCTTATTTGGCTGTGAGGTGGTGAATAACTATGACTGGAGTAAGGATATTAACTTTATTGATTTCTTAAGAGATTTTGGTAAATTCTTTAACGTAAATTATATGTTAAATAAGGATATTGTAGCTAGACGTTTGGATGCTGGAATTACCTACACAGAGTTTTCATATATGATTATGCAGGCTTTAGATTTCTGGTGGTTATATAAGAATAAGAATGTCACTTTACAGGTTGCAGGTCAGGATCAGTGGGGAAACATCACTGCAGGTATTGAATTAATCCGTAAGAAGGAACAGAAGGATGCCTATGCCTTTACAATGCCTTTACTTACTAAAAGTGATGGCTCTAAGTTTGGTAAAACAAATGGTAAAGCAGTTTGGTTAGATGCAAATAAAACTTCTCCATATGAAATGTATCAATTCTTTATTAACTCTGAGGATACAAAGGTCATTGATTATTTAAAATTCTTAACCTTCCTATCTAAAGAAGAGATTGAAGAATTAGAAAAGAAAAATCTTGAGGCACCACATTTAAGAGAAGCGCATAAGGCACTTGCAAGAGAAGTTATTACTTTCATTCATGGCGCCTCTGCTTATGAGGAAGCATTAAAGATTTCAGAAGCCTTATTCAGTGGAAACATCAAGAATTTAACTGCCAAAGAAATTGAAATGGGCTTTAATGATTTACCAGCAATGGAAGGACATGAGGTTCCTTTAGTGGATGCTTTAATTGAATTAAAGTTAGCATCTTCTAAACGTGAGGCTAGAGAATTCATTCGAAATGGTGCAGTTTTAGTCAATGGAGATAAGGTAACAGAAGAAGGATTCATTCTTACAAAGGATGTAGCAATTGAGGGTAAGTTTATTGTGATTCGAAGAGGAAAGAAGCTTTACGCTTTAATTCGTTATTAAAATGAAATTTTTTGACAGCTTTGATTCTATTGTAGGAGAAAAACTTATTCTGTCTATTATAGAAAAAAATCCAGGGAACGATCAGGAAATTCCTTATTATTGGTATAATATTTTGTTGAAAGAAACAAAAGAAATTATTGGACAGATTAGTTTACGAATTGGTAAGAACTATCATTCCTATTACAATGGGAATATAGGATATTATATTGAAAAGAAATACCGTGGACACAATTATTCCTTTACCGCAACAAAAATGTTGTATCCTTTATCTTTGGCACATGAACAAGAAGAACTTTATTTAGCCTGTGCTGAGGATAATATTCCTTCCTTTAGAATAATAAAAAAATTAGGAGGAAAATTGGTAGAAACCATACAGCCTCCTAAGGATTATTTTGCGTATTATGAAGGAATGCCTAAACAGCATATCTTTATTTTAAAAATTCAATAGCATAAAGAAAAGGAGCTATAAAATTATAGCCCCTTTTCTAATTTGGGAGAGATTATTTGAAAAGTTATTATTTATCACACACATATATAATACCACTTATGAAAGCGCTTGTCAAACCTTTTTTTATTTTTTATTGGGTTAAAAATTGTAAAAAAACAGCTTTAATGTTATAATACCCCTAGAGGTGAAGATTGGAATGAATCGTAAACAAATCATTCTTGAATATAGAACATCAGGACTTTTAAAGGGACATAGACCTAGTATTGTTTTTTTAAAACAAAACAGAGGACAAATTTATAAAGAAGGAACTGCTGATTTCATTATGTCAATTGGCAAGGAAAATCTTCATTTTCAAAGACTTTCTTTTTTTATGAAACGTCTTGTACCCAATAAGGATTTTTCCTTTAGCTTATCTCGCATAAAATCCTATAATTTACGTCAAATTAATTTAGCAGTAAAATGCTTGACATTATATACTGTAGAAAAATTTTATTTGGAAGTTTATTTTTATGCAAATACACGGGATACATATGAATCTGAAATGAACATTGCCTCAGTGATAAAAATTTTAGAAGAACGTGGAGTCAAGGAAGTATAGATATGAAGCCACTAACAACAGAAGAAAAGAATTTAATTAAAAAAATAGAAAAACAAATCAAGAAAACAAGTTTCGAGGAAAAGAAAGAAATGTATATCAAGCAAACAGATCGAAACTATAAGGATGGGGATCGAAATTGATTAATATCGGAAAAATGAATCAGCTAAAGGTGATTCGAAAATCAGACCTAGGATATATGCTATCAGATGGTGTAGAGGAGGTTCTATTACACTATAAGGAAGCTCAAAGAGAATTAGAAATCAATCAAATAGTTGATGTTTATATTTATACGGATAAAGCCAATCGTAAAACGGCTACCCAGTCTGAAGCCAATTTAACTATGGACCAACCCGCTTTTGTTAAGGTTGTAAACCGAATAGATGGAGTTGGTGTATTTGTAGATAATCATACCCCAAAGGATTTACTGATTTCAAAGGATAATTTACCTTATAATAAGGAACAATGGCCAATTGTTGATGATTTGGTTTTTTGTCAGTTAAAATTGAAAAAGAATGCTTTAATAGCTAAGCCAGTCAATCGGTATGATGTTTTAGAGCTTGAACAATCTATAGCATATGCAGATGATGAGGTTGTAGAGGCCTATGTTCTAAGAATTGCTGAAAAAGGAATGGGACTGATTACAAAGGATTATGTCTATGTATTTGTTCCAAATGCCCAATTTAGAGGTACATATCGCTTGGGTGAAAAAGTCAATGTGACAATCACTAAAATGCTGATCAAGGAAGCCTATGGTTCTTTAAATGAACATAAGGAAGTATTGATGGATGAGGATAAGACTACAATTTTAGAATACTTAAAGTCACATCAAGGAGTTCTTCCTTTGACTGCAAAATCCAGCAGTGAGGATGTAGAAAAGATTTTTCAAATGTCAAGAAAGGCTTTTAAAAGAGCTTATGGTGCTTTGTATAAAGAGCATTTGATTGATTTTGATGAACAAAACACATATTTAAGATAGCTATAGAGATATAGCTTTTTTCAAATTATACATACATTATGTATGATTTGATTATAAAATGAGAGTGAGGTGAGAAGTATGGAGTTTCAGCAAGGATTTATTATTTGTAATGCTGCAATGAAGGAGAAAATATTAAGAGAAACAACTACGATTCAAAACTATATATTTTTATCCTTAGAGGAATTAAAGCAGAAGATGACCTATTCCGTAAAGAAGAGTGCTATCTATCAGTTGATGAAGCATTATGGATTTTCTTATTCTTTAAGCCTAGAATATATTCATGCAATAGAATGGATTGAAGATAAGATGTATTCCAATCCAAAATTAGATAGTATTGTATCTGTATATCATTTCTTAAAGGAAAACAATTTGTTGTTAGTAGATGATTTATTTTTATTTCGGTTAAAACAATTTCCTGTAACCTTTGTTGATCCTGAAGAAACAAAGGAGTATCAAAGAATTAAATCACTTGTGGAAAAGCATACAACTGTTTACGAGGTCTATCCAAATTCAACGAAGTATCTTCCTAAAATCTATGAATTTAAAACAATCTTTGAGGAATCACTATATGTAATGAATCAAATAAAGGAGCTTTTAAGAAACGGTATTTCTGCAAATCAAATTTTTATTGTTCATACAAATGCAGAGTATGTTGTGTTATTTAAGAGACTTGCTAGAAGCTTTGGAATACCAATTGAATTTGCTCCATACTCTAATATTTGCTCAGCAGGCATTGTAAAGCAGCTTTTAAGAGAATGTGAGAATCAAGAAAGCTTCCAAGGCATTATAGAACAACTGGATAAAAAGGATCCTTTATTTCCTGTTTTAATTGATATTTTAAATGACAATGAAATAACACAGGAATCTCCTAGAACGTGTATCCCTTTCTTGAAATCTGTTTTTAAGAATACAAAGTATCCAAAGCCTACCTTCATAGAAGCAATTCATTTACATGAGGCTGAATTGTTATACAATGAAAGCAATTATGTATTTTATGTAGGCTGCAATTTAGGAAGTTCTCCTAGAATTGAGAAGGAACAAGGATTTCTAAATGATGCTGATTTGCAAAGCTTGAAGCTTTCAACCTCTGTTGAAAAGAATGCTTTCGCCTATAACAGATTGAAGAAGTGGATACTCCATACACCAAATTTGATTATCACCTATAAGCTTACCTCTTCAACAGAGTCTTTTTTACCATCCTTATTGATTGAGGATTTGGGGTTATCTGCAATTCGTAATGAAAAAATTGCCTTTGGCTATTCTAAGCTTGAGGATGAATTGCGATTGGTTGGACTCTATGACTTATATTTGAAATATGGTCAGTGGCATGAGGATTTAGAAAACTATGGAATAGGAGAAGCAAAATATAAAACCTATGACCATTCCTATAAGCCAATTTCAACAACTGTTCTCCAAGAGCATTTTTCCAATAAACCATTAAAGCTAGCATATTCTAATGTAAAACTATTTTTTGCTTGTCCATTTTCTTATTTTGCAGACCGTATCTTAGGGCTCAATGAATTCAAACCACAAATGGCAGCAAGAATGGGAACCTTTTCGCATGCAGTATTAGAGGATAGCTATACTCCTGATTTTGATTTCTTAGCTTCAGTAGAACTGCACAAAAAAGAAAATGCACAGGATGAAAAGGATGCATTCTTTTTTGACCAAATGACAAAGGTTTTACAGAACATTTTACTCTTTAATCAACAACATGAAGGAACAAGCCAATTAAAAACAATTGAGCGGGAAGCCCACATTGAAGTAGAAAAGGAAGAGTATACCTTTGAGGGATTCATTGATAAGCTGATGTATACAATTCAAGGAAATGAAGTTTATGCAGCTATTATAGATTATAAAACAGGAGCTGATGTAGTCAGTCTCGATAATATGGAGGATGGCTTCCATTTACAGCTTCCTTCCTATATGTATCTTTTATCTAAGTATCCTAAATTTGAAAATTTAAATCTTCATATTATTGGAATCTATTTACAAAAGGTCAATATTGTTCTCTTTGATAATAAATCAGATATTGAAACTCAAATGGCTAAGAAGTTTATGCTGGAGGGATATAGTGTATCTAATACAAGCCTTTTAACTTTACTTGATCCTACCTATGAGCATAGCACCTATATTAAATCCTTGGGAATGGGGAAAGATGGTTTTTTAAGATATTCAAAAATCTTTGAGGAAACTGACCAAAACAAAATCATTGATATGGTAGATGGTCTATTAGAGCGTGCCTCAAAGGATATACATTCTGGAAATTATTTGATTGCTCCTAAGCTAATACGAGGAAAGAATGAATCCTGTACATTCTGTAAATATAAGGATGTATGCTATATGGAATATCAGGATTTGGTAGAATTAGAATATAAACCTTTTGGAAAGGCTGGTGAGTAAAATGGCATGGACAGAAATGCAAAGTCAAGCAATCCATAAACGTGGAAAAAATATTTTAGTTTCTGCAGGTGCAGGTTCTGGAAAAACGGCAGTGCTATCTGAACGTATTTTAGAGTATTGCTTAGATGGCAATGACATTTGTAGTTTTTTGGTTTTAACCTTTACAAATGCTGCAGCAGCTGAAATGAAGGAACGTATACGAAAAAAGCTTATTGCACACAATTTAAGAGAACAAGCAAGCAGAATTGATAGTGCCTATATTACAACCTTTGATGCCTATAGTCTAGCGTTAGTGAAGAAATATTATTTTCTCTTGGGTGTGGACAAGGATATTTCCATTATGGACCAAGCAGTGCTAGAGGTTCAAAAGAAGAAAATCATTGATCAAATGTTTGAAGAAGGATATACATCTAAGGATTCCGCTTTTTTAAGAGTCTTAAGAAAATATGCAAAACAAAATGATGAACCTATCAAGAAGATGATTTTATCTTTATTTCATAAATTAGAATTAATTGTAGATGAGGAAACTTTTGTCAAAACCTATGAAGATACTTATTATTCTAAAGACTTTATTGATGGACTAGTAAAAACCTATGAGGATCTTTCTTTGGAACAAATTCATTCTTTAAGAAAAGAACTAGAAAAGCTTTTGGAATTGGCTTCCCAAGATTCTGCAAGTATAAAGCTTTATGAAACAGTAAAGGAAACAATAAAAGAAGAGGATACAACCTATGATAGTGCATATCAATGGATTAATAGTTTTTCTTTGCCAAGAATTGCTCCAAAGGCTATGGAATCTGTTAAGGATCAAAAGACGTTATGTGGAGATTTATTAAAGGAAATCAAGACAAAGTATTTTTCAAAATATATCTTTTTATCTGAAGCTAAGGAAGAATTATATGCGATTAAAGAGGATGTTTTATATTTATTACAAATGGCTTTAGAGGTAAAGCATCGCTTAGATTCCTATAAGCAGGAGCTTATGGCCTTTGATTATATGGATATAGCTAAAATGGCAATTCATTTAGTAAAAACCAATGAATCCGTTCGTCAAGAAATTCAATCTGGTTTTACGGAAATACTCATTGATGAGTATCAAGATACATCAGATATTCAGGAAGCCTTTATCTCTTTGATTTCAAATGGGAATTGTTATATGGTAGGAGATATCAAGCAATCCATCTATCGATTTAGAAATGCAAATCCCTATATTTTCAAGAAAAAGTATACAGATTATACAAATCTACAAGGTGGAATTAAAATTGATTTAACACATAACTTTCGTTCAAATGCCCAGGTGGTAGAAGACATCAATTTGATTTTTTCTAATCTGATGACATTAGAATTTGGTGATGCAAATTATGCCTTTGAACATATGATGCGTTATGGACAAAAGGAGTATGAAAAATCTCCTAAGCCAGAGCTTTCTCATATGCAGATTTATACCTATGATGAAGTGACTGGTTATAAGGATGAAGAAGTAGAAGCATTCTTGTGTGGTCAAAAAATAAAAGAGCTCATTGCTTCTGGTCCATTATGCTTAAAAGGAAATACATTTGTGCCTTTGCAATATCAGGACATTGCTATCCTTATGGATAAAACAAAAAGCTTTGTAATCTTCAAGCGTGTGTTTGAATATTTGGGAATTCCTCTTGCTATAGATGCAGATTTGGATTTGAAGGATTCCTTTTTGCCAAAATTATTTGCTAATATATTTACTGCAATACTTCATCTTGCTGACGGAATTTTAGATAAGGAATATGACCATGCCTTAGCTAGTATTGGAAGAAGCTTTTTATTTGAATACGAAGATGAGACAATCTACTTGATGCTGAAGAAAAAGAAAGAAACAAAATTGCAATCCATTCTAAAGCAATTAGCAGAGACAGCAAAGCATTTCTCCTTAGAAGAATTTTATTTTAAAATTATAGATGCTTTTCCATTCTATGAGAAGCTTTCCATCATTGGAGATGTTAATAATTCTTGTGTTGCATTAGAGCATATTCATTCTTTATTTTCAATGATGGCCTCCTTTGGTATGGAGATGCATGAGGCTTGTGAATACTTTACAAGTATTTTTGAAAATGGAATTGATTTAAAGTATAAGCTGATGGAGGAATCTAAGAATTGTGTACATATGATGACAATTCATAAGTCTAAGGGATTAGAATTTCCTTATTGTATTTTTCCAATGCTTGGCAGCAAATTTAATCAGGTGGATATGAGAGAGAACTTTGGTCTTTCTAATCATTATGGGGTATATATTCCTTATGCGGATGAAACAAATAGTAATACAATCATAAAGTCTTTAGTAGAAGAAGAAATCCGCAAGGCAGATTTATCTGAAAAGATTCGGTTGTTTTATGTTGCTTTAACTCGTGCAAGACAAAAAATTATTTTGATTTCTAAGAACTTAGATAAAGAGGATTTGATTCCTTTAGAACGAGTTCAGTCATTTAATCAAATGCTTTATACAAAATTCTTTTTTAAAGAATATCATATGCCTGTGGATGTTTCTTCCTTAGGCTTAACCTTAGAATATCGCTCTTTACCTTATACCTTGAAGAAGATGAAAGGTGAAAAATTAACTTATCTTAATGATACCTATTTCAGTGATAGCATTGTTTCAGAATCCATTTCAAAGGAATTAACAGAGCTTACAGATTCTACATTAAAACGGTCAATTGAGCTTGGTAAGAAATTCCATGCTTGTCTAGAGGTTTTAGATTTCAATGAGCTAAAGATTGAAGAACTTCCTGTAGATGATTTTATGAAAGACGTTTTAAAGAAGGTTCTTTCTACATCTGCATTTCAGAATATAAAATATGCTAAAACCTATCATGAGCATGAATTCTATTTTGACCAATATCATGGTATCATTGACTTGTTATGTATATATGAAGACCATATTGATATTATTGATTATAAGCTTTCCAATACAAGTAGTGAGGAATATTTAAGACAGCTAGGAATTTATAAGCTTTATGTGGAGAAGCATTCCAATAAGCCTGTGTCCTGTTATTTGTTATCCATTTTGAAACAAGAAATAAAGAAGGTATTATAATGAAAAAGATTCATCCCTTTGAACCTATCTATGACTCCAATTCTCAGATTTTAATTTTAGGAACCTTACCTTCTGTAGAGTCTGTGAAGCAAGGATTTTATTATATGCATCCTCAGAATCGGTTTTGGAAGATACTATCTAAGATTTATTCCAAAGATGCTTATCATATGTCCATTGAGGAAAAGAAAGAATTTCTTTTAGAACATCAGATTGCCTTATACGATGTTGTAGCACAATGTAGTATTGAACTATCCAGTGATGCAAGTATTCAAAATGTAAGGTATACGGATATAAAGATGCTTATTCAAAAAACATCAATTTCTAGAATTCTTTTAAATGGAACCAAAGCATATCAGTTATTTTTAAAAGCCTATCCCGAATATAAGGATATGGCAATCTGTTTGCCCTCTACGAGTTCAGCCAATGCGAAAATTCAGTTAGAAGAACTGACAGAGCACTGGAAGCAGGCTTTACTATAGTTTTAAGTTTTGATATAATACAAGAAAAGAATATACTGAAAATATCGTTTAGTTCTAGAAGCATTTAAAGAACAATGTCAAAGAAAAAATTGATAGATTGAGAGGAGGATAAAGATGAACTATTATCGTTGTGGAAAAATAATGACTACCCACGGAATCAAAGGTGAACTTAAGGTAAAGGTAACTTCTGATTTTGACCGTTTCGTAAAAGGGAATACACTATACATCTTACATAATGAGGAATACATTAAGGTTGTTGTGCATCATGTATCTGATTTTGGAAAATATCTTTTAGTAAGCTTTGAGGATATGCTAGATATTAACCTAGTAGAAAAATACCATCTTGATGAGATTTATGTAAGTGAAGAAGACCGAGAAGAGCTTGAAGAGGATGAATACTATTATAGTGATCTTATTGGATGTCCTGTATATAATCAAAATCAGGTTTTCAGAGGAACTGTAGAAGAAATCAAAGAGATGCCACAATGCGATTATCTTTATATTGCATACAATAATATCCATTATTATGTACCCTTCATCAACGAATTTGTTCTTGAGGTTACAGATAGAATTGTAATTCAGGAAATTGAGGGATTGATTCGTGAAAATTAAGATATTGACTTTGTTTCCTAATATGTTTGAAGGCATATTAGGAGAATCCATTTTAAAACGTGCAATAGAAGCAGGAATATGTAGTGTTGAAGTTATTGATATGCGGACCTATTCTTTAGATAAGCATCATCATGTAGATGATACACCCTATGGCGGTGGTGCAGGCATGGTATTAGCCTGTGATGTTGTAGATCGTGCGATTGAAGCCAATTCCACTTCAAACACCTATAAGATTTTAATGACTCCCCAAGGAAGACCCTATCATCAGGAGATTGCCAAAGAGCTTTCAAGTAAAGATGAAATTCTTTTAATCTGTGGACATTATGAGGGCTTTGATGAAAGAATACGAGAATATGTGGATGATGAAATATCTGTGGGAGATTATGTGCTTACAGGTGGAGAACTACCAGCAGCTATTCTTTGTGATAGTATTATTCGCTTATTAGATCATGCGATTAAGAAAGAAAGCAGTGAGGATGATTCCTTTTCTAATGGTTTATTAGAATATCCACAGTATACTCGTCCAGCAGAATATAAAGGAAGCGTGGTTCCTGAGGTATTAGTGAATGGAAACCATAAATTGATTCGAGAATTTCGTTTAAAGGAATCTTTGAGGAAAACATATTTAAGAAGACCTGATTTATTGGAAAATAGAGAGCTTACAAAAGAAGAGTCAAAGCTTTTAAAAGAAATTCAAGAGGAGTTAGGAAAACATTAAGGACAAGGCTATGATTTCACTAGAAGAATATTTGAAAGATCCCTGTGGTACACTTAGCATTCCTTTTTGGAAGCAGGAAAAAATTGTTATTCCGAATCATATGCAAATCCTTCATGACCAAGAATTTTCCAATATAATATTAAAAGAATATAATGATGAACCTTATTTTCGATTAGTTCATTCTTTAAAAAATGTCAAGAAAACATATGTTAACACAGTTCAAATTCTTTTTGGAGTATCCAATTTGAATGATTTTGTTCAGTGTATTAATGCTTGTTATACAGATATAGAGGTTACCCAAGAAGATTTAGAAAACTGTTGTAAAACTCGTGTCTTTTATCCTGATTTATGGCTATTAGTAAAGGATATAGAAACAGGGAAAATTATTGGGAGTGGCATAGCGGATTTTGACAAAGAAATCGGAGAAGTGATTTTGGAATGGATACAAGTTCTTCCAGAATATCGTGGTCGTGGATTTGGTCAACTCATTGTAAACACATTACTTGAAAAAATGCAAGGAATTGCCAAATTTGCTACTGTATCAGGAAAAGTGAATAATCCTACAAAACCTGAAATTTTATATAGAAAATGTGGTTTTACTGGGAATGATATTTGGCATATTCTCACTAAAAAAATATAAATATGAGTTTTAAAAAAAGAAATCCTTACATTGAATCTGTTTTGGGTTTCTTTTTTGTTTGTTGGTTATACTAATACTGGTGATGTTATGCTATCAAGAATTTATCATTTTGTTATGGATAAAAAAATACCAACTCTTGCGAGTGCAATTGCCTTCAATTTGATTATGAATGGTGGATCGTTTTTATTTTTATTCATTATTCTATCCGGATTATTTTCTAATTCGTTTCATGAACTCATATTAAATACATTGGATGATGGAAAAGTTAAGGATTTGATTTCTTATTTTTTTGATTATCAAAATAATATTTCATATTCTATCCTGCTTGTAGCCACAAGCATCTATTCTGCCTCCTCCTTGTATTATCATTTGATAGGCATTGTTGAATTTATCACAGATACGAAATATTCCATAACCAGCTCTAAAAGAATTTTGGCAATTGGGATTACGATTGTTTATTTGGTTGGATTAAACATCATTACATTGCTTGCGAGTGAAGTCATTATGCTCTTAAATTATTTTTATATTGTTTTATCCTGGTTACTCATATTACTTGTGTTTGTTTTAACGATTTATGTGGTTCAGGTCATCAGCCTAAGGACATATCAAATTAAGAAATTATATAAGGGCATTCTTTTTACAACACTTTACTTTATTTTATTCACATTAGGCTTTATTCTCTATTTGAGATTATTTACAAATTTTAAAATTGTTTATGGGATTTTATCCTTCTTTATCATTCTTTATTTTTATATTTATGTGCTATGTATTGGAGTTTTATTGGGAATTAATTTAAATCATTTAGACATAAATATCCATTTTTTGTCGAAAAATAAGATAGAGGAGGTGAAAGAGTGAAGAAGTTTTTGTTGTGGAGTATGACACTGTTATTTTTGTTTATGGGAATCAAGGGACATGCCTATGGGTTTGGATTAGTCAATCAAAAGGGAACTAGACCAAATGCGGGAAAATATTCTCCTATCATTACCAACAATGGAGGAGTATATTTAGGTCCAGATTCTAAAGAACTTTATTTAACCTTTGATTGTGGCTATGAAAATGGATATACACAAATGATTTTAGATAGTCTACGTAAAACAGACACAAAGGCTGTTTTCTTTATAACTGGACATTATTTAAACTCAGCTACAGATCTTGTTTTACAAATGATAGAAGATGGACACATCATTGGAAACCACACCTATTCACATAAGGATTTTACTAAGTCAACAAATGAGGAAATCTTAAAGGATATTCAAAAGCTAGAAACAGCATTTCAAGAAAAAACAGGAAAGAGTATGTCAAAATACGTTAGACCTCCAAGAGGAGAATTTGATGAACGTAGCTTAAAGCTGTTGAAGGATAACGGTTATTCCTCTGTATTCTGGTCCCTTGCCTATGTAGATTGGCATAAGGATAAATTTAACGGAAACCAGTATAGCTATAATCAGGTAATGAAAAGAATGCATAATGGAGCGATTATCCTTATGCATACCGTTTCTAAGGATAATGCGGTTGATTTGGAGGATATTATTTTAAAATTAAAAAATGATGGTTATGTTTTCAAATCTATAGATAATGTGATATAATAGCTATATAGAAAGCTAGGTGTTTTATATGGCTGTCAATTTTATCATTCTTGCTGATGACCCATTGGCTGTTGAACGGAAACTTGTAGAAATTCAAAAAGGGTTTGACTTAGAGGTTGAACCTATTACCTATAATGCAAGCGAAGAAGGAACGTATGCTATTGTAGATGAACTGGCAACGGTATCCTTATTTGACGAGACAAAATTTGTTGTTGTAAGAAGTGCAGAAGCATTACTTTCTAAAAGTGATACAGCGTTTTTAGAATTATTAAAGGTAATGAATGACCAAAACAGTTCAAATATTTTGGTATTTGTATTTATGACCGCAATTGATACTTCTAATGAGCAATATCAAAAGCTGAAACGTTTTTCTTCAGTTTTTGAAGCAAAGACTAAAAATATCAATTTGGAAGAATATGCGATTCAGGCATTTCAAGAAGAAGGCTATGAGGTTGAACCAAATGCAACTAAGCTTTTAGTAAGCTATGCAGATAGCTTTTCCAAGCTTAGAGGATATATGGATCAGCTAGAATGCTATAAGGCCAAAGAAAAGAATATTACTAGCGCAGATATCACATTGCTTATTCCAGAGCCTTTAGAGGATAATGTATATAGTCTTATTGATGCAGTGCTTACCAATAATAAGAAACTGATGCTGAAGGGATATCAGGATATGAAGCTTAGAAGTATGCAGGCATCAAATTTAATTAGTCTTTTGATAAATAAATTTCAAGAGCTATATAATGTAAATATCCTAATTAAAGCGGGGATGAAGCAGGCAGAATTAGCTGAGCTGTTTCATATCTCCTCTGGTAGATCGTATTATATGATGAAGAATGCAAAGGAGCATTCCTTAGCTACTATTCAAGCTCATTTAGATGAACTGAATGCTTTGGATGTTCAGATTAAAACCGGAAAAATCGACCAAAATATTGGTTTAGAATTATATTTCTTAAGATAATGGAGACTTTCAGTCTCCTTTTTCTATTGACAAATGTATAGAAATGTTGTACTATCTAAATAGAACAAGGAGGCGATATAGTGGAATGGCGAAATGATAAAGCCATTTATTTACAAGTGATTGAGCTATTTAAAAGAGATATTATCTTGGGAAAATTTAAGCCAAAGGATAAAATATTATCTGTTCGGGAATATGCTTTAAAGCTTGGGATTAATCCGAATACGATAGTGAAGGTATATGATTTATTAGCTCAAGAGGGACTCATTGAGGCTCAAAGCACAAATGGATATTTCATCACAGAAAATGAAGAAGTATTAAATTCTTTAAAACCAGAATTAGCAAAAGGATATTGCAAGGATTTTATGACACAGATGTTGAGTATTGGTTACTCAAAGGATGAGGTCATCAAAGTATTAAAGGAGAGTGATTGATATGGTATTAGAATGTAAGGATATTGTAAAGCGCTATGGGCAAAAGGAAGCTTTACGTGGTGTTAGCCTAGAATTAGAAGGCGGAAAAATTATAGGCCTATTAGGACCAAATGGTAGTGGAAAAACGACTTTAATTAAAATTATTAATGGTTTGTTAATGAAAAATTCAGGTTCTATTACAGTTTGTGGATATCCAATTGGTACAGAATCAGCAAAGCATATTTCATATTTACCTGAAAGAACATATCTAAATTTGGATATGAGGGTAAAGGAATGCATTCATATGTTTAAGGATTTCTATATGGATTTTGATGAAGAAAAGGCATATCAGCTGATGAAGCAATTAAATATTAATCCAGATGACAAGATGAAGCAGTTGTCTAAGGGGACAAAGGAAAAGGTTCAGCTTGTTCTAGTTATGAGCAGAAATACAGATTTATATATTTTAGATGAACCTATTGCGGGAGTTGACCCTGCAGCAAGAGATTTAATATTACAGCTTATTGTTTCCAATTTGAATCCAAATGCAGCTTTGTTAATTTGCACGCATTTAATTCATGATATTGAATCCATATTGGATGATGTTGTATTTATCAATGATGGAAGAATTCTATTGCATCGTAATGCTGATGATTTAAGAGCAGAATTCAATGGAAGTATTAATGATGCATTTAGGGAGGCATTCAGATGTTTTTAAAGGTTTTTAAATATGACTTCAAGTCAATATTTTTCAAATTCATTCCAGTTTTAGCTGTACTTCCTATTTTAGCAGTACTCGTTCGTTTAGTAAATTTATTTCCTCTAGATAATGTTTTTGCAGGACTTATGATATCTTTATTAAATGGATTATTTATCTTTAGCTGTGCAGCTTTATTCCTTTATACAGTCATCATTTGTATCATGCGCTATGTAAAATCCCTGTTTAGAGATCAAGGATATTTAACACATACTTTACCAGTAAATAAGCATCAATTATTACTATCACAAATTTTAGCTGATGTTTTGATGGAGATTATTTCTGTTTTGCTTGTGGTTCTTTGCATTATTATTGCATATTTTAATCCTGATGTTTTTGCTGTAGTAGCTGATACAATCTCTAATATTTTAGATATATTTATTTCAAGTGATGAACTGATGAGGGTATTCTCAGGAACACTTGTTTTATTGGTTTTCTGTATTCTATTTGGATCTTTACAAAGCTTGTTTGTTATTTATACTGGTGTGGCAATTGGTCATGCATTTTCAAAAAATAAAGGAATACTATCCGTCGTATTCTGTATTGCAATCAATTATGGAATTAACTTTATATTTGGAATTGTCAATATAGTTATCGGATCATTTGTGGATTTTGCAACAATTACTGCAAGCCAATTGGCAAATGTGTTTAATATTTATTTGGGAGTATCATTGGCAGAAAGCATCTTAGTTTGTGTCGGAGGATATTTCTTAGATATTTATTTGATGAAGCATCAATTAAACCTAGAATAGTTAAAGAAGAAGTAGATTCTAATTCAATAAAAGAAAAAGGCTATGCATTACGCATAGCCTTTTAGTATTTAGAAAATATATTACTTTAATGTATTCACTGCAGTAGCTAATTCAGACTTATGTCTAGCAACATAGTTCTTGTGAACGATATGCTTAGCTTGAGCCTTATCTAATTTCTTATAAGCATAGGCTAATGCAGTTGTAGCCTTTTCTAAATCCTTAGCTTGAACAGCAGCTAGTACAGATTTCATTGCAGTTTTTAAAGATGATTTGAAAGCCATATTTGCTTGTCTAGCTTTTTCATTTGTTTTAATACGTTTGATTTGTTGTTTAATGTTTGCCATACTTTCACCTCCGACAACCAAATGCATTAAACATTATACCATTTCAAAGAAATGATTGCAAGAAAAAAATGAAAATATGCATAGTTAATTTAAAAAAATAGATAATATGTATAGGTGATACTATGAAAAATAGAACAGATATGGCTGTTGAAAGTATGCAAGTGGATTTTAAATTTGATGTGGACAGAATCATTGCAGGTATGCATTTTAAAAAAATTAAAGTCGATCATGCACTTTCCAAAAAAATTAACAAAAAGGAAGGAATTTATTACACTATAGATGAAATAGATTATCGAAATAAACCAAAAGAAATCATAAAGCTTTTAGAAACGACGATTTACGATTATTTAGTACAACTCGATTTAAAGGAAAAAAGTGATATTCTTATTGTTGGTTTAGGAAATGATTTTGTTACACCTGATGCATTAGGACCACTAGTAATCAATAAAATAGAAGTAAATCGACATTTAGAAACACATCCTGATAAATATAATGTCAGTGCTATGTGTCCATCTGTAATGGGAAAAACAGGAATGGAAAGTAAAGACATTATTCAAGCTATTGTGGATGATTTTCACCCACAGCTAGTTCTTGTTATTGATGCTTTAGCGTGTAGAGATGCTAAGCGTATGTGTAATAGTATTCAGTTATCTACAGCTGGAATTAATCCAGGATCAGGAATCTATAATTTTAGAAGAGAAATTTCCAAGAAAACATTAGGAGTAGATGTTTTGGCAATAGGAATTCCTACTGTAAGTGACTTAGATTCTTATGTAGATATGGAAGATAATTACTTTGTTACCCCAAAGGATATTGATTTAGCTATGGATATTTTATCGGGAATTGTCGCAGAAGGCATTAATCGTGCCTTAAGAAAATAAAAAAAATTTAATGTTTCGACATTTTTTTCCATTATTTTTTCATTTTTCCTTCTATAATTTTAGAAAAATAAAACCGAATATAGAAATTATTTTCATATTATGGTAAAATATTTCCATCAAGCTGTGGGAGGATACATATGAGTAAAGAACTAAAATGTCCATTATGTGGATGTAAAGATTTAGTAAAAAGTGAAGCAGGAAATGATAAATACTTTTTATTTATTTTAGATGATAAGTGGATTTGTCAGAATTGTGGGTGTTTCTTTTCTGAAGAAGAAAATCTAGAAAAGCCGATTACTGCAACTAGGATATCTAAAAGAGCATTCTTTAAAATTATTTTTTCAGCAATGCAAGAAATTTGTAGCGACAAAAAACTCAAAAGAACTGAAAAGAAGAGAGTTATTCATGCGTATGCCAAGCGTACAAAGATTTATTACAAGGAGGTTGCAGAAATGCAAGCAAATCTCTTTTTTGAATCCGATTGCATTCAAAAGGATGCTTGGCTAATTGATAAATTAAAATCCATGAATTCTAAACTTTATTTACACGAGTAACAAAGTCTTTGTTCTTTTGACATAAATGTAGTGTAAGATAGTACTGGTGATACAATGAAACCTAAAAAAATATTTGTCTTTCTTTCTATCGGATTATTGGCTGTTATTTTGTTAGGAAGTACTTTATCAACAGGTACTAAAGAGGTA
Source organism: uncultured Mollicutes bacterium (assembly GCA_947177025.1). Taxonomy (GTDB): domain Bacteria; phylum Bacillota_I; class Bacilli_A; order Acholeplasmatales; family Anaeroplasmataceae; genus Pelethenecus. The sequence continues at coordinate 1,965 of CAMWSQ010000010.1, read as the reverse complement.
AGTGGAGATTCTTATGATACTGCATACTATGTGGATAATAGTAAGAATTTATTTATTATGACAGCAAAGTTTTTAGATAAGTGCTGTTTTTATGTTGTAGATGCAGTTGTATCTGGAGTAGGTAGTGTTTTTGGGTCTATTTTAAATAATGATTAGATTGATAAAAAACAGTTTGCAACTCAAGATTAATGAAAAAATAGGTCTATTTCATAGACTTTTTTTCGTTTGTCTTATTTTTTTGATTCTTTTTTCATTTTATTTAAAAAGTTTTTGTTTTTATGATATAATATCTAACAGAGGTGTTAGAAAAATGAATTTACCAAACAAATTAACGATGGGAAGAATTTTAGCAATTCCTATAATGGTAGTTATTGCATACATTCCCTATCTAAATCATACGATGTTATTTCTAAATGTAAGCTATGCGAATTTTATTAACTTTATTATCTTTGCTTTAGCTTCCATAACTGATTTTCTAGATGGATTTATTGCAAGAAAATATAATTTGGTTACAACCTTTGGAAAATTTGCTGACCCATTGGCTGATAAAATTTTGGTCATTACAACATTCTTAATTTTATTCATGCAACAAAAAATGGTTGATTTTGAATCTGTTCAATTGGAACTCATTCCAATGTGGGGACTAGCAATTATTTTATTTAGAGAATTTACTGTATCAGGAGTTCGACTTGTTGCTGCACAACGAGGAGAAGTAATAGCAGCTGGTTGGTCAGGTAAGGTAAAGACCTTTGAAACAATGATTGCAATTTGTGTCTTATTTTTCAGTGGATTGCATTTTGCAGTTGAGGTAATAGGCTTAGTATTAATGTATATTTCTATTTTATTAACTTTATATTCTGGAATAGAATATATTTGGAAAAACCGAAAAATAATATTTGAGACAATTTAAGGAGGAACTATGGCAGAAATTAGTCGTGAACAAGCTTTAGAAGAAGCTTTAAAGAAAATTGAAAAAGAATTTGGAAAAGGATCTATTATGCGATTAGGTGATGAAGTCGATCGCAAAATAGAAGTTATTTCTAGTGGATCTATTGCACTGGATAAAGCATTAGGAGTAGGTGGTTATCCAAAGGGAAGAATCATTGAAATTTATGGACCAGAATCTTCTGGTAAAACTACCTTTGCTTTACATGCTATTGCGAATGCTCAGAAGAATGGAGGATTTGCAGCATTTATTGATGCTGAGCATGCATTGGATCCTGTATATGCTAAGGCATTAGGTGTTGATATTGAAAATTTAATTTTATCTCAGCCAGATAATGGAGAACAGGCATTAGATATTGCAGAAGCATTAATTAAATCTGGCAGTGTTGATATTTTAGTTGTAGATTCTGTTGCTGCATTAGTTCCAGAAGCAGAATTAAATGGAGATATGGGAGATTCTCATGTTGGTCTTCATGCAAGATTGATGTCTCAAGCAATGCGTAAGCTTGCAGGTATTATTAATAAGACAAATTGTGTTGCTATCTTTATTAACCAAATTCGTGAAAAAGTTGGTGTAATGTTTGGTAACCCAGAAACAACAACAGGAGGACGAGCTCTTAAGTTCTATGCATCTGTTCGTTTGGATATCCGTAGAGGAGAAGCAATTAAAGAAGGAACAAACATATTAGGTAATAGAACGAATGTAAAAGTAGTTAAGAATAAGGTAGCACCTCCATTTAAAACTGCCGAAGTAGAAATTATTTATGGTGAAGGTATTTCTAGATTAGGTGAAGTAGTAGATCTTGCTGTTAAATATGAAATCATTAATAAATCTGGAGCTTGGTTCTCATATAATGGAACTAAGATTGCCCAAGGTAGAGAGAATACTAAAGAGTATTTAAAGAACAATCCTGAAATTTTAAAAGAAATTGAAGAAAAAGTTATTGCTGTAGAATAATAAAAAGATTTGACAAGCGCTTTGTTTTACGATATAATGTAAAAGCGCTTGGTAGTTGGAGT
>CAMWSQ010000009.1 GCA_947177025.1 uncultured Mollicutes bacterium | reverse complement strand
TATATATTAGATTTGAGAAAAAAGAAGTAAAAAAATGAGATTAGTGGGAGATCCAATCTCATTTTTAGAAAAATTTTTATTTTTTATGTTCATATTATTTAAACAGTTCATATTTTATAAACATCGCATGAGTATAATAGGGTCGAATATGTAAAACCCATATTCGTGTGATCTTTGAAAATTTAATAAACTAATAGGATAAAACCATTGTATTGTTTCTTAAAAGCGTGTTATAATTGCTCTGCTTAGAAGAAAAATGATAAACGGACTGTGGCTCCAATGAAAAACCAACTTACGTTTAATGTCGTAAGTTTTTATTTTTATTATAAAGATAGTATTATTTTATGATATAATTAAAGTGAATTTAATAATTCTATATATGGAGGAAACTATGATTCAAACATTCACAGTAGATAATATGAATACAATGGATGCAATGAATGATGCTATAGTGACAAATATTAGTATTCATGAAAATATTTTAGAAATAGAGTATGATAATTTAGATATTGCAGATCCAGAAGGTAAACCTCTTTACCCGTATAATAAGGTTACAATCAGCTATGAAATGCGTAGATATAATGACCATTTTCCATTTTGTGAGGTAACAGTCTATTATGGAAGAAAAAACAAGTATAAGTATATTGAAATAGAAAAACTTATAGCATTAACTAAGAAAATGAGAATGGAGTCTTATCTTTATAGTATAGATAGCTTTAAGAATTTAACATTAGCATTTGATTTAGGAAGACCAAAAAAATGGTGGAGTGTTGAGATATTTCTAGATCCCGTCAAGATAACCTACAATTGGGAGGGAGAACCCACTTATTTTATGAGTAATTATGAAGATTAAATTATGAGTATTGAATCTGAAGTTTTTAAGAAAATGTTCAAAAATCTTTCTTTTTTTATTATAAAAAAGTTAAAGCATTGTTTAATGATCGTACAGATTAAGAAATAATAAAAGCAATTTAAGATGCGGCTGCAAGATATAAGAAAAATAATCTCTGCTTAGGCAAAAAACGATGAACGGACTTTGACTCCAATGAAAAACCAACTTACGTCTAATGTCGTAAGTTTTTATTTTGTTTAATATTCTTATATGATTTAGGAAGGTTGATTTTGAGAATTTTTTGAAAATTAACCTTTTTTCATTTTTATTATAAAAAAGTTCAATTCTTAGTAATGATTTAAATGAAGAACTAGAAAGTATTTGATTTACCGTCTAAATTCACTGAAATCAGTTTTTCCACTTGAGCGGAAAGAAAGGAGAAAAGACATGGTTATATAAGATGTGCAGTTAGATTTAATAAAGCCAAATAGTAGCAAAGCAAAAAGACTTGCACTACATATAAGAAGAAATTTAATTTCAAAACATCCAGCAATTATTATAGGAGAGGATGGGAATGCATATTTATTTATGCCTATGACAACTAATCCGATTGCTAAAACAGTTCGATTAAAGAAAAATCCGAATCCACATCCAAGAACAAGTGATGAGAAATCGTACATTATTTTCAGGATGCGAGCAAATAAAAAAAGTGCATTTTCTGCACCTTTAAATTGGACACTCAGTCCAGAGGATTATAGGGTGATAGAAGAATATGCAAGAAAGAAAATTAAATAAAAAAATAAGAATTGTGCCAGAAACAGCTTATTGCTGACGGACGTGCCTTGCCAAGCAAGGAACAATTCTTACATTGCTTATTCTAGCATAGTTTAATTTTAATGTCAATAAGATTCCTGAAGCAAGCTCTCTCACAAGAGTATATAATGACAGATAATCAAGCTATAAATCCTTTTACAACAAAATATAAGGAACATATAAAATCATATTCACAAAAATAGAAGGCTTATCCGTTCATCTATCACTGTCTTTTATGCGAGATGATATTAGATTTAAAAAATAAAAACTACTATATTGTTTAAAAACGTGTTATAATTGCTTCATAATCCAATTAAAGAGGTTTAATTTATGAGAGATTGGACAAACGAGTTAAATAATAGATCTATCCAATGTGAAGAATTATTAAAGTATGGATTTACAAAAGAAAAAGATATATACAGTTATAGAACGAAGATCTTGGAGGATTGTTTTGAAATTATTGTTTCTATTCATGATAATAATATAAAATCTATGGTATATGATTTAGAAAACAACTGTGAGTATATTTTAGTTAATGTTTTGCAGGCAACAGGAGAATTTGTAGGAAAAGTAAAGGAAGCCTATGAGAAGTGTATTCAAGATATAATTGCACATTGCACAGTTTTAGATGTTTTTCACAATCCTCAAACTAAAGAAATTATTGAATACATTCAAAACAAATATCAGGATGAATTGGAATTTTTATGGGAGAACTTTTCAGAGAATGCAATTTGGAGAAATAAAATTAATCAAAAATGGTATGGGATTCTTTTTAGAATTTCTAAAAGGAAGATTGGAATAGCTTCTGATGAAAAAACAGAAGCCATTAATTTATTATTTCCTAAGGATCAAATCAGTGCTGTCGTGGATTATCAAAAGGTATTTCCTGGATACCATATGAATAAAAAAAGTTGGATTACAATTCAACTAGATAGAAGCTTAGATAACGAAACTCTTTGTTCATGGATTGATGTAAGCTATCAGTTGTCTTTAAAAAAATAAAGTAGTAGAAAAGAAGGTATAGGAATGATACGATATGCAAGCATTGATGATTTGGAAATTATAAATCAATATGACAAACATATTTCTAAAACTGAACTAGAAAAAAGTGTAAAAGATTACAGAGTAATTGTTTATTTTAAGGATGATAATTTTGTTGGTTGGTTAAGATTTAATTTGTTTTGGGACAATACGCCGTTTATGAACTTATTATTTGTTTTGAGTGAATATCGAAATCAAGGCTTTGGAAAGCAATTGGTACGCTTCTGGGAAGAAGAAATGAAAAAACAAGGATATTCACTTGTTTTAACATCAACGGTATCAACAGAGTCTGCTCAATATTTTTATAGAAAACTAGGATACACAGACTGTGGTTCTTTTGTACTCCCTCAGGAACCTGAAGAGCTAATTTTATTGAAGTCTTTAAATTAAAATGAGGTAAATATATGAAACTGATTCAAAAGAGCTTAAGAAGAGATGAATGGAAAACAATTTTAAAGAAAGAAATAAAAACAATTCGAGTAAAGGATTCTAATTTTGAAGGGACTATTTCTTTAATGACTATTTTAGAAGTTAACGAACCAACGGTAATTTCTTATCCCAATTATAAAATAACAATTTTAGATAAGAATTTTCAATGGCTTCAATTTGCTCCTAAAAATGCAAATTGGTGGCTTACAGTACTATTTGATGATTCTGGGAATTTAATAGAAAGTTATTTTGACATGTCCAAGCAACACAATTTTGAGAATGAGGATAATCCGACATTTATAGATTTATTTCTAGATGTTGTTATATCTGAAGCTAGAGGACCAAGAATTTTAGATGAAGACGAATTAAAAGAGGCTTTAGATGAAAAAATTATCACAAAAGAAGAGTATGATTTGGTCTTTAATCTTGCAAAAAGTATCATCCAAGGGTATAATAGAAATAAGGCAAAATACTATGCATTTGTAGATTGCTATTATCATAAACTTCAAAAAACAGATGGAGGTTTTATTTATGAGATATAATTTTTGTCCAAATTGTGGATTTAAACTTGAAGATATATTTAAATTTTGTCCTATGTGTGGAACATCAGTAGCTAGAGATGGCTATGCTAGTAGAACTATTGAGGAGAGATATCCTGCATATCCAAGCAGAGATTATGAGTATCAACGTCCTGTTCAAACTTCATTAGACAAAGGAAAAGAACTTTTTAATGCACAAGATTATGCTAATGCATTACCTTATTTGTTAGAAAATAAAGATTCTAATAATTATGATATCTTTTATATGATTGGATATTGCTATTATAAAACAAACAAAGCAGATCCAAATTGTGAGAAGTATCTAAAATCAGCTGCTGAACTTGGTCATATTTCTGCACAAGCAACATTAGGAGAATACTACTATAATTTGGCAGAAGAAACAAAAGAGGTATATAAAAAAGGATATGATCCGAATTCTGGTATGAGCTTAGAAAGCTATCAGAATTTAAATAGCGTGATTGAAAGATATTATAATATGGCACTTGTTTATTTATCTTTAGCTAAAAATGGCGGTGTCAAATAATTTTGAAGTCAAGAGGGTCGGTTTATAACCGTCCTTTTCTTTCGGATTCGAGGTGAGATAGTGAAGGACTTATTCTTTATTTTGAAGTATTTAGGAAAATTTAAAAAGGATTTAATTTTAGCAATCAGCTTAGTAATTATAGAGTCTGTATTTGAACTTATCATTCCATTTCTAATGAAAGATATCATTGACATTGGAATTCATAATGAGGATATGAAACAGATTTTAATTTCTGGTGGAATGATTATTATTTGTGCTTTATTTTCACTTATTACAGGTCACTTTTATGCCAAATATAATGCACGATTAGTAACGAACTTTTCGTATGCCTTAAGAGAAGATGTTTTTCAAAAGATACAAACCTATTCCTTTGCTAATCTCGACCATTTTCAAACCGCTTCCCTAGTGACAAGAATTACAAATGATGTTACTGTTATGCAAAATACATTAGTGGGCGGAATTCGACCACTTTGTAGATCTCCACTGATGTTGTTTATGGGAATTGGATTATCCTTCGCTATGGCTCCAGAGATTGCATGGATCTTCATTGCGTGTGTACCAGTTTTAGGAGTTGTATTATTTTTAATTATTTGGAAGACGGCACCACAATACCGAGTTTTGCAATCTAATATTGATGACTTAAATCGTGTTGTTAGAGAAAATGTTTCAGCAATACGCACAGTTAAATCCTATGTTCGTGAAGATTTTGAAGTACATAAATTTGATCAAGTAAATACTAAGGTTATGAAAACAACCAAACATACATTTCGAATTGCTCAGCTCAATCTACCTTCCTTTCAGCTTGTAATGTATGCCGTGACTGTATTATTACTTAGCTTTGGTGCTGTTATGGTACACAACAATACACTTCAGGTTGGGAAGCTTTCTGCTATGCTTTCTTATGTGCTACAGGTTGTAAACTCTTTGATGATGTTATCGAATGTATTTTTATTAATCAATCGTTCCTTTGCTTCCTCAAAACGTTTAAAGGAAGTATTAGTAGAAACACCAAGCATCGTTTCAAAAGAAGATGGAATTACAAGTATAGAACAGGGAGATATTACATTTAATCATGTAAGCTTTAAATATCATGAGCAGAGTGAAGAATGTGTTTTATCTAACATTAATTTCCATATAGCAGAAGGAGAAAGTGTTGGTATTTTGGGAGGAACTGGTTCTGGAAAATCCTCTTTGGTTTCTTTAATGCTAAGATTATATGATGTCAGTGATGGTTCTGTACAAATTGGAGAACACAATGTTAAGGATTATGATTTAAAGTCTTTACGTGATGCAATTTCTATTGTGCTTCAAAATAATGTTTTATTTAGTGGAACAATAAAAGAAAACCTATTATGGGGAAATGCTAATGCAACTTTGGAAGAAATTCAGAAGGCTTGTCAAATTGCGTGTGCCGATGAATTTATTGATAGATTGCCTAATGGCTTGGAATACGATTTAGGACAAGGCGGAGTGAATGTTTCTGGTGGGCAGAAACAAAGACTATGTATTGCAAGAGCGCTATTAAAGCGTCCAAAGGTTATTATTTTCGATGATTCCACATCAGCTTGTGATATGGAAACAGAAAGAAAAATTATGTCTGGAATCAGAAGCCTTGAGAATGTAACAAACATTGTTATTGCACAAAGAATCACTTCAGTTATGGATGCTGATAAGATTATTATTTTAGATAATGGTCAAATTGCGGATATGGGAACGCATAAAGAACTTTTAGAACGCTCCACAATCTATCAAGAATTATATCAAGACCAATTGGGAGGTGTTTTAGAATGCCACCAATAACAACGATTAAAAGACCCAAAAATTTAAAACAAACAATTCATCGTTTATTAAGCTATATGGGGAATCATAAGGTTTTGGTTTTATTGATTATCATACTTGTTGCATTGTCTGCTTCAGCAAATTTATTGGGGACATATATGTTACGACCAATTATTGATACGTATACAAAAGATCCTCATTTTGCAAAGCTGTGGTACGCAATAGGAGTAGAAATTGGAATCTATAGTATAGGAGTTCTTGCAACACTTGGATATTCTCAAATTATGATTCATTTGGCTCAAAAGATTATTTTTGAAATGAGAAGAGATATTTTCCAGCAAATGGAGAAATTGCCATTATCTTATTTTGACCGTCGTACTCATGGAGAAATTATGAGCAATTATACAAATGATATTGACACCTTAAGTGAAGCAATGAACAATGCATTTGCTATGCTAATATCTAATACAATTCAAATTATCGGACTCGTCATATTGTTATTTGTTCTAAATTGGTTTTTATCTATTATAGTTATATTGTTTTATGCAATTATGGCTACATATATTGTATATGCTTCTAAAAAGAGTAAAAAAGCCTATGGACAACAGCAGCATGTTATGGGAAAGGTAAATGGCTTCGTTGAAGAAACAATTAGTGGACAAAAGGTTGTGAAAGTATTCAATCATGAAGAAGCCAATATTCAAAGCTTTAAAGAAAAGAATTTGGCTTTAAAGGAAGCAGGCTTTACTGCATTAAAATATTCCATGTCTATGATTCCTATGGTTGTATCCATTTCCTATATTAATTACGCCATTGTTGCAATTCTAGGAGGACTTATTGCGTTAGGTTTTGTTCCATTTATTTCCTTTACCATTGGAGGAATTGCATCCTATTTGGTATTTGTTAGACAAGCAGCTATGCCAATCAACCAATTTACAAATCAGTCCAATCTCCTATTGAATGGTTTAGCGGGTGCAGAACGATTATTTCAGTTAATGGACGAGAAGCCAGAAATAGACGATGGAGAAACGAAATTAATTGCATTGGAAAATAAGACTTGGGCTTGGGAAGATGAAAACGGAAATCAAATTTCCTTAAAAGGAGATGTTCGTTTTTATACCGTTGATTTTTCGTATATTCCAGGGAAAAAGATTTTAAGCGAATTAAGTCTTTACGCAAAGCCCGGACAGAAGATTGCATTTGTAGGTGCAACAGGTGCTGGGAAAACAACTATAACCAATTTAATCAACCGATTCTACGAAATAGAAGGCGGGAAGATCACCTATGATGGGATAGATATTCAACATATCAAGAAGGATGATCTAAGACAATCTTTGGGAATTGTTTTACAGGATACAAGCTTATTTACAGGAACGATTAAAGAAAATATTCGGTATGGTAAATTATCCGCAACGGATGAAGAAATAATAGAAGCTGCAAAGCTTGCAAATGCACACAATTTTATTAAGAAGCTACCACAGGGATATGATACCTTTGTATCTGCAGATGGTGGAAATCTCAGTCAGGGACAACGGCAATTACTAAGTATTGCTAGAGCGGCAGTTGCTAATACTCCTGTTTTAATTCTTGATGAGGCAACATCATCTATTGATACAAGAACAGAACGTCTTGTTCAAGAGGGAATGGATAAGCTTATGCAGGGAAGAATTGTATTTGTTATTGCTCACAGACTTTCCACAGTTCGAAATGCGGACGCTATTTTAGTATTAGACAAAGGCAAAGTAATTGAACGTGGCACCCACGAGGAACTATTAGCTTTAAAGGGAATTTATTATAATCTTTATACTGGAAAATTAGAGTTAGATTAAAAGAATAGAATAAGGGAAAATCTAGATGTCTTAATATAGACTGGATTTTTCTTTTTTTGTATACATTATTTCATAAATCTTGTTTAAACTATGAAATAGGTGATAAACGTGGAAGAAGATGGATTATCGTTATTAGATGTTTGGGATTTAATAATGAAAAAAAAGATTGTCGCAAGTGTAGCTTTTGGTATTACAATGATTTTATGTTTTGTTTTGTTGGTGTTTGGATATAATTCTATGAAAACAACCTATGAAGCTACATTTCACTATCAATGGTTTGGAATTGAAGAAAATAGATATGCAAATGGAACTGTATATAACTACTATGACATCATATCACTAAAGAATATTGAAACTGTAAAAAATAGTAATCCAGCTTATTCGGATATTAATGTTAATTCCGTTGCTGAAAGTATATCCATTGAAGCATTGAAAGAAAAGAATACATATCGAATTGTAGCCGCTGGAAGTTTATTTAAAGATGCCGGTATAGCCAAGGCATTTTTAGAAGATTTGATTTATCTTCCTTATAACACAGCATTAAATCTTGAATTTGATTTTAATGCAAGTTTAACAGGCTATAACCGTTCCAAAAAAATCACAACAAAGTTAACCTATTTAAATCGTCAGTTAGATTTGATTGTAGAAGGCTATCAAGGAATGATTTCTTACTTTGGTGATATTCAAATTGGAGATACATTTTTAAGCAATCATTTAAATCAGGCCCAGGTATTTGTATCTAATGATGATTTGGACAATTATGAATATTTAGCATATCAAAACTCTTATTTAACAAAGGAAGAATATCAAACCATTTTAGTGGATCGAAGCTCTTTGCTGACAGAACAAGAAATATTAAGAGAAAGAAAAGCAATTTTATTGGATTCTCTAAGCAATATTTACAGCAATTCTAATGGAAATACATATATGGATACTTCTATTGCGAATTATTTAAATAGTTTACATACCATTGACTCACGATTGATTACGATTGGTGAGGATTTAAGATTGATTGAACGTGTTACACTAGGAAACTATGATGAAGAAAAAAGCGAAGCGTTTATAAAGGAATTAAACACGTATAAAACAAAGGTAGAGAATTTAACAGAAATCTATACAGAAGATGTAAAAAATGTCTTAAAAGAAAATACAATTCTCAATTTACAACCCATTCGTGTGAAAGGAAAAATGAACATAGTGATTGCTGCAGGAATTAGCTTATTGTTTGGAATTGTAGTTGGTCTTTTAACAGCATTTGTTTGGAGCTATGTTGCACAATTTAAGAAGAAACAGTTTGTAGAAGAATAAAAGAAAAATAATTTGTCACTGCACTTTAGATGCAGTGGCATTTTTTAATGGAATACCTGATTTTATATCTTTCAAATTTTAATCTTTTTCTATGAAAAAAATATAGTGAAAAACAGAATGGTTTGTAGTATAATTAGAAAGACGAGAGGGTGATTTTTGTGAATAACAAATTTTATTTAACAACTGCTATTGCATATACATCTTCAAAACCACACATTGGGAATGTGTATGAAGCAATTTTAGCAGATTCCATTGTTCGATATAAAAAGAAATGTGGATTTGACACCTATTTTCAAACTGGTACAGATGAGCATGGTCAAAAAATTCAATTGAAAGCAGAAGCTGCTGGAATTACACCTCAGCAACATGTAGATAATATTTCTAATGAAATTAAGAGAACATATAAGCTTGTAAATGTTGAGTATGACCATTTTGTTAGAACAACAGATGCCTATCATGTAAAGGAAGTTGCTAAGGTTTTTGAAAAGCTTTATAAAAAGGGAGACATCTATAAAGGATCCTATGAAGGAAACTATTGTGTAGATTGTGAATCCTTTTTTACGACAAAAGACCTAGTAGATGGATGTTGTCCTGATTGTGGTGCTAAAGTGCAAATAATGAAGGAAGAAGCTTATTTTATGAAGCTTGCACCATACCAAGAACGTCTTGTAAACTATATTAATGAGCATCCTGATTTTATTCAACCAGAATCTAGAAAAAATGAAATGATTCATAATTTTTTAAGTTCACCATTGCCTGATCTTTGCGTGTCTCGTACATCCTATACTTGGGGTGTTCCTGTACATTTTGATTCTAAGCATGTGATTTATGTTTGGATTGATGCTCTTTTGAATTATGTTACTGGAATTGGATTTCATTTGGATGAAGAAAGTGGAGACCTCTACAAGAAGTACTGGCCTTGTGACATTCATTTGATTGGAAAAGATATTTTGAGATTTCATACAATTTACTGGCCAATAATGCTAATGGCTTTAGATATACCACTACCTAAACAAATTTTTGGACATCCTTGGATTCTAATGAATCATAATAAAATGTCTAAATCCAAAGGAAATATAATTTACACAGATGATTTGGTAGATTTGTTTGGAGTAGATGCTGTAAGATACTATGTTCTACATGAGATTCCTTTTGCTTCTGATGGTAATTTGACCTATGAGCTAGTTTGCGAAAAGAACAATTCAGATTTAGCAAACACATATGGAAATCTTGTAAATCGTACAATGGCAATGGGAAAGAAGTATTTTGATCATTCGATTAGTTGTGGAGCTGCAACAGAGTTTGATGCAGGTTTAGAAGCATTACTATCTAAGACTGTTGAAGATTATAAATCTAATATGGATCATTTTAGAGTGGCCGATGCAATTGAATCCGTAATGAATTGCTTACGTGCTGCAAATAAATATATAGATGATACTGCACCTTGGCAGCTTGCAAAAGACGAATCAAAGAAGAAGACTTTAGAGAATGTTTTATATCATTTATTTGAGGTAATTCGTATAGCCACCATTTTATTAGAACCAATCATGCCTTCTGCATCTAAGAATGTTTATCAGCAAATTGGGACAAAGTTGACAGAATTTACAGACCTTACTTATGGAAAACAAAAGGAATATACTATTGGAGAAGCAAGTGTATTATTCAAACGTTTAGATGTGAATAAGGATGTTTTAGATATTGTTCTTGCTAAGGAACAAAAAAAGGAAGAACCAAAAGAAGAAGCTCCAAAGAAAGATTTAATTTCTATTGATGATTTTGATAAGTTGGATTTGGTTGTTGGTAAAATCCTTGAGGCAAAAAAGCATCCAAAGGCAGATAAGCTATTGGTGTTTAAGGTAGACATAGGCACTGAGGTACGCCAAATTGTTTCTGGTATTGCAAAGTATTATGCTCCTGAAGAGTTGATTGGAAAAAAAGTAGTGGTTGTAAAAAATTTAAAACCAATTACACTTCGGGGAGAAGATTCTTTTGGAATGCTTCTTTGTGCATCTAATGAAACACAATTAGAATTATTAAATGTTTCAGAATTAAATCCAGGAGATCAGGTTAGTTAATATGAAAAAAAGTCAGTTGTACGACGATATCTTTCGTATCTTTGTAGTTTTATTTTCATCCACACTTTATTCTCTATCTGTCATATGGTTTTTGGAGCCGGCAAATTTGATTTCAATTGGAGCTACAGCTGTAGGTCAGATATTAAATAGAGCTTTTGGTTTTGCTAATATAACTATTCCAATTGGTGTTTTTACACTTATTCTCAATATCCCATTGTTTATTTATGGAATGCGAACAGTTTCAAAAAGATTCATTATATATTCTTTCTTATCTATTGTAATTCAGTCCTTTTGGATGATGGGGTGGGATTGGATTAAAGTAGACTTTGGAATCAATCCTAATGACAGATTCTTCTTAGGAGTTATTGGTGGACTTCTTTGTGGAAGTAGTATAGGAATAGCATTGCGGTTTGGAACCTCTACAGGTGGAATGGATATTATTGGCCAAGCATTAGCATTGAAAAAGAATATTTCTATTGGTGTATTTTCAGGAATTGTTAATGTTTTATTGGCTATTATTGGTGGAGGCTTAATTGAGAGATCTTGGGATATCACATTATACACGTTCATCTTTATTGTGATTTCTAATCTTGTAGTAGATAAAATCCATACAGCATATAATTATTTGCGTGTGGATGTGATTTCACAGCACTCAGAGGAAATTGCAAATGCATTATTAGAAGGAATTCAAAGAGGATGTACAATCTCAACCGTAAAGGGTGCATACACAAAAGAAGAAAAGTTTGATGTGTTTATGATTATATCTTCTTATGAATTGCAAAAGGCTGCAGAAATTGTAAAGAAAACAGACCCTGATGCATTTATGACTGTTTCCCCAATTAAAAGAATTTTTGGTAAATTTTTCAAACATACCATTGCTTAAATTGAAAAGAGGCTAACTTTCTAGCCTCTTTTGTTTTGTTATAACGATTTTTGTTTGACTAATTTTAATTTTAAGTATATACTTAAATTGACTAATAGAAACGAAATTCAGTTGAAGGTGTAATAAAATGTTTTTAAATTTTAAAAAGTATTTTAAGGATAAAAATAATTCTATTCATGAGCGTGCAATTCCAAAAGCTCAAATCCTAAAACATATTAATAAGCATATTAGAAGAGTAGGCAATTTTGGTACTGCTACCTTAATACTTGTTGATATTGATGGATTTAGAAATCTAATAGAAATGTATGGAGAAGATATATGCAATAAGGTGCTAAAGGAAGTTGCTTCAAAATTAGTTGTGTTATTGCCAGAACAAGCAAGCTTTTGTCAGCTTCGGCTAGATGGTATTTTATTCTTTATTCCAGACGAGGGAGCACAAAGTAAGATTGAAAAGCTTTGTAAAAAAATGTTAGAGGTGGTTCGTTCACCATTTATGAATGAAGAACTTGAAAATATTCATGTTACTGCATCCATAGGTGTATGTATCTATCCACAATCAGGAAGTGTTGTAAAAGAGCTTTTAGATAATCTTGATTTAGCAACATTCGTATCAAAACGTGGTGGCGGAAATAAGGTAACTAGCTATTATGCAACATTATCTGATGATGAACGAGAAAATATGATGTATTATGAAGAAATTCGAACTGCAATTCAGAAAAAAGAATTCGTGTTATACTATCAGCCAATCCTTGATTTTGGAAACAAAACAATTTTCGGTGCAGAAGCATTAATGCGTTGGAATCACCCAACAAAGGGTGTATTACCTCCACAGGACTTCATTCAGTTGCTGGAACAAACAGGAGATATTCATTGGGTTGGCAAATGGGGAATTGAAAGAATGATTCGTTTTCAGCAAATGACGAATATGAAGTATCCTGATTTACAAATGGTATTTTCTTTGAACCTTTGTTTAAAACAATTGTTAAATCCAGATTTGGCAAAGGACTTAATTGAGATTGCAAAAAGATTAAATGCAGATCCAAGTCGAATTATGCTAGAAATTACAGATTTTATGGTGTATGAAAAGATGAAGGTAGTAGAAGCCAACATCACAAGGTTAAAGGCCTTTGGATTTAAAATTGCTGTAGACGGTTTTCCAATAGATTCCCAATCTGTATTAGCTATTCAAACTTGTCCTGTTGATGTTGTCAAGTTAGGGCGAGTATTTTTAAAGGATATTACGAATAATTTTTCACAAGAAAAATTGTTGGTTAATTTATTAGACTATTGCCATAAAAACAAAAAAATTGTTGTTTGTGAAGGTATAGAAACAAAGGAATTGTTAAATTATACAATAGAGCATAATATCCATTATGGTTCTGGATTCTATTTTGCAAGAGCTTTAGATATTCCGTCTCTTATGAATTTTATTGAGGGAGAGCGCTGGAAACAGCTGCTTTCTACAGAAGAATAGAACAGAAGTATTCATAAATTTATTGAAATAAAGACGTGTTTGTTGTATAATTGAAAAGTAAAAAAACTGAAAGGTTGTGTTGATTATGGGAAGAGCACATGAAGTTCGTGCAGCATCAATGGCAAAAACTGCAGCAATGAAGTCTGCAAAATATGCAAAATGGGGAAAGGAAATTTTTATTGCCGCTAAGTCCGGTGTTCCTGATCCTGAAATGAATCAAAGCTTAAAGAGAGTCATAGAGCGTGCTAAGAAGGATCAATGTCCTGCAGATGTTATTAAGCGTGCAATCGCTAAGGCAGCAGGTGTTGCTTCTGGTGCATCTAAAGAAAAAACATATGAGGGCTATGGTCCAGGAAATGTAGCTATGATTGTTGAATGTACTACAGATAACGATAACCGTACATTCACAGATGTTCGTACTGCATTTAATAAGACTGGTGGACAAATCGGTACATCTGTTGGCTATTTATTTAGTCGTAAGGCTAAATTTGTATTTGCAGGAATGTCTGAAGATGAAGCAATGGAAGCATTAATGATGGCTGATGCAGATTGTGAAGAAATCAAAACAGATGAGGATGGCAATACATTAATTTTAGCTGATCCAAAGGATTTTGAATCTATTAAAAATGCATTAGAGGGCGCAAATCCTGAATTGGATTTTGAAGAAGCATCCGTAAGTCTTGTTCCTTCAACTTATGTTGATTTAGACGAAGACCATGAAGCTAAATTCAGAAGACTATTAGATTTACTTTCTGAATTAGATGATGTTCAGGATGTATATCATAATGCAAATATCTCTTTAGATGAAGAAGAATAATAAAGAAAATTGATATTACAAGTAAAAAGCTTTTGAACGAATATGTTTAAAAGCTTTTTTATTTGCTAATAATATTTAAGAAATTTTTAAAGATTTAGGTCTTTGGAGATGATATAATTTATTTGGAGGTTTTGTTATGAAATATAATTGCCTTATTATTGATGATGAAATTATGCTTGCAGATAGCACAGCGGAATATTTCAATCTGTTTGGAGTTAATACTATTGCAGTATATGGTGTAGAGGATTGTCGAAAATTCTTGAAAGAGCATACAGCAGATCTTATATTACTGGATATAAATTTAGGAGACGGAAGTGGCTTTGATTTGTGTAAAGAATTGAGACAATCCACAAATATTCCTATTCTTTTCATTTCTGCTAGAACAAGTGATGATGATAAAATTGTTGCACTGAATATTGGTGGAGATGATTATGTTCAAAAGCCTTATGCTCTTGGGGTGCTGCTTGCAAAGGTTAAAGCTGTACTAAAGCGCTATGGACAAACATCCTGCAAGGAATATACAGCTGGACATTTAGTTGTGAATTTTGAAGCAAAACAGGTTAAAGTTAAAGGCAAAGGGATTAAGCTTACTACACTAGAATTTAAGTTACTTTCTTATCTTATAGAAAACAAGGGTAGAGTCATTTCAAAGCAGGAGCTTTTTGAAAAGGTATGGGAAGATAAATTTACAGGGGATGGAACTCTTAATGTTCATATTCGAAGATTGCGTGAAGCAATAGAAGAAAACCCAAACGAACCGAAATATATTCTTACAGTTTGGGGCGATGGATATAGATTTACAGGAGAAAATGTATGAAAAAGAGATTTTTTTTAATTGGATTGATTTTAATTTTTATTGTCGACATTTCTGTACTTATTATTTTCGCAATGCAAAATCCTGATTTTTCTCAAGATTCTGTTGCAGTAAACGAAGTTGTGCAATCTGTAATAAAGGATTTTAATGAACTTGAGAAGCATAAGAATTCTACAAATTTGGAGTATGTTGTTTTAGATAATGAAGAGAAAGTTCTTTACAAGACAAAATCTAACATATCTGATGACTTAAATTCAGCAATTTTGCATAGAGATACAATATTAGATATTACCATTGATGATGTGGTAGTTGGCAAAGTTATTATTTTTAATGATGGTGCATTTTCTTTGAAAACACAGAAGCAAAGAACGATAATTGTTCTTTTTGTAGTGATTTTTGTTCAGTGTGGAATCTGCATTGGTTACTTCATCTATATGCATTTGAAGATAGTTCGACCATTTCGTAAAATGAAAGGCTTTGCTGAACGCATTGCTGGTGGGAATTTGGATATTCCGCTTGAAATGGATAGAGAAAATCTATTTGGAGCCTTTACGGAAAGCTTTGATATTATGCGTTCAGAACTAAAAAAAGCTCGCATTGCAGAAGCAAAAGCAAATGCAAGTAAAAAGGAGCTTGTTGCAAAGCTTTCTCATGATGTAAAAACACCAGTAGCAAGCATAAAGGCTGTTTCTGAGGTAGGACTTTCTGTAGCAGAGAATAAAAAGGATAAATCCAATTACATACAGATTATAGGCAAGGCAGACCAAATAAATACACTTGTAACTAATTTGTTTACGGCAACACTTGAAGAATTACAACAACTTACTGTAAATCCAAGATATATTGAAAGTAAAGAAATCGGAAAAATGCTAGAAAACGCAGATTATTTGCATCATGCAACAATTCCCAGTGTTCCTAATTGCTTGGTGTATGCTGATCCTTTACGATTACAGCAGGTATTTGATAATATCTTTGCTAATGCATATAAGTATGCAAAAGGTGATATTTCTGTCATTGTTTTAAAGGATGAAAAGTATATTCAAGTTGTCATAGAAGATTTTGGTGGTGGTGTACTACAAGAAGAACTACTTGTATTAAAAGAAAAGTTCAAGCGTGGCAGCAATTCCACAAATATTGAAGGAGCTGGCTTGGGGCTATATATTTCTGATCGCTTTTTACAGGAAATGCAAGGAGAGCTTGTTCTTGAAAATGGTATATATGGCTTAAAGGTAATAGTTCGTCTATTGTTTAAGGAAATTTTAAGAAATCATTAAAGACATTTAAGAATTATAAATAGTAAAATAGATGTGTTTTAAAGGAGGGGCTTATATGCAAAAAATTTTATTAAAAACTGAAAAATTATGCAAAACGTTCTCTAATGGAGGAACACAACAGCACGTTTTAAAGAATATTGACTTAGAGCTTTATCAGGGAGATTTCACTGTAATTATGGGAGCAAGTGGTGCAGGTAAATCTACGCTTTTATATGCTCTTTCAGGAATGGATACTCCATCCCTTGGAACAATTACTTTTGGAGATAAGGTAATATCCGATTTATCACAAGATGGACTTGCCATATTTAGACGAGACCATTGTGGATTTGTATTTCAACAGATTTATCTTATTGATGGAATGAGCGTTATGGATAATGTACTTTCTGCTGGACTACTTGTAAGCAAAGATAAGAAAGCTCTTATAGTAAAAGCAAAAGAGCTATTTGAGGCAGTTGACATTTCTGAAGAAACGCAGAAGAAGTTTCCTACACAAATTTCTGGTGGAGAAGCACAACGAGTTGGAATTGTTCGTGCACTAATCAATTCGCCTGAAATTTTGTTTGCTGATGAGCCTACGGGTGCTTTGAATTCTAAGACAGGATTAGATGTTTTAGATACTCTTACAAAATTTAATGAGCAAGGACAAAGTGTAGTTATGGTAACACATGATATGCGTTCAGCTCGTCGCGGAAATCGTATTTTATATTTAAAGGATGGAGTTATTTTAGGGGAATGTGATTTGGGAAAATATTCTCATGGAGATAAAGCCCGGCATGAAAAACTTTCTACATTCTTGAAAGATATGGGGTGGTAAAATGAGAAAGTTATTTCTTATTGCCTGTTCAAACATGCGAAAAGCCAAAGGGCAGACCATTGCTATTATTGTGTTGATTTTGATTGCGGCATTAATGCTGAATCTTTGGCTTATGCTTTCTATGGACTATAAAGCTAATTTTGACAGATATCACGACAAACTCAATGCCGAACACGTTACGTTTGCGGTAGATGATGTTGACGGAACTGTTTATGAATTTTTATCGCAGACGCTTGGGAATGATAGCAAAGTTAAAGAGTATCGTTTGGATAGCTGTATGTTTATGATTGGGACGTTCCACTATAATGGCGGAATGATGAACACCGATTTCGTTTTTATGGATAAACAAACGGCTGTTTCGCGTACAATCGGCAAATCGGAAATCATTGAGGACAGCGATTTACAAAGCGGAATTTATTTGCCTATGCTATATAAGTCGAATGATTATACTGTAGGTAAAACGATTGAAATATCTATCGGCAGTCATCCTGTAACGTACACGATATGTGGCTTTTTCAACAGCGTAATGTTAGGCTCTCATAACTGCACTTTAACGCAAATCCTACTTACGGCAGATAAATACGCCGAGCTTGAAGAATTAAATTATGCACCCAAAACTACGTTATGCTCGGTGCGTTTGAACGACAAATCAGCCAATCTCAATTTTGAAGCAACACTAAAATCAACTGTTTCAGAGTATTTTCCAAATACCCGCATGATAGGAAGTTGTTATGATTCAGTTGCACAAGCGAGATACATTTCGCAAATGATTTGTTCAGCAATTATGGGTGCAATGGCATTTATCGTACTCTTAATTGCGCTTGTGGTAATTATATCGAATATTATCAATTATATTCAAGTTAATATTAAAAATCTTGGTGCTTTCAAAGCCACAGGCTATACTTCAAAGCAACTTGTTTGTTCGCTTTTATTGCAGTTTTTAGGATTGACTCTAATATCGGCAATCGTTGGTACCGCTTTGTCTTATGCAATTTTCCCTGCGGTAAATGCTATGATGATAGCACAAACGGGAATACCTTACGCAGTTCATTTTTTACCGTTACCAGTGCTTATTTCGATTTTGATTTTGGGTGGTGCAGTTGCACTTTCTGTTTGGCTTTCGGCCCGTAGAATCAAGAAGATAGAACCCATTGTCGCATTGCGTTCGGGCGTCCAAACGCATAACTTCAAGAAAAATCATGTTCCTCTCGAAAGAACTAAAGCACCACTCAATTTCGCACTTGCGCTGAAAACCACGCTATCGGGCATAAAGCATAACATAACGGTTTGTATTACTATGCTCGTGCTTTCTCTCGTGGTCGTATTTTCGGGACTTATGATCGAAAATGTTATTGTCGATATGACGCCGTTTTTGGATTTAATAGTAGGCGAAACTGCGGACAGCGGAATTAATGTGCAAATTGAAGCCGAAGCCGATTTTCTTGATGTGTTAAATTCTGACAGCCGTGTTGAAAAGGCGTATCTTTATAATTCCATAACTGTATCGCACGTTGAAGGTGCGGAACTTTTGGCAAATATGTGCGATGATTTTTCAAAGCTTAATAATCAAAGCGTTGTATATAAAGGGAGATTTCCCAAATATGATAATGAAATAGCAATCGGGGCGAAATACGCAAAAGAGGAAGGCTTTGAGGTTGGTAACGAAATAGAAATTATAGCGAACGGTAACACTCAAAAATATCTTATTTGTGGATTTACACAAATCTCTAACAATCTCGGTAGGGATTGCCTTCTAACAAGAAAGGGTTATGAGCGATTGGGAAAATTACAAAATGTTACTTATTATATCGGGCTTGCCGAAGGAACGGATATATACGCTTTCAACGAAGAAATGAAAGAACTCTTTGCGGGAAACGTAAATACGGTTATAAATATCAGAGCGACACTTGACGCTGCCGCGAGCGTTTATGTATCGCTTATGACGATAATAGTAATAGCAATTCTTTTCCTTTCGGCGATTATCATAGCATTTGTGTTGTATCTGTTAGTGCGTACTATGCTCAACAACAAAAAACGGGATTACGGTATACTCAAATCGTTGGGATTTACAACGAAACAACTCATTTTGCAAACTGCGCTTTCGTTTATGCCTGCAATTATACTTTCAACCGTGATTGGCATTATAGTAAACTGCCTTACTATCAATTCGCTTATGTCGCTGTTTTTCAGTTCGATTGGCATTGTAAAGTGTACGTTTAATATTCCTATCCTGTTTGCTACGATTGCAGGAATTGGACTTATTCTTTTATCCTTTGGTTTAGCATGCTTGCTATCTCTGAAGGTGAAGAAGATTGCACCACGTGCACTTTTGACAGGAGAATAAGAAGGTATATAAAAAAGGTCTTGGTATTATGCAAGATCTTTTTTTATTCATTAGTATAGAAGCTATAAAAAGGCTATATTCTACTGGGTTTTATTCCAATTAAACGTCGCAAAACTATTGACAATATAAATTCAATCTGCAATAATAAATCTAGGCAAGAAAAAAACAAAAAGGAAGAAAATGCGTATCGTAAGATTGTGTTTTGAGGGTAATGCGAAAAATGTGTTATCTTGCAGAATTTTTTAACAATTGATAGAATCCAATCCTTTTTAAATTGTCTTTTTGAAACTATAACAAAGTAAAAGGTGATGTAGTATGCAGAGCATTTCAAAACATAAAATAAACTTATTGAAGTGTGGAAAAATAGTTTGGATATTCATAGCATTCTTAATTCTCATTTTTTCCAATTTCACAACAGCATTTGCTGTTGATGAACATTCCAATACAAAAACAGTCAAAGCGGGTATTTTCAGCTTTGATGGTTATCATATGATGGACAAAGAGGATGGTAGATTATCTGGATATGGCATTGAATTTTTGAATCTTGTTTCTGAATATTCCCACCTCAATTTCGAATACACAGGCTTTGATAAAACCTGGGATGAAACACTTACTATGCTTGAAAATGACGAAATCGATTTGGTTACGTCAGCCAGCTGGACTGAAGAGAGGGAAGAGAAATTTGACTTTTCTTTACCTATCGGAAGAAAAAATACTGTTTTGTCAATACGGGCAGATGAAACGCGCTTTATCAGCGGAGACTATAGTTCATATAATGGTATGAAAGTTGGTCTGCTGGAAAACAACACACAGAACAACATCTTAAAGGAATTTTCCCAAAAAAAGCATTTTACATACAAAGAAGTATATTATCCTAATGCTGACGAACTTGCAGTGGCTTTGCAAAAAGGCGAAATTGATGCAATAATAACCAGTGATTTAAGAAAGAAGACGGAAGAAGAGAAGACGCTGGATATTATTGGTAACGACGATTTTTACGCTATTGTTAAAGATGGCGATCCTAAGGGTCTTCTTAAAGAGATTAATTACGCTATCGGTCAGATGGATATCAACGAAGGTGACTGGAAAAATGTTTTGTTTTACCAATACTATGGACCAGTTTATTCCTCTTCCCTAACATTTACAGAGCGTGAGAGAGAATATATTCGTCAGGTGGTTTCAGGAGAGAAAACCATCACGGCGACTGCGCTTAGCAACAGAGAACCCTATTCTTATACAGAAAATGGGGAATTAAAGGGAATTATGCCTGATTATTTTGCTGAAGTTATGAATCTTGCAGGATTGCCATATCAGCTTATTGCTCCAAAGGATAATGACGATTATTCTAATCTTACCAGCACAAATGGGGTAAATGTAGTCTTAGATAGTATTAGCAGTGATGATGCGATCAAGGATGCTGACTGCAATGGCTTCAAGACGAACAGCTATTTGACAGCTACAATGGTAATGGTAACAAGGCAGGATCATAAAAATGATATCAAGGTTGTCGCAGTATCAGATTCTCAAGGTAAGGATTTGATTGGGAAGGATTTTTTAGAAGGATTTACTGTCAAAAATTATTCTACTGGAGAAGAGGCTTTGCGTGCTGTACTGAAAAAGGAAGTAGATGCTGCTTATGTATTTGCTTATACTGCACAATTGTTTGTAAACCATGACTCTACTAAATCTTTATATTATAGTACGTTGAATGGAATGAGTACAAGATTCAGTATGCATGTAAATGAAAATACAGATCATGAACTCATTACTATATTAAATAAATGTATTAAGCAAATGTCTGAGGATACCTTGAATCAATTGGCTTCAAAGTATACTTCCTATACGATTGGGGACTTGACCTTTATGCAATATTTGCAGGCAAATCCTGGATTGATTGTTGCGGTGGTTTTGCTTTTTGCTATAATTGTAGGGGTTTTCCTTGTGTTATATTTGCGAGGACGATGGAACAAAAAAATGTTGCTTACAACAGAGCAGTCCAACAAAAAGATGGGGGAACAGCTTTCTATTGTAGAAGCGCTAAGTCGTGACTATACCAATGTTTATGCGATTAATGAAGTTCAAGGTACTGCCAAAATTCTTAAATTGGAGGGTTATGTGGCAGAGGGATTAAAAAAGGATTTTGTGGAAGAGTACAACTATACTGGCATTCTACAAAACTATATCCATAGTCGTGTTCATCCTGAAGATCAGGAAGAACTGATTCAAGCTCTTTCGCTAGATAATATAAAAAGCAAGCTGGCCACAGATGATGCATTTCAAGGTAGCTATCGCATAATGGATGATGGAGAAATTCACCATTTCCAATATACTTATTTGAAAATCGATGATAATGATTATGGACACGGAGGATTCATTCTAGCAGGATTCCGCAATATTGATGAGATGATTCGCAAGGAGCAGGAACAGAAGAATGTTTTGTCAGAGGCGCTTGCCCAAGCTCAATATGCGAATAAGGCAAAAACGACTTTCTTAAACAATATGTCACATGATATTCGTACACCAATGAATGCTATTATTGGATTTACATCTTTAGCAGCCACTCATATTGACAACAAGGAACAGATTCAAGGCTATTTAAGTAAGATTATGACCTCAGGAAATCATTTACTCAGCTTAATAAATGATGTGCTAGATATGAGCCGAATTGAGAGTGGTAAGGTCAAGATTGAGGAAAAGGAAAATAGTCTTCCTGAAATCATGCACGACTTGAAAACAATTGTTCAGGCTGATGTGAAAGCAAAGCAACTAGAATTCTATATTGACACCTTGGACGTTACAAATGAAACAATTATTTGTGATAAGCTTCGTTTAAATCAGGTTTTATTGAATCTTTTAAGTAATGCTATGAAATATACAAAGCCTGGTGGAATGGTCAGTGTCCGTGTTATTCAGAAAAATGATGCTCCTGAAGGATATGCTTCTTATGTGTTTAGTGTTAAAGATACAGGTATAGGTATGAGTCCTGAATTCTTAAAGCATGTTTTTGAACCATTTGAAAGGGAACAGACTTCTACAGTAAGTGGTATTCAGGGAACTGGTCTAGGTCTTGCTATCACTAAGAACATTGTAGATATGATGGGTGGAACGATTACTGTAGAAAGTGAAGTAGGAAAAGGATCCGAGTTTGTTGTTACTTTTAATTTTAGAGTTGCAAACAATTCAATTGAGTCCCCTCGACTAGAACAGCTTGAGAATTTAAAAGCACTTGTCGTAGATGATGATATAAATACCTGCATTAGTGTCAGCAAAATGCTTTCCACTATAGGTATGCATCCTGATTGGACTACATTAGGAAAAGAAGCAATCATTCGTACAAAGTTTTCTTTGGAACAAAACGAACCATATAGTGCATATATTATTGACTGGCTAATGCCAGATATGAATGGTATAGAGCTGGTTCGCCGAATCCGCAAGGTAATAGGGGATACAACTCCAGTGATTATTATAACTGCTTATGATTGGTCAGATATTGAGAAGGAAGCAAAAGAAGCTGGTGTAACAGCATTCTGTTCTAAGCCACTCTTCTTATCGGAATTGCGAAGTGTGCTTGCAGCGCCATATGAGAAGAAAGAAAAGGTAGAAGAAACAGAAAAAGCAGAGATACGTTTTGATGGGAAGAAACTTCTTTTAGTAGAGGATAATGAATTAAATCAAGAGATTGCTCAAACGATTTTAGAGGCAGCAGGCTTTTCTATTGATACAGTGGATGACGGAAGTGTAGCTGTAGAACAAATGAAAAAGATGCCAGCAGGAACATATGATTTAATACTAATGGATGTTCAGATGCCTATTATGAATGGGTATGAGGCAACACGTATTATTCGTGCACTAGATGATCCTGTAAAGTCGTCAATTCCAATTGTAGCGATGACAGCCAATGCTTTTGACGAAGACAGAAAAGAAGCAATGGACGCTGGAATGAACGGGTATGCAGCTAAGCCTATAGAAATAGATAAACTAATGAAAACACTAGAAACTCTTTTAAAATAAACATTTAAGTTCTTCCATATAGATGTTTTTATAAAATAGAAAGCTTTCGGACAATCTATCTGAGAGCTTTTCTTTTTATTTGAAAGTACAACTTTTAAAATTTTAGTTTTTTAATTCATTGTATTTTTTTTGTTGTTGTATTATAATATTAACAAGAAGTATTTACTTATTAGGAGGAAATTAAATTATGCCATTAGTTAATGTAAAAGAAATGATGGAAAAGGCTAGAGATGGCCATTATGCAGTAGGTGCATTCAACATTAATAATCTTGAATGGACAAAGGCAATTCTTCAAACTGCAGAAGAATTAAAAGCACCAGTAATTTTAGGTGTATCAGAGGGTGCAAATAAGTATATGACAGGATACAAGGTTGTAGCTGATATGGTTAAGGCTATGATTGAAACTTTAAATATCACTGTTCCTGTTGCATTACATTTAGATCATGGTACTTATGAAGGAGCACAAAAGGCTTTAGCTGCAGGATATTCATCAGTTATGTTTGATGGTTCACATTATGATATTGATGAAAATGTAGAAAAGACAAAAGAGATTGTTTCTCTAGCAAAGAAGTTAGGGGCTACTGTAGAAGCTGAAGTTGGTTCTATTGGTGGTGAAGAGGATGGAGTTACTGGACGTGGAGAAGTTGCAGATCCAGCACAATGTAAAATGATTGCAGATTTAGGTATCGATATTTTAGCTGCTGGTATTGGTAATATTCATGGTCAATATCCTGCAAACTGGCAAGGATTAGATTTTGAAACACTTGCTGAAATTAAAAAGGTTTGTGGAAATATGCCACTTGTATTACATGGTGGTACAGGTATTCCTGAAGATATGATTAAAAAAGCTATTTCTTTAGGTGTTTGTAAAATCAATGTAAATACAGAATGCCAATTATCTTTTGCTGCTGCTACACGCGCTTATATTGAAGCTGGTAAAGATAGAGAAAAGAAGGGCTTCGACCCTCGTAAATTATTAGCACCTGGTGCAGATGCAATTAAACAAACCGTTAAAGAAAAAATGGAAATGTTTGGTTGTATAGGAAAAGCAAATTAACAAAAATAATCGGGACGATGAAAATCGCCCCATTATTTTGAAAGGATGATAAAATGAAAATTGCATTAATCAATGAAAATTCTCAAGCAGCAAAAAATGAATTAATATATAACACATTGAATAGCGTTGCTACTAAATATGGACATACAGTAGATAATTATGGTATGTTTAATGTTGAGAGTGAGCCACTTACATATGTACAAAACGGACTTCTTGCTGCAATCATATTGAATTCTGGTGCTGCAGATTTTGTTGTTACAGGCTGTGGTACAGGAAGCGGGGCAATGTTGGCCTGCAATTCCTTCCCAAAGGTATTATGTGGTTTGATTGTTGATCCATCAGACGCTTATATGTTTGGTCAAATCAATGATGGAAATTGTGCTGCTTTCCCTTTTGCTAAAGGGTTTGGCTGGGGTGCAGAATTAAATCTTGAATATTGCTTTGAGAAATTATTCAATGGACCTAGAGGTCAAGGCTATCCAAAGGAAAGAGCAATTCCTGAACAAAGAAATAAGAAAATATTAGATGGAGTCAAGGAGATTACACATACTCCTATGATCGAAATTTTAAAAAGAATCGATCAAGAGTTTTTATTAGAAACAGTAGATCGACCTTCTTTTAAAAATCTTTTCTTTGCGAATGCCAAAGATAAAGAAATAGTAAGTTATTTAAAAAATCTATTAAACTTATAGAAAAGAGTTGTTGATATGAAACTACTTATCAATATGTTATCAAAAGCAGATAGCGTTGAAGGACAAGGCGTTGGTAGTGCTTATATAGAACAAGTAAATTTGGTAAAAGAAGAGTTGAGTGAATATTTTGATGTACGTATTAACTCCAAAAAGAAAGCGGATATTGTGCATGTACATTCTGTAAATCCAAGCTTTTATTTACGCTTCAAAAAGAAGAATGGGATTCGTGTAATGTATTGTCACTTTCTTCCAGAAACCTTAGTCGGCTCAATTAAGCTACCTAAACTATTCTTTAATATCTATTGTAAATATGTTATGTCCTTTTATCGTAAGGCAGAATATTTAGTGGTTGTAAATCCAATTTTCATACAAGATTTGGTGAAATTGGGTGTAAAAGAAGATCATATAAAATACATTCCAAATTATGTATCTAATAAACAATTTCATCCGATTTCTCAAGAAGAGATTCTTACAATAAAAGAAAAATATAATATTCCCAAAAACAAATTTATTGTTTTGGGTTGTGGACAAGTTCAAACGAGAAAAGGTGTTACAGATTTTGTTGAGGTTGCCAAAAATAATCCAGACATTGAATTTGTATGGGCTGGTGGCTTCAGCTTTAAAGCAATTACAGATGGGTATGATGAGTTAAAGAAGATATATGAAAATCCACCATGTCCTAACATTCATTTTATTGGAATTATTCCAAGAACAGAGATGAATGACATTTTCAATATGGCAGATTGCTTATTTATGCCATCCTATAATGAATTATTTCCAATGTCTATCTTGGAAGCAGCTTCAGTTCATAAGCCTATCCTTTTAAGAGATTTAGACTTATATAAAGACATTTTATGGGATAATTATCTTGTTGGAACGAATAATGAGGAGTTTTCACAACAAATTCGAAAACTAGCAGAAGACAAAGAATATTATGAACAAGCTTGTTTGCTTGCTAAAAATATTTCAGATTATTATTCTAAAGAAAATGTAGCGCAACTTTGGAAGGATTTCTATCTTTCCATTTATGAAAAAAATCAAACAACAAACAAATGAGAAAATTAGATGTTAATTATACGCAATTTTAGGGTATAATATATAAATG
>CAMWSQ010000008.1 GCA_947177025.1 uncultured Mollicutes bacterium | reverse complement strand
ATATAATAATAAAGAAAGCGTGGTGAATTTGAAATGAATGAAGTGTTTTTGTTTCAATTAGGCATTTTTAATATTGATTTTGGAACACTAATCAGTTTTTTAATTGGAATTGTTATGGGCTTCATTATTTTATTGTTGGTTTATGCACTAGCAGTCATTTCAAGCATCCGCACAAAAAATTTTATTGCCAAGACAGATAGTGATGATTTAACAACTCAAGAAGTTAAGGATATGGTTGTTCGAACTCAAAAATCGTATAAGGATAAAACACTAAGAAAGGATATTTCTAGAATTACACATTGTTATAGCTTGAGTAGGGACTTAGCCTATGGAATAGCAGTTCGCTTTTATCCTAAAAGCAACTATCCATTTTTAGAATTATCCATCAATGAAATTACCCTTTTAACAGAATATATCACATCTCGTGTAGATGAAATCTTAAATCATCGGGGAATCCGAATGTTAAGAAAATTAAAGATTTCAACTATTGTAAATCTTTCTACTAAGACAAAGGATATTGAAGAGTCTAAGGCGTTTCAAACAACGATGACCATTAGTCAAAGTTTAAACAAGGCAAAGTATGTACTTGATGTGATTAATCCAATCAAATGGGGAAGAAAGCTGATTGTTGACCGTGTAATCAATTTGATTATTGATCATATTTGTCTAGTAATTATTGCAATTGTTGGTGAAGAAACCTACAAGATTTATTCTAAAAAAGTTTTCAACAAAGAGGTTGAATTAGATACAGGTGCAGGAGACTTAATTGAAGAAATGTCAAATTCCTTAAAGACAGCAGTAATGGAGTTAGATGGCAATTTACCAGTTCAGAACTCTGTACCTACAATGCGCTTTAAAACAAATGTATTTTATCAGGATAGTAGAAGGGAAGTCTACAAGACCTACAATTCATCCTATCCGATGAAACAAAAAATGGAGGTAGAACAAGCATGAAAAAGAAGAAAAATATTGAAACAATTGAATTTGAAGAAAAATTTACAATTCCTCAAATTAGCTATACTCTAGATGGTTTGATTAAGGGGAAAACAAAATTTCAAAGAAGTGAGATTGTATCTCCATTTCATGGAACAAATGTAGTTGACCGCATGCATTATGTAGATAATAGTGGAAAAATAGATGTAGATTATGGATATGATTTCATTCGTGATGATAAGCATATCTCTGATGAAGAATTAATCGAAAAGCATGGCACAAAGTATTATGAATTCAGCTATATTAATAAGCAGCTTACTGAGGAAGAAAAACGTGGTACTGATTATTCAAAGAAGCCAGAGAAGCCTGTTGTAGTTCCTGTTCAAGAAAATAAGACATTGAGTAGCTTTTTTACAACGGGAGAAGAGCTTAAGAAAGAAATTTTGGAAGAACCAGTTCAGCTAGATCCAATTCTTCCAGAAGAAGATCCAATTGACCTTCTTGATGAGGATACAGATTTCAACATTCATCTTTCCATAGAGGATGAGGAGGATGAGCCTTATGAATACAATAGCTTTGATGATAAGCTTCCAAGACCAGAGCCTACTCCAATTCATAATTATGATTATCAATATCATGAGCCTGTTCATCGTGTAGAAAAGCCAGTTGAGGTAGCACCAAAGCCTGTTCAAAAGGAACCAGAGGAAACTGTAAAGCTTGAAGAAATACATTATGAAAAGCAAGAACCTGTACAACCAATACTTCCAGAAGAGGATTCTCCAGTAGAAGAAGAATTTGAGGTTTCCTATAAAGAAGAGGTTGTTCCTGTTGCAGAACCTGTTAAGCAGCCAGAAAAGCCTAAAAAACCAAAATATGATAATTATAAAATTCCTTACAAGAAACTATTCTCTGTCAGTGATGCATCCTTAGAGGAAATGCCAGCATGGCTAGAGGAAAAGAAGGAAATTATCAATCAGCAGCTCCAAGCCTTTGGAATAGATGGTGAGGTCATTACCTATACAAAGGGTCCTGCTTTTACGAGATATGAGATTATGCTTGCGCAAAATGTAAATGTAAAAAAGATCAATGGTATTTATGATAATATCCAGATGGCACTAAAAGCAAAGTCTATGCGTATTCAAGCCCCAATTCCTGGTAAAAATACAGTTGGTATCGAGGTTCCAAATGAAAAAGCAGATATGGTTGCCTATGGAGATATTCTAACAGATGAGTACATTGGCAGTAATAAAAATTTATTGATTGCAATGGGAAAGGATATTGATGGTACACCTGTATTCCAAAACATTATCGATATGCCTCATGCCCTAATTGCAGGTGCTACTAAATCAGGTAAATCTGTATGTATTAATACTCTATTAGTATCTTTATTAATTAAAAATTCTCCAGAACAATTAAAATTAATTTTGGTTGACCCAAAGAAGGTAGAATTGTCCTTCTACAACAATCTTCCTCATTTAGCTACTCCAGTTATCGATGACCCTGTCATTGCTACAGAAGCGTTAAAATGGGCTGTAGTTGAAATGGAAAGAAGATATGAGCTTTTGGCACTTTCTCGTGTAAGAAATATTGAAGATTACAACAGAAAACGTGAAATGAAGCCAGAGATGGAAAGCTTACCATTCATCGTAATTGTTGTAGATGAGTTTAATGATTTAATTATGCAATGTGGTGTTGAAGCCAACGATGCCATTGTTCGTTTAGCTCAAAAGGCAAGAGCTGCAGGTATTCATATTATTTTGGCTACACAGCGCCCTACAGTAAATGTAGTTAGTGGTACAATCAAGGCAAACATTACTTGTCGTATTGCATTTAGAGTTGCAACAGATGCTGACTCAAGAATCATACTAGATGAGCAAGGAGCAGAAAGCTTGCTTGGACGTGGTGATATGTTAATTAAAAATAACGGATTACCAGAGCGTGTACAAGGTGCATACATTTCTGATGATGAAATAGGTGCAATCTGTGATTATATTTGTGACCATTATGAACCAGACTTCTTATTTACACATGAAGAATTGAGAAAGAAGGCTGCTGGTGGAAGTGGTGCTCAGGGAGGAAATGGAAGAGACTCCATTGCTGAATCTGAGGATATGATTTATCGAATTGCATTATATTGTATAGAATCAGGAATGTGCTCTATTAATTCCATCCAAAATAGTTTTGGATTAGGATTTAATCGTGCATCTAGAATTGTTGCAATTCTAGAAGAAAGAGGAATTGTATCTCCTAAAAATGGTACAAAGGGTAGAGAGATTTTAGTTGATTCCTACCGTTTAAAGGAAATGTTTGACGAAATATTATAAAAGGATAAGATTTGAATGAATAGAAAACAGAGAAAGAAAATGAAGTCAGATATGACTCATGAAATCTATGTTGTTGAAAATAATGAGATCATTTTTAAAAAGTTAATCTATAATCCCTTATTAAGAGTTTTTGGCATGTTGATTTTGTTGATTTTTTCCATTGTCAATCATAATCGAATTACGAAATTAGCTGCATTAACATCAAATGCCATATTTTCGTCCGAATTTATCTTAGGACATGTT
The DNA here is from genome assembly GCA_947177025.1 of uncultured Mollicutes bacterium. Taxonomy (GTDB): domain Bacteria; phylum Bacillota_I; class Bacilli_A; order Acholeplasmatales; family Anaeroplasmataceae; genus Pelethenecus. The sequence goes on along the minus strand of CAMWSQ010000008.1, from coordinate 23,826 downwards.
ACCTATTATGTTATTTTAGGTACTACAATTGGAATATGCTTGATTGTTTCTTTTGCATCTATTATCTTTAAATGTAAGGCAGAATTAACGAATATTGTGACCTTAAGAAAAGCATATCAGTTTTACACAGCTTATGATTTTATTGTATTTGTTATGTCTACCTTTGTTTGTCTGTTTTTTATCATTATGATTTTGATAACGCCATGCAATATTTCAGGAAGTTCTATGGAAAATACCTATCAAGATGGTGACCGAGTGCTTTTATGGAATATAGGGTATCAGCCAAAGGATGGAGACGTCATTGTTTTTGACTCTGCGAAATATACATCTAAGGTTTCCCAAGAAACCAGGTTTTATATAAAAAGAATCGTAGCTAAGGAAAATGATTCTATTCAGTATAAGCAGACTACATTTTCATCAGGTAGTCTGATGGTTAATAATGTATATGTTGAGACAGTATCCCTTTCACAATATAGTCAAATTTTGAATTCGATTGATGTAAATTTGACATACGATATTGTCACTGTACCTAAGGATAAGATTTTAGTTTTAGGAGATAATCGAACACCTGGTGGCAGTCATGACTCTAGATATTTTGGGTTTATTGATGAAAGTGAAGTCATTGGAAAAGTGTTATTTCGCTTTTATCCATTTACTAAAATTGGAAATCCAAATCAAAATAATCGATAGAATTAGGTGGTAGTATGCAAACAATTCAATGGTTTCCAGGTCATATGGCCAAGGCCAGAAGAGAGATAACAGAAAAGTTAAAATTAGTGGATTTGGTGATTGAGCTTAAGGACGCAAGAATTCCATATGCTTCAACAAATCCAATGATTGCAGAAATCATTGGGAACAAGCCAAGACTCATTTTGTTATGTAAAAGTAGCCTTGCAGATCCAATCATTACAAAGGCTTGGATGGAGTATTACCAGAAAAATAGAATTATTTCACTAGATATTGATTCTATTACAGGCTATCATACAAAGGATATTCTACGTTATGCAGAGCTGGCATTGAAGGAAACCTTTGAAAAAAGGAAGCAGAAGGGAATCACTTCAAGAACCATTAAGGCTATGATTTTAGGAATACCAAATGTTGGAAAATCTACTTTGATTAATACCCTTGCTAAGCGGAAGGCAACTACTGTTGGAAATCGTCCAGGAGTCACTAAAAATCAAACTTGGATTAAGATTACTGAGGATGTATATTTATTAGATACTCCAGGAATTTTGTGGCCAAAATTTGAGGATCAAATGGTTGGAGTAAAGCTTGCAATGTGTGGTTCGATAAAGGATGAAATATTAGATTTGGATGCTCTTGTTTTAGCAAGTCTAGAATATATTTCTAGATATTATCCAAATAAGCTAGAAGAACGCTATGGAATTTCTTTAGATATTCCTGAAAAAATGCAAGAAGAAATTGGTAGAAAACGAGGCTTTCTATTAAAAGGTGGAATTGTTGATTTGGACCGAACAAATCGGATGTTTTTAAATGAATTAAGAGATATGAAGATTGGAGCGATGAGTTATGAGCGACCAGAAACTGAATCTATATGAATTTGAAGAAAAACTATATGATGAAGGATATCATATGATTTGTGGTGTAGATGAAGCTGGGCGTGGACCTTTAGCAGGTCCTGTTGTTGTTGCATCCTGTATTCTACCTCCTTTTTTAAGAATAGAAGGAATTAACGATTCTAAGCAGCTTTCTGCTAAAAAAAGAAGTGAGCTTTTTAAGGTCATTGTCAAAAATGCGATTGATTATAATATTGTTTTTGTTAGTGAAAAGGATGTTGATGATTTAAATATTTATCAAGCAACAAAAAAAGGGATGCTAGAGGCAATTCACGGATTATCTAAGAAGCCAGATTATGCACTTATAGATGCAATGCCTTTAGGTGAATTAGAAATTCCTCATAATTCTATTATTCATGGAGATGCAAGATGTGCAAGTGTTGCAGCTGCTAGTATTCTTGCTAAAGTAACAAGAGATGAGTTTATGGAAAAAATGGATGTAAAATATCCAAATTATGGATTTAAGAAGCATAAGGGCTATGGAACAAAAGCACATATGGAGGCTTTAGAAAAGTATGGTCCATGTGAAATTCATAGAAAAACTTATGCTCCTGTATCAAAATATTTTTCAAAACAACTTTCTTTTCATTTCGACGAAACAGACTAAGTCCTCATTTTTTTATAAAAAATTGAGGCTTTTCTTTTATAATAAAAGAGGTAGAATATCTTTATAGTAAACTTCATAAACTATAAAAAAATCTATTGACAATCTCTTTCTTTTGAACTAAACTTTTAATTGGTAAGGATGTGTATAACATTGCAAAGTGTAATTATAGTTGAATCCCCAAGTAAATCTAAAACCATTGGATCCTATGTAGGAAAAGGATATTTGGTATTGTCTTCAAAGGGACATATCTGTGATTTGGCAACAAGTGGCAAGGATGGACTTGGCATTGACATAGAACAGGATTTTAAACCTAATTATAAGGTAATGAAGGAAAAAGAGTCCTTAGTTGAATATTTAAAAACCACCTGTAAGGGAAAGCAAGTCTTTCTTGCAACCGACCCTGACCGTGAAGGAGAGGCTATTGCCTATCATCTTGCAAAAGAGCTAGAGCTTGATTTTAATGAATTGAATCGAATTGAGTTTCATGAGATTACAAAGCCAGCTGTCCGCCGAGCTTTGGAAAACCCTCATCAAATTGATTTAAAAAAGGTAGATTCTCAGGAATGCCGCAGAATGATAGATCGTATTCTAGGCTTTAAGCTTTCAAAACTATTACAAAAGAAAATAGGCTCCAAGAGTGCAGGTCGTGTTCAAAGTGTTGTTTTGAAGCTTATTGTTGATTTAGAAAAAGAAATTCAAGGCTTTGTTCCAACAAAGTATTATGAAATGGAAGCCATTTTTAATACATTTAAATTAAAGCTAGTAGAATTAAATGGATCTCCAGTTGATTCTAAAAATCGTATTGTTGACAGAAAAGAATTAGAACGATTACAACCACAGCTATTAAGCTTTATGGTAAGTAATATCGCAAATAAGCTTGTAAATAGAAATAGTTATCCAGCTTTTACAACTTCAACGCTTCAGCAGGATGCTTCCAACAAGCTTGGCTTTTCTCCAAGTAGAACTATGCGAATTGCTCAAGGTCTTTATGAAGGAAAAACAATTGGAAGTGAAACAGTAGGTTTGATCACATATATGCGTACAGATTCTACAAGACTATCTGATTTGTTTGTGGATTCTGCACATCAATATATTAGAAATGCTTATGGAGATAAATACTTAGGAGCTGTAAAAATTAAGACTTCTAAGAACATGCAGGATGCGCATGAGGCAATCAGACCAACCTCTATTGATCGAACACCAGATGAGGTAAAATCCTATTTATCTGATGAAGAATATCAGTTATACCGTTTGATTTATAATCGTACAGTTGCCTCTTTGATGGCACCAGCACGTTTTAATTCTGTTCGTATAGAATTTACAAATACAAATTCCTTGTGGGCAATTACGGGTCAAACTATGGAATTTGATGGATATTTGAAAGTATATGGAAAAACAGAAGAAGATGAAAATACATTACTTCCTAACTTTGCTTTAGGAGAATCCTATAATGCAAATGAGGTTCCAATTTTAGATAAGGAAACTGCCCCAAAATCCAGATATACAGAAGCTTCCATTATCAAAGAAATGGAAGCATTAGGAATTGGAAGACCTTCCACCTATGCTCAAACTATTTTAACCTTAAAGGAACGAAATTATATTACTTTAGAAAAAAAGTATCTCGTTCCATCTGAACAAGGAATATTGACAACTGAAAAGCTAGATCAATTCTTCAGTGATATGATTAATGTTTCCTATACTGCTGATATGGAGAATAGCTTAGATGAGATTGCTAAAGGAGATAAAGAAAAATTAGAGGAACTCAAGAATTTTTATCAAGCCTTTGTTCCACTATTTGATACAGCAATGTCTAAGATGGAGGCAATCTATCCTATTCCAACAGATCAGATTTGTCCTGAATGTGGAAACATGCTTGTGATTCGTAAATCTAAATTTGGAGAGTTTATTTCTTGTAGCAATTATCCAAATTGTAAATATGTTTTCAAGGAAGAAAATGCAGAACCAGTAGATACAGGAATCCTTTGCCCTTCTTGTGGAAAAGGACATATTGTAGAACGTATTGCTAAGAGTGGTAAGAATAAGGGTGGTGTTTTCTATGCTTGTAACAATTATCCTGCATGTAAGCTTACATTCAGTGATCCACCTACCAATCATACGTGTCCAAAATGTGGAAGCATTATGCTTGAAGATAAGAATGGGAATTTGTATTGCTCTAAGCATTGTGAAGAGGCTGTTGAGGAAGAAAATACAATTCTTTGCCCAGTATGTAAAAAAGGACATATGGTCAAGCGAACAGCAACCAAAGGAAAGAATAAGGGCAATGTTTTCTATGGATGCTCTAATTTCCCACGATGCAAGAATATTATGAGTGAAGAGGATGTTCAAAAATTATAATCAAGTAGCTGTGAAGATATTTTACTTCACAGCTTTTTTCTTTTTGTAGGAAAATTTGTTTTTTTTATGATATAATAATGGAAGAAATTGAGGTGATTTCATATGTTTTTAAAGTCTGCATATTTTCCTGGATTTTCTTATTTCACAAAAGAAACATGTATTCATAATTATTATCCAGCAAAGGTGCTAGCTAAATTGGATATATTAGATATGGAATTTTCGAATATTACCATTTTTTATGGAAATAATGGAAGCGGAAAATCAACACTTTTGAATCTTCTAGCAGAGAAATTGTCCTGTGAGCGTAAGACTCGTTTTTTTAAGGATGAAGAATGGGTGGTCGGTCCTAGAGGAGGATCAGTTCATAAGCTTTTTGATGAGTGTGTTGATGCTGTAGATTTGACTTTAGAAATAGGAGAAAATGGAAAACCAATTGATTTGCCTTATCATAGAAAATTTATTACAAGTGACGATATTTTTAAGGTATTAGATTCCAAGAAGGAATTTAATCAAAGTGTAGTTGCTAAAACAAAAGAAGTGAATGAGACAGGGAAGAGACTTTTAAATGATGGCTACTCCTATAGAGGTCTTGGAGATTTTGAACGCTTGAAGGATTATAATATGATGCGGAAGTCTCCTAAACGATATATTGAAAGCAAGGTTTCTAAGAAGAAGGAACAACTTTCCAATGGAGAAACCTCTATCCAGTACTATATGGATATGATTGAAAATGATGGCATTTATTTATTAGATGAGCCAGAGAATTGTTTATCTCCTTTATATCAGTTAGAGTTAAGAGATTTGATTCTATCCTCTAGAAAATACTGTAATTGTCAATTCATTATTGCAACACATTCTCCATTTTTCCTAAGCCTAGAAGGGGCAAAGGTTTATAATTTAGATGCAGAACCTGTAGGTGTTTGCAATTGGTATCAATTAGAAAATTCTATTGTTTGGTATAATTTTTTTAAAAGCTATCAGGATTTGTTTGAAAATAGCTCTAATCAGTTACCAATTTTAACAAACGAACAATTTGATGAGCTTATGGAGCTTTTAAAAGAGATACAGTGTACAGAAAGATTTATCAATCAGGTGCGAGGAAATGAGGAGTATCTTTCTAAGATATATTATCTACTTACACATTATTCAGATTTACAGGAAATCGATTTGAAAGCAGAATTGGGTATTCTTTAACTTTTAAAAGTTGTATTTCTTGAAATCCTATACATAGATATGATATAATTCATAAAGAATATGGAGTTGATTTTATGGGATTCTTTGATTTGTTTAAAAGAAAAGACAAAGAGAAAAGTAAAAAATATAAATTAGGACTACATAAAACTCGTGAAGGAGCTCTAGCAGGTCTTAGAGAAATTCTTTCAAAGAGTTCAAAAATAGATGATGAGTTATTTGATGAGTTAGAAGAAGTCTTCATTATGGCAGATATTGGTGTTGACACAGTGGTTGATTTTATTGATGAGTTAAGAGAAGAGGTATATCATAAGAAGATTGAAGATCCTCTTCTTTTACAAGAAATGATTATGGACAAGATGTTTGAAATTTATTTGAATGGAGAAATCGTCAATGCCAATTTAAAGCTAAAAAAGGACGATTTATCTGTTGTTCTTTTTGTTGGTGTAAACGGAGTTGGGAAGACAACTTCTATAGCTAAGATTGCTTATACCTATAAAAAGCTTGGAAAAAAGGTTTTGCTTGCTGCAGGAGATACTTTCCGTGCAGGTGCGATTGAACAATTATCTGTTTGGGCAAAGCGTGTTGGTGTAGATATTGTGACCAAGGAAGCAGGCTCTGATCCATCTAGTGTTATTTTTGAGGCTTGTAAAAAAGCAAAAGCAGAGGGCTATGATTTATTATTGTGTGATACAGCAGGTCGCCTTCAAAATAAAGTTAACCTGATGAATGAGCTTTCTAAGATGAAGCGTGTAATAGAAAATGTTTGTCCTGGTGCTCCAGATGAAACACTACTTGTGATTGATGCAACTACTGGACAAAATGGTATGTCTCAAGCAAAGGCCTTTAAGGAAGCAACTGATGTTACAGGTGTAATCCTAACAAAGCTAGATGGGACTTCAAAGGGTGGAATTGTTCTTGCAATACGTCATGAAATGGGAATACCAATCAAATATATCGGATTAGGAGAATCTGTAGAGGATTTGGAGGTATTTGATATTGAACAATATCTATATGGTCTATTTGCAGATTTCTTTGAGGAATAGAGTATGACTTTAGAAAAACGAGAAGAGATTATCAGCTACTATGATGCATATAGTAGCTTACTAACAGATAAGCAGAAGACATATTTTGAAAGCTATTATTTTGATGATTTATCTATTACAGAAATTGCTTCCAATTTAAATGTATCTCGAAATGCTGTTTTTGACCAATTAAAAAGAGTCAATGCAATATTGCTAGAATATGAGAGCAAATTAAAACATGTCGAGAAAATTTCTCAAATAGAAGCAATGGAATTACCAGAAGAACTCAAAGAAAAAATTATGAATTTACTAAGGGAGTGATTGTATGGCATTTGATAATTTAAGCTCAAGATTACAAATGGGCTTACGTCGTTTGACAGGCAAAGGAAAATTAAATGAAAATGACATAGATGAAATGCTTAGAGAGGTTCGTCTTTCTTTATTAGAAGCCGATGTAAACTATAAGGTTGTCAAAAAGTTTTTAGCTAATATCAAGGAACAGGCCTTAGGGGAACAAATCTTAAAGGGATTAAATCCAGGACAACAGGTTGTAAAAATTGTTCGTGAGGAGTTAAAAAAGACTTTAGGGGATGAAGCTGTAGAGCTTTCCTTTGCTAGCAGTGGTATGACAGTTGTTATGGCTGTGGGATTACAGGGTGCTGGTAAAACAACTGCTGTTGGTAAAATGGCTTTATTCTATCGAAAAAAATTAAAGAAAAGACCAATGCTTATTGCAGCAGACATTTATAGACCAGCTGCCGTAGACCAATTAGTGACTTTAGGAAAGCAAATTGATGTTCCTGTATTTGAAATGGGAACAAAGGTTTCTGCACAAAAGATTGTAACAGAAGGCTTGAAGAAGGCAAAGGAAGAAGGCTATAATTTAGTATTCATCGATACTGCTGGTCGTTTAGAAATCAATGAAGAGTTAATGGATGAGCTAAAGGATATTGAAAAAATAGCTCAACCTCATGAAATATTATTAACTGTTGATGCAATGGCAGGACAGAATGCGGTCAATGTAGCTCTTGCCTTCCATGAAAAGCTTCATATTACAGGATGTATTTTAACTAAGCTTGATGGTGATACACGTGGTGGTGCTGCACTATCTATTAAGGAAATGACAGGAATTCCAATTAAGATTATGTCTACAGGTGAAAAGCTAGATGCAATGGAAATCTTTTATCCAGACCGTTTAGCTGATCGTATTTTGGGCATGGGTGATGTTTTATCCTTAATTGATACTGTAACAGAAAACATAGATGAAGATGAAATGAAATCTATGGCAGAAAAGATGATGAACAATTCCTTTAATTACAATGATATGCTTAAGCAATTCAAGATGATTAAAAGAATGGGTTCTATATCTAAAATATTAGGGTTTTTACCAGGTATGCGGAATATGAAGCAAGCTATCGCTAATATTGATGATAATGCCTTAGACAAGGTAGAATGCATCATTTTTTCTATGACAGAAAAGGAAAGAAAGCATCCTGAATTGATTGATAGAGATTATAAGCGTAGAGAAAGAATTGCTAAAGGCTCTGGTCGAACGATTCAAGAAGTCAATCAGCTTAGAAACTCCTTAGAGCAAATGAAGAAGACTATGAAGCAGATGAACAATATGTCTGAAGCAGATGCAAAGCGTATGCAATCTCAAATGAAAAATGGAAATTATTCTGGCATGGCTCAACCAAAGGCCTATAAGGGTAAAGGAAAAGGTAAAGGAAATTTCAGATATTAAAAGAAAATCCATGAGAATCTCATGGTTTTTCACGTTTAGAAGGAGGTCTTTATGAAAATAGCAATTATTGGATTTTCTGGTTCGGGGAAATCAACTTTAGCTAGAAAACTATCCCAGTTTTACTCTATTCCAGTATTACATTTAGATGCTTGTCATTTTAAACCAAATTGGGTGGAGCGTACGGATGAAGATATGACCTCTATTGTTTCTAAGTTTATATCTGAAAATTCAGATTGGATTATAGAAGGAAACTATATTCGTATTTGTAAGGAAAGATTTAAGGATGCAGATTTAGTGTTTTATCTTTGCTATAATCGTTTTGCTTGCCTTAAAAATGTAATCCATCGATATAAGAAATTTAAGAAGAAAACTCGTCCTGACATGGCAGACGGCTGTGCTGAAAAATTAGATAAGGAATTTATATCTTGGGTTTTTTACAAGGGAAGATGCAAACGCAAAAAGAATAATTATAAGAAAATCGCTTCAGAAGCTAAAGAAGGACTTATATTTAAAAGTCGTAAGAAATTGCATAAATATCTAAAGAAATTAGGTGTAGAAAATTATGAAGCTAGTATGTAATTTACCATCCATAGATGACTTAAATGATTTTAAGGATTATGTTGATGGTATACTCATTAAAACCAAAGAAAATATGCGTTCTACTATCCAAAAAGTATTAGATTATGGAATCCTTCCAATTCTTCAATGGGATGAAATGGTTTTACCAAAAGAAATTGAAGAATATAGCAACCAAATTGAACTAACTAAGGATTTAGATTGTATGTATTATGTAACAGATCTAGGGCTTGCGCATCTCTTGAAGAAAGCAAATCTTTTAGATAGAACAATCTTTGATCCAATTACAATGATTACAAATAGCTTAGATGCCAAGGAATTCCAAAACTATGGCTTTCATGCGATTGGCTTGAGTAATGAAATCACCATTGAGGATACAAAGGAAATCATTCAAAAAAGCCACTGCAAAGCTTTTCTACAGGTGTTTGGATATCGCTTAATGCTGAACACAAGAAGAAGATTAATCTCTCTTTATGGAAAGAAAATTGAATCTAGTATTCCTAAAAGCAATTTAAGAATTCAGGAAGCAACACGAGAGGATTCCTATCCAATCATTGAAACAGAAAATGGGACAAAAATTTATCGTAGTCAATTGATTTCTTTACTTTCTGTGATGAATGATTTACCAATAGAATATGCTTATTTAAATTCCTTTCAGATGGAAAAAGAAGCTTTTTTAAAGGTTTTAAAGATCTATTCCAATGTGAAAAATGGAGCAGAGGTAGAAGGTCAGTTAAAGGAGTTAGAACAACTTCAATTGCCTATTGGAGAAGGATTTGCATTCCATGATACAGTTTATAACAAGGAGGAGTTTTAGGTGGTAGAATTACTGGCTCCAGCTGGAGATTTAGAAAAATTAAAGATTGCTATTCTCTATGGTGCAGACGCTGTATTTATTGGAGGTCTTCAGTTTTCTTTGCGTTCTAGAGCTTCTAATTTTACTTTAGACGATATAAAGGAGGGCTGTGCCTTTGCCCATAAGCATCATGCCAAGGTCCATGTTACCTGCAACATTGTAATGCATGAGAAGGATACAGAAGGTATTATTGAATATATTCAAGCCTTAGAGAAAGCAGGAGTAGATGCCATTATTGCATCCTCTATTACAATTCTTACTCTTGTTAAGAAATATACAAAAATGGAAGCCCATGTTTCTACACAATGCTCTAGCTTAAATCAGGAAAGTATTGCCTTTTATGAGGAGCTTGGGGCAGATCGTGTAGTTTTAGGACGTGAGCTTTCTTTAGACGAAATTGAAATTGTAAAAAAGAATTCAAACTTAGACTTAGAGGTTTTTATTCATGGTGGAATGTGTGTTTCCTATTCAGGAAGATGTATGTTGTCCAATAATATGACAAACCGTGATGCAAATCGTGGAGGCTGTGCTCATAGCTGTAGATGGAATTATAATCTCTATAATGAAGATAATAAAATCAACCCTGATGGAGATTACTTTGCGATGAGCAGCAAGGATTTATGTGCAATTAGAGCAATTCCAAGATTAATGGAAATTGGTGTGAATTCTTTTAAAATAGAAGGTAGAATGAAGAGTCTACATTATATAGCTACTGTTGTAAAGGCTTATCGAATGCTAATTGATGATGTAAATCACAATCAGCTAAAGGATTTTTCCTTCTATGAAAAAATAATCAATAAGGCAGAAAATCGTCTAACCTCTATAGGATTTTTAAATGGATTGCCAACAATAGAAGAACAACTCTATGATTTGGATTCCTCTATTCCTTCTAAGGATTTTGCAGGAATTGTTTTAGACTATGATGCAAAAACAAAAAAAGCTACCATTGAGCAAAGAAATCATTTCTTGCCACATAGTAGTCTTGAGGTGTTTGGACCAAATCATAATGATGTAATCCATATTGAAGAGATTTTGGATAAGGATGGTGTATCCTTAGATGCCGCTAGACATCCAAGGCAGGTAGTTTACTTTTACACAGACTATCCTTTAGAAAAGAACGACTTATTACGATTGTATGATGCTTCTGACTTGTAGATAAGCAGTAGACAATTTCGTATAATCAATATCTTCAATGAAATTTGCAATATCACATGCATCTAAGTTGCATTCTAAAAGTGGGATGGAATTTTGGTTTTCCTCCTTTAAAGAAGCTGGATACATTGTGAAATTGAGTAGCTTTGTGATGCCAAAATAAAGTCTACCTTTATTGCCAAATTGATAGGCTTTATAGACAAGTTCCTTTTCAAAGTTCCGCTTTGAACCGTATGCATTTTTTAGAGATTGCATAAAAACTTCTGAGATTGTTGTGTTTGCTGCAAGCATATGCTTAGCTCCTTTCTGGTGGTGATATAGTGTTTATTGTTCAAGTGAATCAGCAGGATTTTCCAGTAGAGGTCGTTCTAAAACGAACCAATCGCAAAATCTATCTGCGTATTCGTGATGGTGTAATTTGGATTACAACGCCTACTAAGTTAACCAAGTCCTTTGTCATAAATATGATAGATAAGAATTTTGATTACATAATAGAGCATATGAAGCAGTCCTCAAAAATAGAAGACAAAATCCATTTTTTAGGAAAGTCGTATGCTTTGAATATTCAAAACTCCTATCATAATTCTATTTATGTCAAGGAAGAAGAGATTCTTATTGAAGTGACGAATTCTTCCTATATTGGAAAACTCATAGAGGAATTATATACCAATGCATTAAAGAATGTTGTCGAAACCTATTCGAAAGGAATATTATTTCAATTTAATCTTGTTGAACCTGTTACCTTTCAATATAAGAAGGTAAATGGATATTATGGAGAATGCTTTCCCAAAAAACGGAAAATCATTCTATCCACAAGACTTGCCAAATATGACCTACAATATATCCTTTCTGTAATATATCATGAATGTGCACATTTCAAATATCCTAATCATCAGCAAGCATTCTATACATATTTAGAAGAACGATATCCAAACTATCGTGCTGTTCAAAGGAATTTAAGAAAAATTAAGTACAATGAAAAGTATTAGTTATGAAAATTTGCTTGCATTTTCTTTGTATTTTAGGTATAATAAATAAACGTGAATGATGGAGGTATCTATTTATGAATAAAGATGAAGTTTTCGAGTTATCTCGGGCAGGTGCTGATGCCTTACAGCAAGAATTAGAAAAATTAAAGACAGTTGATCGAATCCAAATTCGTGAAGCAATTAAAGAAGCACGTGAACAAGGTGACCTATCTGAAAATGCTGACTATTCCTCTGCAAGAGAGCAACAAGCAAATATTGAAGCTCGTATTTTAGAGATTGAAAATATCTTGAAGCATGCTAAAATTATGGATGTAAATACAGTTACTGTAAAATACATGGATTTAAATCGTGTATCTACGTTCCAAATCGTTGGTACAATTGAAGCAGATCCATTTGCAGGAAAAATTTCAAATGATTCCCCACTTGGAAAAGCTGTATTAGGACATAAGGTTGGCGATGTATTCCATATTTCTACAGAAAATGGTAAGGAATTAAAAGTAAAACTTATGGAAATAAAATAAGATTAGGACACTTTCGTGTCCTATTTTTTAAGAAGAAAGTAGAGCTTTAGAAGCGCTCTTTTCTCGATTCTTGATACATAGCTACGAGAAATATTCATTTCCTTTGCAATTTCCTTTTGGGTTTGGCTATCTCTGCCAATTCCATAGCGTCTTGCAATGATTTCATATTCTCGGCTATTCAGTGTTTTTAACGCATCGTTTAAATCCTGATGCATGGCTTTTTTTTCATAAGAAGCCATAATATCAATATTTTTATCCTCAATAAGATCTAAGAGTTCAACCTCATTGCCGTCCTTATCCATGGCAACTGGAGATTGAAGATATATAAGATTTCTTTTGTTCTTATTTGCTCTTAGATGCATGAGGATTTCATTTTCTATGCAGCGTGCTGCATAGGTTGCAAGTTTATTATTTGCAGTAATTTGATAGGAATCTACGGCTTTCATCAAGCCTAAAATTCCAATGGAGAGGATATCATCTTTATCCTCTTGCGTATTTTCATATTTTTTCGCAATATGAGCCACTAATCGTAAATTGTGCTCTATGAGCTTGGCTCTTGCTGTTTCATCCTTTTTTTCTGCATATTGAAGAAGATACATTTTTTCCTCTTCATCGGAAAGCTTTTGTGGATAAGACTCGCTTTTGATTGCACCAAAAAGGGGTAGCAAGAAAAACAACATTTTAAAACTCCTTTATTTAAAAGATTATGGAAATAGAGTATAATGGTATAAGGAGGCAGAAAATCATGCTAAAAAAATTCATTCCGGATTATTACTATAAAACAATTGAAGATATTCCATACACTAAACTATATGATGATGGAATTAGACTTATTCTTACAGATTTAGACAATACTTTGATTTCTTATTTAGAAAAAGAACCCACAGAGGCACTTTTTGCTTGGAAAGAAAAAGTAGAAAAAATGGGATTTGAAATCATCATTGTATCTAATTCTCGTAAGGATCGTGTAGAACATTTTGCTAAAGAATTGGGTCTGCCTTTTGTAAAGTTTGCTAAAAAGCCTTTATTATTTGGAATGAAGAAGGCTTTAAGGCTTGCAAGTAAAGAATATAAAAAAGAAGAAATCATGGAAATTGGTGATCAACTAATGACCGATGTTTTTGCTTCTAGAAGAATGAACATTTTGACAATTTTAGTAAAAGCAATCGACAAAAAAACAGAAATTTTGCCAACAAAAATCAATAGAAAATTAGAGCATTTTGTTTTGAGTCATATTGAGCGAAGACATGCTAGATTATATCAACAGCATTTAGATGCCTATGTGAGGGATAAGGATGAATAGAAAGTGTGTTGGATGTGGAGCTATTCTCCAAAATAATGATGAAAAAAAGGCAGGATTTGTTCCTGTATTAAATGAAACAATGACCATCTGCAAGCGTTGTTTTCGAATGATGCATTATAATGAGCTTCCTAAAATTGTTGCAAGCAATGCAGAATATGAGCGTGTAATTGATGTTGTTGTAGAGAAAAAGGCCTTGATGGTTTTCTTGGTTGATATATTTGCTTTCAAATCTACCTTTCATCCTATGATGGTCAATCGATTAAAAAATAGAGATGTAATTTTAGTTGCCAATAAGGTGGATTTATTACCGAGAAGTACGAATCTTTCTAAGGTCGTAGATTGGATATCTAAGGAGTGTCAAAGGCAATCCTTTTCCCCACTAGTTATTGGCGTTGCTTCTGCAAGAAATGGGGCCTTTATTGATGACCTTGTAGAAACAATCGATTTAGCAAGAAAGAATCGAGATGTTTATTTTGTAGGCTGTGCAAATGTTGGAAAATCCAGTATTATTAATGCTTTACTTAAAAGAACAACAGAAAGAACAGAGGACGTCATAGCTACATCCCTTGTTCCAGGGACAACCTTAAATGAAATCCGTATTCCTTATTTTGAGGATAATTGTGCACTGGTTGACACACCAGGACTCATTAATGAGAAGGATGTCTTAAATCATATTTTGCCAGTTTCCTATAGAAGGATTGTTCCAAATCAAGAGCTTAAGCCTGTTACCTATCAGATTCTTGACCAAAATAGTATTTTTTTAGGTGGTCTTGCAGTGCTTAAGTTTAAGACAAAGGAAAAGCTATCTGTTACAGTGTATGCCTCTAGAGAGCTATATTTGCACCGAACAAAGACAAATAGAGTTGAAGAGCTGTTTGCAACACAGCTGGGTACATTATTGGTACCACCAACTCCTGAGGAGGCTTCATCTTTGAAATATCAAAAATATCATTTCACTATCAGTGGAAAGAAGGATATTTGGTTTTCTGGCTTTGGATTTGTTCAAATTTCTGGTAATACGACAATAGAAATAGAGTGTATTGAAAATACGGAGGTATATTTGACAAATGCTATCCTTGGGTAAAATTAAAAAAATGGTGAAGCATAAGTTTGAGGAACAAAACCATCTAGATCGCTATACACATACCATAGGTGTTGCAAAAATGGCAAAATATTTAGCAAAAAAGTATGGAGTGAATCCAAAAAAAGCAGTACTTGCTACCTATTTACATGATTTTTGTAAATATGATTCAAATGAAGTGATAGAAGAACTTCTTCAGGAAAAGGATAAAGCTGAGTGCAAGAAATTTCCAGTTCTATATCATTCCTATGCTTCTGCAGAATACTATAGGAAATATATAGGAGCAGATGAGGAAATTTACCAGGCAATTCGGAATCATGTTTTTGGAAGGCTTCATATGTCTAGATTAGAAGAAATATTAGTCATCAGTGATTATACTGAAGAAAATAGAACCTATCCAAGTTGTATTTCCTGTCGGGAGATTCTGCTTTCTGGGAAATTTAATTTAGCAATTTATGAATCTACCAGATGTACAATAGAGTTTTTAAAGAAAAAGGATATAGTACCTCATCCATTACAACTTGAGGTATTAAAGTATTATGAAGGGTTGTGTGAAAAATGACTTTAAAGGAAATTGTTTATGATTGCCTTGGACGTGTCAAGGCAGAGGATATATTAGAATACGATATGAAGGGTTTTTCTCCTTTCTTTGATACAATGGTTTTAGCAAGTGTAGACTCTGAACGTCAGGCATCGGCAGGTGTATCCTATATTGAAGAGGAAGTAACTAAAGCAGGCTTTACCGTACGAGGTATTGAAGGAGAAAAAACTTCCTGGGTTTTAATTGATTTAAATGATGTCATTGTTTCTATCTTTACAAAGGAAGAACGTGAGCATTTTGCATTAGAAAAAATCTATTTAGATATTCCTTGTAAGAAAATTGAAAATTAAAAACTAGTATAATTCTATTTTTAGGGTTGACAAATTCTTACAAAAGAACTATTCTATATTATAGAATTAGAAAGGAGAAACTTATGAAAAGATTTTTTAAATGGTTAGCTGGAAGTGTAGCAGCTTTAAGTTTAATTCTTTTAGTTGCATGTTCTAATGTAAGCCAAAAATATGCAGATAAAATCAACAATGCTGCAAAAAATGGAGAACCAATTGCTTTAACTCAGGTTCAAAAAGATTTAGGTGATGATCGTGTAGAACTTCTTGTTCTTGGAAACGGTGTTATCATTTCTGTTAAAGGGTGTAAGAGTGTTGATGACATTAAGAAAAAGCTTGATGAAGGTAAAGATGTAGAAGGAATTGTTGTGACAATAGCTTTAAGTAAAGCAACTTCTGCAGAATATCGTAAAATCACTAGTAAAGATTTAAAGTAAGAGAATATAGGATATCATATGATATCCTTTTTCTTTTGTTTTTATTGAAAAAAAGTGAACTATTTTGTATAATAGAATTTAGGTGATTAATATGAAGCAGTACTTAGAATTATGTCAAACAATTTTAGATAAGGGAATTAAAAAGGAAGATCGAACAGGGACAGGCACAATCTCTTATTTTGGTTATCAAATGCGATTTGATTTGAACGAAGGATTTCCTTTACTTACTACAAAAAGAGTGCATTTAAAAAGTATTATCCATGAATTATTATGGTTCATTTCAGGAGATACAAATATTAAGTATCTAGTGGATCATGATGTTCGTATTTGGAATGATTGGCCTTACGCTAAGTATAAAGCTTCAAAAGAATATCAAAATGAAACTATTGAAGAGTTTGCAGAAAAGGTGAAATTGGATGCTGATTTCGCTATCAAATGGGGAGAACTAGGTCCTGTTTATGGTAAGCAATGGAGAAATTTTAATGGTGTAGATCAATTAGAGTGGCTCATCAATGAAATTAAAACGAATCCAACCTCAAGACGTTTGATTATATCTGCTTGGAATCCAAGTGAAATAGGGGATATGGCTCTTCCACCATGTCATTGCTTTATGCAATTTTATGTAAATGAAAATCGCTTATCCTGTCAGCTTTATCAAAGAAGTGGTGATATTTTTTTAGGAATTCCGTTCAATATCGCTAGCTATGCACTATTTACAATGATGATAGCTCAGGTTTGTGGTTTAGAATTGGGAACCTTTGTGCATACCATAGGAGATGCCCACATTTATTTGAATCATTTAGAACAAATTAATCGGCAGCTAAAGCGTACGCCTAGACAGCTTCCAACAATGAAAATCAATCCAAATGTGACTTCTATTTATGATTTTAAATTTGAAGATTTTACCTTAGAAGGATATGATCCTCATAAGGGGATTAAAGGGAAGGTAGCAGTATAATGATTTCATTGATTTGGGCAATGACAAGACAAAGAGTCATTGGAAAAAATAACAAAATGCCTTGGCATATAAAAGAAGATTTGGTTTATTTTAGGAAACATACTGCAGGTAAGACGGTTCTTATGGGAGAAAATACATATGTATCCTTAAAGGGATATTATAAGGATAGACCATTACCTTATGGCAAAATATATGTTGCCTCCTTTAATTCAAACCTAAAATTAGAGGATGCAACTGTTGTTTTGGATGCAGTGGATTTTTTGAAGAATGTGGAAGAAGATGTTTGGGTAGTTGGTGGTGCTAGCATCTATGCTTTAGCTCTGCCTTATGCAGACCGCTTATATATTTCTTGGGTGAAAGAAAATTATGAGGGAGATACATATTTTCCTGAATTGGATTTTACCAAATTCCAAATGGTTTCTGAAAAGGAATCTGATTTGGTGACGTATTCTATATATGAAAGAGTTTAGATAGTATGATTTTAGTTTTTTGTCTTTTACTTTTAGCCGCAGGCTATAGCTACAGTTTTTATTATACAGGGTTATCTCTATGGTTTTATTTTTTATGGGTGCCACTTTCTTTAATTCTTTCTTTTCTTACGTTTGTCCTTTTTGTGGCACTATGCTTCACAGTGTGGATGAGAACGGATCCTAAAGGAAAGGTTAGACATTCCATATTGCATCAGGTATGCCATATGATTTTGATATTTACGAATGTAAAGGTTAAAGTGGTTGGGAAAGAATATATTCCAAATGACACCTTTGTTTGTTATTCCAATCATAAGTCAGATTTAGATCCTGTGGCATTATATTATGCCTTGCACCGGATTTGTTCAGCAGTAGGAAAGAAGGATTTATTTAAGTATCCTGTCATAAAGCAATGTAAGCCTACCTTTGGTGTCATTTCAATTGACCGAGAAAATGATAGAGCAGCAGCAAGATCTATCATAGAAGGAATTCGCTCTATTCAGGAGGGAATGTCTTATATTATTTTTCCAGAAGGTGGAATCAAGACTAGAGATACCGAGGATATGGTGAATTTAAGGGCAGGTGCCTACAAGCTTGTAACAAAGAGTGGAGCTTTATTGCTTCCAGCAACAATCATTGGTAGTTCAAATACCTATAAGCGTAAAACAATTTTTAAACGCGTCAAAATGACTATCATTTTTCACAAGCCAATGCCAAAGGAAGAATATGATCAATATAACACAACAGAGCTTGGTCAGATGGTTATGAATTTAGTGCACGAGGATATTACACAATATGAAAAAAAGTCTACTCATTAGCTCATTATGTGCATTCCTATTTTTATTTGTTGGGATTGGATGCATTATAGGAGCATCTCTAACAACAAATATCGGGATGATGTATTTTGGTTTAAGTAGTTTGATTCTTGGAAGCATTGGGTATACAATTCTTTTGATATTGTTTTTTTATCAATACAAGAAAAAGGAGTGAGAATATGGAAATTGTTCTATGGATTTTAATTGTTTTATTGCTTTTCATTATAGGGATAGGTGTTTTTATCTTTATTCAAAAGAAAAAGGATCAGAAAAGAAAAAATGATATTCTTCGCCTTTTTACGAATGCTTGTAAAGCAAAAGGAATTGAAGAATATAAGCTAGAATATGTGAAAAAGGATACATATGATTTTTATTTTGAGGATTCAAAAAATATTTACTATGTGAAGGTTATCTATAATTTATCGAATCAAGAAATCTGTATTAATAACGCTATTAAATGGCAACTTAGACGATTAAGCGATAAAATAGAGACATTCAGCTTTGTTGAAGGTGTTGAGCCTTTGATGCGTTTAGATTTAACGAATACAGAAAAGAAGGAACACAAGCTATTCATTATTTATCCTGACATAACAGCAATTCTAAAGGTAATTAACGAATGCGAAATGGTATTTGTATATCCAGATACAGATGTATATGGTGCTAAAGTAATTTCTTATAGTAAGCTGTTAGAGGATTTGAGTATTTTAGAATTATAAAAGAAAGGAAGTGGAAGTATGCGATATGATTTAGATGCAATCGAATTTTTTGATGTTCTTTCCATCCTAAAAAAATATGCAAAAACAAATTATGCTAAGGAACAAATCGATAGCCTACTTCCAACAGATTCTTATGAGAAGGTCGTTTCCTTAAATCAAGAAACTAAGGAGGCTTTTCAGGCTATTGTCAAGCTTTCAGACATTCCACTAGGTGGGTTATATGAGGTTAAGGGAAGCTTGGAACGGGCAGCAATTGGTGGTGTTTTAGCACCAGATGAACTATTAAATGTAATTGGGTTATTGGATTGTGCTACAAATGTTATTCGTTATTTTAAAAGCTTAGAATCCAATAAGCTAGAGCTTCCTATGCTAAAGCAATATACAGAGGCTCTTACCGCTTATCCAACATTAAAGTCTAGTATTACCTTAGCCATCGATGTGGATGGAAATGTCAATGATAATGCCTCTAGAGAGCTATTTACAATCCGCAGAAGCATTATTTCTTTACAAAATCGGTTAAGAAGTAAAATGAATGAGCTTTTAAGCTCAAAGGCTTCTATGCTAACGGAAAACTTGATTATATTCAGAAACAATAGAATGTGTCTACCTGTAAAGATAGAATATAAGAATACATTCAAAGGAATTGTTCATGATATTTCATCTTCTAATACAACCTGCTATATTGAGCCAGAAGCAACGATTGAAACTGCAAATCAAATTGAAAGCTATATGGCTATGGAAAAGGCAGAAATTCAGGTTATTTTAAAGAATTTAAGCTTATTGGTAGGTGCTGAAGCAGAGGGGCTAAAAAGAAATTTAGAAATGCTTACGACTTTAGATGTAATCTTTGCTAAGGCATTGATGGCACGCGAACTGGAATATCAAGAGGTACAGATTACTGACCGTCAATATTTCCATTTAAAGAAAGCCAAGCATCCACTTTTAGATCCTAAGATTGTGGTTCCTATTGATGTAGAATTAGGAAATCAATATAATACAATTATTATTACAGGACCAAATACAGGTGGAAAAACAGTTGCGTTAAAGACAATTGGTCTTTTACATGCAATGATGATGTGTGGAATGATGCTACCTTGTAGCTCAGATTCAACCTTGAGTGTTTTTTCTGAGATTTTAGTAGACATCGGTGATGACCAATCGATTGCTCAATCTCTTTCTACCTTTTCTGCACATATGAAAAAGATGAATGAAATCTTAGCCTCTGCAACATTTGAATCTTTGGTTTTATTAGATGAATTAGGAAGTGGAACGGATCCAAAGGAAGGTAGTAGTCTTGCAATAGCAATGATTGATTACCTAAAAAAGCGAGGTGCTAAGATTTTAGTCACAACTCATTACAGTGATTTGAAATCCTATGCCTTTAAGGAAACAGATGTTTTAAATGCGTCAGTAGAATTTAATAGTAATACTTTACTTCCCACATATCGTCTTTTAATTGGTGTTCCAGGAAAGTCTAACGCAATTGATATTGCTTCAAAGCTAGGACTTCCTGAGGAAATTATCACAGCTAGTAAAGGGTATATGCAGAGTCTAAATCCTTCAGAGTCATCTAAAATGATGGACAATATGGAGGAAGAAATTACAAAACTAAGGGCTCAAGAAGAGGAGCTTTCGCATAAAATAGCAATGTACGATAGTTTAAATCAAAAGCTTTCCTCTGAAAAAATGGTTTTGTCTAAGCAAAGAGATAAAATATTGGAAGAAGCTCACCAAGAAGCAAAAAAGATTATTGCAGATACTACAGAAGAAGCTCAGGATATTTTAAAGGAATTAAAGGAAAAAACCAGTGGAGAATACAAGGATCATGAACTTGCTAGTCTAAAGCATCGACTAAAACAAGCAGGAAACAAGGAAGAGGATGTTTTATTTGATGAAGTCTTTGAGGCAGGAGAATACGTCTTTATTAAACCCTATGAGCAATATGGTACGATTGTGAAAATAAAAAAAGATCGATACACGATTCAAATGGGTCAGTTTAGTATGGATTTTTCCAAAAATGATTTAATGAAGGCTACAAGACCAGTTGAAAAACCTCAAAAGAAAACAAGAATGAGTGGGTACAATCCTACATCTCATGCAAGTCTTTCTTTAGACTTACGTGGTAAACGCTATGAAGAGGTAAAGGATTTAATGGATACTTATCTTGATCAAGCTATTTTAGGAAATCTAGAAACTGTAACTATTATTCATGGATTTGGTACTGGAGCCATTCGCAAAGCTGTTTGGGAGTATTTGAAGCAGTGTTCTTATGTAAAAAGTTATCGCTATGGTCAAGAAGGAGAAGGCTTAAACGGTGTAACTGTCGTCAAATTAAAATAAGGACGGGTTAACTTGATTTATGAATATAATGGGACAAATTTAGCTGATGGCCTATATTATTTTTATGCTTCATGGAATTCAAAATGCAATATGCTTGCAGAACGAATTCAACGACTCAATATGGAGTTTAAGAATTTAACTTTTTATAAAGTAAACACTACAAAATACACAAATTTAAAGCATGATTTAAAAATAAATAAAATGCCATCCTATCTATTGATTAAGAATCAGGAAATTGTAGGAAGAAAGGATGGAAATTTTGACTATTATACGTTGAAAAAATGGTTGCAAGAAAGGATGATGTAAGAATGGAATATGTATTAATTATCGGACATGATATGGATTTTTCACGCTTCAATTTCCAAGGAAAATATGTAATTGGAGTAGATGAAGGTGCATATACAGCTCTAAAAAATGGAGTAAAGCTAGATGTAGCTATTGGTGATTTTGATTCTATTGATCAGGAAAAATTAGAACTGATTCGTCAAAACACAACGGTTATTACATTACCAGATAAGAAAAATGATACAGACACAGGTGCCGCATTAAAGCTATGCAAGGATGCCTCTAGAATCATTATTTTAGGTGGTATTCAGGGAAAAAGAATTGAGCATTTCATTGCAAATTTGATGCTGATGGAAACTCATTCTAAGGTTGAAATGCTTGACAACAACTCTCATATGTATATTATGGATTCCTCCTTTAGTATCAAGAAAACAGAATACAAGTTTATTTCTTTCTTTGCTTTGGAGGATACAATCATTACACTGGAAGGATTTAGCTATCCTTTAACAAATTATTATTTGAAAAATACAGACCCATTAACGATCTCAAATGAGATTAAACATGATAGAGGAATTGTTACCATTAAAGGTGGAAGGGTCCTTGTCATTCAATCTAAAGCTGATACAAATCTATGAAAAAATTTTCTAGTTATTTAATTCCATCCCTAGTTGCGACTGTTTTGATGAGTATGTATGCAATGATAGATGGAATCTTTATTGGACAAAAAATAGGAGATGCTGGTCTTGCCGCAATCAATATTGTTTGGCCAGTGACTGCTTGCTTGCAGGCTTTAGGGACGGCACTTGGGCTATCAGCAGGAATTTATATTCAAAAGAAGAACGCCAAGGAAGAGTTTCAAGAGGCCGATAAAATACGTTTAACGGTCATTGTGATTGGTATAGCCCTTGCAACTATCCTTGGGCTTCTTTTCTACGTACTTAGAGAGCCTCTTTTGTCTGGACTGGGAACTACTTCCCAATCCTATCCTTATGCGATAGAATATTTGAAAATGATTTTGGCTGGATCCGTGTTTCAGGTTTTAGGGTGTATGCTGATTCCATTACTCAAGAATTCAAATAAGGTAAAGCTTGCTGCCGTAGCTTCCTTATCCTCAATGGGAACCAATCTTTTATTAGATTATATCCTAATTTTTGTGTTTGATTATGCCCTCTTTGGGGCAGCACTCGCCTCTGTTTTGGCTCAGGTCGTCTCAGCAGGTATCTGCCTAGTAGGAATATTAAAAGAGTTGAAAGGGATTACCTTCAAAAAAGAAGCCATTCTCAGTTTATTTAAAACTTGTATAGCCCCATTTATTTTATCTTATTCATATTCTATAGTAATCTTAATAACAAATATTGTCTGCAATCATTATGGACAAGATGAAGCAGTTGCTGCTTATACACTCCTTTCCTATATTGCTTATATTTTGATGGCTGTCAGCTGTGCGGTTGGAGATTCTATTCAGCCTCTGTTTTCATACCAAGAAGCTAAGAAAGAGTATAAAAAGAACCATAAGATGCTCAAATCGTGTTTTATCATTAGTTTTTGTACTGTTTTAGTGTTCGATATTCTCATAATTATACTTAGAAAACAGCTTGGAGAGCTATACAATTTATCTGAGAAGGCCTATCAGCTTTATATTGACGGACTATATTACTACTTGGCTGGAGGTATTCTAATTTCTATTTTAAAGGTGATTTCTAGCTATTTGTACGCCATAGATTCTAAACTATATGCAAATATTCTCGTTATTTTGGATCCTTTTGTCTTTACACCCCTATTTTTAGCTTTATTTAGTGTTATTTTGAAGCTTACAGGCGTTTGGATTACATATATCGTTGTACAAGCCTTTTTATTGGGTGTAGGTGGTATTCTACTATATTTACAGGAAAAAAAACATTTCAAAACCAATCTAATATTACAAACTAGATAATCTATATAAT
>CAMWSQ010000007.1 GCA_947177025.1 uncultured Mollicutes bacterium | reverse complement strand
ATTTTGAAACATTTATAACAAATCTTAAAAAATACTATGAAATAGAAATTAAATACAAACCTAAAGATTTGGTAGAAAATATAAGAGAAGATTATCGGTATTGTAAAGAAGCAAAAGAAAACATCTTAAAGTATCCAGATGAAGAATTGATTTTTAATTATACAGAAGCTGGTTTTTATAATGGAAATGATCCAGATACGTTTTTGTGTTATATTCTTTTTAAAAAGGGTTTAACTGAGGAAGCATATATACACTATACTATTAAAGATAATAAGCATGATGAATTCACAGAATATTGGTTTGACTGTTACAAATATTCAATGTTATTTTTAGGAACAAAGGATGGGAAAACAATTTCAGATACCTTTTTTGAAGGTGAAGTTAATTCAGATTTGATTATGAGATTGTTAAGAAAAAGCTAATATGTATTATGAAATTTTGCTGAAAGGAGTATGACTTGAAATGAAGCATTACTTTATCTTTTTGTTATTATTTTGTTTAACTTTAGTTGGGTGTAGTAGCAGTAAGAATAATCAAGACATTTATACCTATAATAAAATGAAAGTAGTGGAAATAAGATGCACAAATGATGATGTTTCCTATTTTTATGGTACAGGATGTCTTATAGAAGAAAATGGAACTATATTGACCAATAAGCATGTAGTTTTACAAGATGATTTAACTCCTTATTCAATTATTGAGATTAGATTTGTACAACAGAATGAGTTTCAAGCTGCCTCTTTTTTAGATTCTTGTGAGAATGATGATATGGCACTGATACTTATAAATACAGAAACAAACAGGTATAAGTGTTTTACTTTATTTAGAAATCAGCAAGTAGTTGGAATGGAAGTTTTTACTATTGCGAATTCTAATGGAAATGGATTAGAATTTCATAAAGGAATGATTACTTCAACAAACAAAATGGTTGAAATAGAAAATGAAGTAAAAAGGTATTACACGAGTGATATCAACATCAATCCAGGTTGTAGTGGTGCCCCTGTGTTTAATGATAAGGGAGAACTTTTAGGATTAATGACAATGCGATATAGAAGTTCAGGAGAAATTATTTTAGATTCTAGTTATTATTTGTCAATTGAATCCTTTCTGAATTGGAAAAATATTTAAAAAAAAGATGATTGTTTGTTCTCTATAATATTATTTATAGAGAACTTTTTCTTAGAAACTTCATTGCTAAAATAATAGCGGAGTGGTATAATTATTTGAGGGATTTGAAAGAGGAATAGAATTATGGAGAAATGTTGTAGAAATTGTAAACATCATAGATACAGAGCTGGAGAAAGCTTTTGTAAATATGATGCAGAAATAAAAGGATGTATGCAAAGAGTGAGTCCGGATTCAAGTTGCAGTAATTTTGAAGAAGGTGTTTATACTGTGCCACAAGGATCTCAGCCAAATAATGGATCTTTACAGACACTTGAAAATAGAAGTACCGCAAAGCCTATACCTCCTGCATCTCAGAATCCTTATGGAATAAGAGATGGATTGAAATTGGCAGGGATTGCTTATTTACTTGGCATTATTCCAATTGTAGCAAGTGTTTCAGGGATTATGCTTTTAATTGCATTTATTAAATCTTTTAATGCAAGAGATGTTTATAATCAAAAGAAAAAAGATATTTTTTCAATTCTACTTATACTCATTGTGTTTCTTATTGAAATAGCATTATTTGTTGGTGCGTTTTTCTTAAACTATTCTTATTTCCAAAGTATGTTTTCTAATATGGATTCTAGCACAATGGATAGCGTATATGAAAGCATAGAATGGGAAAAACTAATTCCAACATTTATCCTTTCAGGAGTTGCTTATTTAGTCTATATTATTGCAGGAATACTTGCTTTGGTAAAATCAAAGAAAGTAGAACCAATGAAACAATCTACAAGTACAAGTTATTTGCTCCCAGGGGTTTCTTACACAAAACAAGATGGTCAACTTCTCGCCTCAAATCATTCTCCTCAGGCATATCAAACAGAACAATCTAAATTTACTGGTGGAGCATTCATGTGGTTTTTGATTCGATTTGCTACATATGCGATTAGTGGTCTGTTTTTGGGTTTGCTATATCCACTAATGAAATGCACTGAGCTTAGATGGAAAGCAGAACATACCTATTACAATGGTAAAAGACTTTCGTTTGATGGAACGGCAGGAGAATTGTTTGGAAAATATATTTTATGGATATTATTAACGATTATAACCTGTGGTATTTATTCTTTATTTATGGCAGTAAATTTAAAGCGTTGGGAAATTAAACATACACACATTGCAGGAATGAATGGAGAATCTGAATTTACTGGTGGAGCATTTGGATTATTTGGTGTAAGATTGCTTACGGGTATAGTAACGGTGATTACTCTTTTCCTTGGAAGCTTTTGGGCACATTGCTATAAAGAAAAATGGTTTGCAAGACATCAAGTGATTGATGGCTGTTCCATTAATTTTGATGGTACTGCTATGGAATACTTTGGCAATAGAATAAAATGGTTCTTATTAACATGTATCACTTGTGGAATATATGTTTTCTGGTTACAAGTAAAATCTAAGCAGTGGACAGTAAAGCATACCTATATTGAAAACATAGAAGCATATCGAAATAAGAAAACTACTTTTTAATTTTTAAAGTGAATACAAATACGGAGTAAGGATAGAATTTCCTTACTCTTTTTCATATTTTATTTGTTTTGTAAAATACTATATATGGTGATAGTATGAAATGGGCACTTAGATTATGGCTTGTGATATTCGGAATAGGTATTCTATGGATTTATTTTCTTTTTATTTCTCCCAAAATATTTCATAGTCAGATTGTAACCATCCCAGATGTAGTTGATATGACAGAAGATGATGCGATTGCAGAGCTTGAAAAAAATCATATTCAATACCAAATTACATATATAGAAAATGATAAAAATTTAGCTTTAAAAACAATTCCTTACGCTGGGACAAATATCAAAGCGGATTATGTGGTTTCTTTATATGTGGGCAAAATTATGCCAGTTGCCTATAAAAGCTACTTAGGTAGAGTTTATGAGGATGTGGACGAAGAAATCAATGTTATGTGTAATAGCTATGGGTTAAGACTTAAGATTGAGTATGAGGAAGTTGATAATGTAATCAGCGGACTCATCATTAAAGAATCTTTGGTAGATGGATCTGTGTTAAATCAAGGAGATGAATTATGTCTTACACTCTCTTCAAATCATTCCTCCTATATGATGCCTAATTTTGTAGGAATGACAATGGAGGATGCATTGCAATGGATTAATGAATATAATCTAAAAGTGAATATCACTTATATGCAAACACCAGTTGAGGAAGATATTATCATTTTTCAATCAACTCCTGCAAACACGCTTATTCATAAAAATAATTCCTATACCTTAGATTTATATGTATCTAAAGGCATACAAACTACTACAGTTGTTGATGTTGATTCTTTTATTGAAGTAATTGAAAATTTAGGATACGAATTTGAGATAAATTATGTAAATTCTAACGAAATAGAAAATAAATTAGTTGCGTTTGAAGTCCAAAAGTTATATGATAGTAATATAGTAAAATATATCCTTTGGATTACAAAATAGGAGAACGCATGCAAGGAAGAATTATCAATTCAAATGGTGGCAAATATCAAGTAGCTTTGGAGAATGGTACTACCACAACAATCCCAGCTAGAGGAAAGTTTCGAAGTGTAAAAACAACTCAAGCTAACCCAAATAGTTATAGTAAAAAAGAAACGATTATGATTGTGAAGCAATCTCCTAAGGTTGGAGATTTGGTAGAAGTTTTAGATGAACGTATAGAATCTATTTTAGAGCGCACAAATGAACTTATTCGACCTGATATAGCAAATGTAGATCAAATCCTTCTTGTATTTGCTGCTAAAGAACCTGACTTTTCTTCCTATTTATTAGATTTATTTTTAGTGAATATAACAAAAAAATCTATTTCTCCTCTGATTGTAATTACAAAGATAGATAAATTAACTGTAGAAGAAATCATTTCTTTAAAAAAGGAATTATCTTATTATGAAAATATGGGATATACTGTTTTGTATGTGAATAGTAAAACAAGAGAAGGAACTGATGCTGTTGCTAAGCATTTAGAGGGAAAGGTTACAGTCCTGTCTGGACAGACAGGAGCAGGGAAATCCACCTTAATCAATGCAATCCTTCCTAACTTTGAATTAAAAACACAAGAAATCAGTCAGGCATTAGGAAGAGGAAAACACACCACTAGAGAAACTACCTTATATCCATATGAAAATGGATATATTGGAGATACTCCAGGATTTTCTAAACTAGATGTTTTAGGCATAGAGAAAAAAGAATTATCCTCTTTATTTGTTGAGTTTAACAACGAAACTTGCAGATTTAAGGATTGCCTTCATCAAAGAAATGCTAAGGATTGTGGAGTCCATAAGGCAGTAGAGGAAGGAAGGATTCTTTCTTCCCGCTATGAGAATTATTTAAAAATGCTGGCCCAGGTTGTAAAGGAGGAGAAACGATAATGAACATTTCTTTATCTATATTAAATATGAATTATAATCATTTAAAAGAAGAATTGAATATTGTAAAGGATGATATTCAATATTTACATTTAGATATTATGGATGGACATTTTGTTCCAAATATTAGCTTTGGACCTTCTTTGGTAAAATCCATTCATAAAGAAAATCAGTTTATTTTAGATACACATTTGATGATTTCTGATCCAATGAAATATATTCCTGACTTTGTGAATGCTGGCAGTGATTTTATTACATTTCATTTAGAAGCGGTAGATGATCCTAAAGCAGTAATAGACTATATTCATAAACATAATGTTAAAGCAGGAATATCTATTAAACCAAACACAAAGGTAGAAGCATTACTTCCTTACTTGTCTTTTGTAGATCTTGTTCTTATTATGTCTGTAGAGCCAGGCTTTGGTGGACAACAATTTATGGAAAATGCTATTGATAAGGTTTCCTATCTAAAAAAAATAAAAGAGCAAAAAGGGTATTCCTACTTAATCAGTATAGATGGAGGAATCACAGATGAGACCTTACCTAAGGTTTCCTCTTATTTAGATTTGGCTGTAGTTGGCTCCTATATCACAGGAGCAGTAGATTCTCTTAAAAATATTCAAAAATTAAAGCATATTTCAAAATGATTTTACATACCCTTTACTAAAGGTGATACCCATTAGAATCATAATTATTAAACTCCCAAATTTCCTTGTGAAATTTTTAAATCTGTTTCGTAGTAAAAAGAAATAAGATGAATAGAAATTGCATTTTAAGCAATTTCTATTTTTTTTATAAAAAAATGAAAAAAGCCTTGACAGTTGAATGCACATTCAACTATAATATAGATAGTTGAACAACTATTCAACTATTAAAGGAGTGAAACTATGGTTGATTTTGTTGAATGTGAAGTAGAACATCCACATACAGAATGGATTAAAGAAGTCAAAGCATTGATGCCGAAAGAAGAGCATTTACATAATGTTGCAGAGATATTTAAGGTATTTGGAGATTCTACAAGAACAAGAATACTTGCTGCTTTATTTCATCATGAGCTATGTGTTTGTGATATATGTAAGATTGTTGAAATGACAAAATCAGCAGTATCTCATCAGCTCAAGGTTTTAAGAAATTATAATCTTGTAAAATTCCGTAAACAAGGTAAAGAAGTATTTTACTCTTTAGCAGATGAACATGTAGTTATGATTTATGAAAAGGCTCTTGAGCATATATTAGAAAAAAAGGAAGGTATAGAAGAATGAAAAAGGTTTTTAAATTAGTGGATTTAGATTGTGCAAATTGTGCAGCTAAGATGGAAAGAAGTATTTTAAAAATAAAAGGGGTACAATCAGCAAGTGTAAGTTTTATGTCACAAAAGCTAACTCTTGAAGCACCAGATGATCAATTTGAAGAAATACTTGACGAAGTTGTTCGTGTATGCAAAAAGGTTGAACCTGATTGTATTATTAAAAGATAATAAAGGGTACATAGAAAAATGAATGTTTTAATTCTTGTACTCTCGCTTATTGCTGGAACTGTAGGAACAGGTGTGGGTGGAATTCTTGGAGTTTTGCTTAAAAATAAAGGTAATAAGGTTATGAGTAGAGTTTTGAGCTTTGCTGGTGGTGTAATGGTTGGGATTGTCGTATTTGAGATGATACCAGAATCTATAGAAAAAACAAGATTTGAAAATCATCCGTATGGAGTTTTTATAACCTTTGCGGCAGTTGCATTAGGTATATTACTAACCTTTGGCTTAAATAAATTGTTAGATAAATTAGAAAACGTAAGAGAAACCCATCGAAGCTTAGAGGAACTTCACCATGAGACTCAAGTATTGCAATTAACTCAAAATCAATCAGAGGAAAAAACAGATAAGAAAGCTTTATTTAAAGCAGGATTGATTATGCTACTAGCGATTATGTTTCATAACATTCCCGAAGGTATGGCCATTGGAGCAACAGGTACTGCTGAGGTAAGAATGGGAGTCCTTGTTGCTATCTTGATTGCAGTGCATAATATTCCCGAAGGTATGGCAATTTCTGCGCCACTAGCAAGTGGTGGTATGAAGGGGTGGAAGACCGTTCTTTTGACTTCATTAGCAGGAGCAGCAACAGTCGTTGGAGCAGTATTAGGTCAGGCAATTGGTGAAATAGGACCATTGGCAATTGGAATCTGTATGGGTGTTGCAGGTGGTGCAATGCTATATGTTACCTTCTGTGAGATTATTCCACAATCTATTTTGATGGATGAAGGAAGAATTCCTGCTGTCAGTATGCTGATAGGTATATTATGTGCAATGGTATTTGTGTATTTATTTTAAGATTAGAGAAGGGATAGTATGACAAAAAAACAAAAACGAAATCTAATTAGAATTTGTATAACTTTATTTTTGTTTATTATTTTATTTACATTAGATCACATTCTTCATTTGGATAAGGTAATACCAAATGAAAACTTGAGTTGGATTTTTCCAGCATGTCTTTATCTTGTAGTTTATTTGTTTATTGCCTATGATGTTTTATGGAAGGCAATCAGAAATATATGTCATGGACAAATCTTTGATGAAAACTTTTTGATGTGTGTAGCTACCATTGGTGCCTTTTCACTTGGTATAGTTAGAGGAGTGACTGGACAGGATATAGAAGGCTTTGATGAGGCTGTTGCGGTAATTCTTTTTTATCAAGTAGGCGAATTCTTTCAAGGATATGCAGTTGGAAAATCCAGAAAATCTATTTCTAGCCTAATGGATATACGCCCTGACTTTGCAAATGTTTTACGAAATGGAGAAGTAGAAATTATTGATCCTGATGAAGTTGCATTAGAAGAAATTATTCTTGTAAAACCAGGAGAAAAGATTCCATTAGATGGAATTATAATAGAAGGTAATTCTACATTAGATACAAAAGCTTTGACAGGAGAATCCTTGCCAAGAGAAGTAGCCGTAAAGGATGAAGTATTAAGTGGATGTATCAATTTAACTCAAACTTTAAAAATTCAAGTAACGAAGGTTTTTTATGATTCTACTGTATCTAAAATATTAGATTTAGTAGAAAATGCTTCAGATCAAAAATCTAAGGCAGAAAACTTTATTACAAAGTTTGCAAAATATTATACGCCTACAGTTGTTATTCTTGCAGTTTTACTTGCATTAATTCCAGGGCTTATTACTAAAGATTATACAGAATGGATTTATCGTGCATTGAACTTTTTAGTTGTATCTTGTCCATGTGCTCTTGTTATCTCTATTCCATTATCTTTCTTTTCTGGAATAGGGGCTGCCTCCAAAAATGGTATTTTAATTAAAGGTTCTAATTATTTGGAGATGTTTAATAAGGTAAATACCTTTGTTTTTGATAAAACAGGAACATTAACAAAAGGAAATTTTGCAGTTGCTCAAGTTTGGCCAGAAGATAGAAAGGAAGAGGTATTGCGTTTAGCAGGGATTGCTGAGCGTAATTCCAATCATCCAATTGCGAAGAGTATTCTTTCTTTAGTTCAGCCAGAGGATGATGGATATACCTTGACGGATGTTGCAGGGCATGGAATTCTTGCAACAAATGGTGAGGATACCATTTATTGTGGTAATGAAAAGCTGATGAAGGAAAATGGGATTGACTATGCTGAAGCATCTGGAATTGGAACCATTATCTATGTTGCGAAAAACAAAGAATTTGTTGGTTCAATTCTCATTTGTGATGAAATTAAAGAAGAGGCTCCTTCTGTAATTCAATCCTTGAATCAAATGAAAAATGAAACAATTATGCTTACAGGCGATAATGAAGCCATTGCAAATGATGTTGCAAAGAAGCTAGGAGTAACCTCCTATAAGGCATCCTTACTTCCTCAAAACAAGGTAACTGAAGTTGAAGCCATTCTATCTTCTAAAAAGGATAAAGAATATGTGTCCTTTGTTGGAGATGGTATCAATGATGCTCCTGTATTGATGCGCTCAGATATTGGTATTTCTATGGGTGGTGTTGGTTCTGATGCTGCAATAGAGGCTTCAGATATTGTTCTTATGAAGGATGATTTAAAAGGCATCTCTATAGCTAAAAAAATTGCTAGGAAAACAATGCGCATTGTTTTTGAAAACATTATTTTTGCATTAGGAATCAAGGTTCTTGTTTTAATCCTTTCCGCATTAGGATATAGTAATATGTGGCTTGGAGTGTTTGCAGATGTTGGTGTGGCAATACTAGCTATCTTAAACGCAATGCGTTGCTCCAGCATAAAAGAATAGAAAATAAGGCTTAATTAAAGCCTTTTTCTTTTATTTATGGTAAAATAATTAAAAGTTTAAAAAAAATCCCATGGTTATTCGTTATATTAAGTGAGGTGGGGAAAAGTGAACTTAGAAAAAGAAGTAGAAAGATATAAAGCCGGGAATTCTTCTTCCTTTGATAAAATTTACTTAGAGACAAAAGCTTTAGTACAGTTTGCAATTTATTCCATTGTGCCTAAGCGTCATATCGTTGAAGACCTAATTCAAGATACTTATGTCAAAGTGAATCAAATGATTTCAAGCTATCAAACAAAAAACTTTCGTTCTTGGATATATTTAATTGCTAAAAATACGGCATTAGATTATGTAAGGAAAAAGAAAGAAACAACTGTGGAGTCTTTGGATATCTTACCTGATATAAAAAGTACACATCCCTATTTGTACTATGCAATTCGCCACCTAGAAGAAGCAGAGCGTGAGGTTTTTTTAATGAAGGTATGGTGTGGCCACACAACGAAAAAAATCGCAGAAATCTTAGACTTGAAGCCTTCCATTGTAAACCAGTATTACTACTCTGCCAAACAAAAACTTAAAGAATGCTTAGAGGAAAAACCATTATGAAACTAAAAGATTACAAGAAAAATTTAAAAAATGAATATCAAGAAACATTTCAAACAAAAGAGATGCAACCAAAAAAACAATTCCAATTTAAACTGCGTTATGCATTTGCTTTAGCCTTTTTACTGATTTTTACAGTTTTAATAGGACAGCATATTTATGTAATCAGCTACAATGCAGGAGTAGACAGCTTCAATAATTCCTTGAGAACAGAAGTGGTAAATTATGATACTTCTGAAGGACTATCCTCCATTCATTCAAAAAAAGAGTATGAGTCGATAGTTACAAAATATTCAAACCAAAGAGTGTATCGCACAAAACAGAAGTCTATTCTATCCAATCTGTTTTCTTCTCAACCCAGAGGTTGTATGAAAAATCAAGGAGAAGATCTTGGTGTAATGGTTGTTCCAGATAGTCCAGCCAATACTGAGCCTTCCTTTGGTGCTGATTCAAATCAAAATCAGAACAACTCTTTTAATACGAATGTTCAGGTAAAGGGACTTGATGAGGCAGATGTTGCTAAATGTGATGGGAAATACATTTACTATTTAGTTTATAATGCACTTTATATTTATAATATAGAAACAGAATCCTCTGTTCTATCGCAAACAGATTCTGGAAACGAATTATATATTTATCAAAATCGAATTGTTTCTATAGGAAACCACAAAACAAACGTTTATGAATTTGAGAATGATAAGCTAGTTCTTCAACACCAATTTGAATATGATATCTGCCTTGACTCAAGATTAGTAGGAGAAAACTTATATTTGGTAAAAGGCTTTAAAGCATCAGAATCAGAAATTATTTACAATGATTGTTATTATGATAATTGTAGTCAGCCAAGGTATTTATATTCTCTTGTTCGTATGAATTTAAATACATTTGTAAAAAAGGAAATTCAATTACTTTCTCAATCTAATTCCATTTTATATGCATCTGAAAATCATTTCTATATTGCAGCTTCAGAAAGCATATATACTGGCATATCCATTTTCACATTTGATTTAGAGCCTGTTGGTTGTGTTCGTGTTTGTGGTCATGTTTTAAATCAATTTTCAATGGATGAATACAATAATACATTTAGAGTGGTTACAACAGATACCGCACGAAATGCTACTGAACTAAATGCAATTACTATATTTGATATTTCTAAGAATTACGAAAGAGTTGGATATTTAGATCAAGGAATTGGTCTAGATAGACAAATCGTAAAATCTGTACGCTATGATAAAAATACATGCTATGTTGTAACATATCAAAATACAGACCCTCTTTATGAAATTGATTGTTCTGACCCTACAAAACCTGTAATTGTATCTGCTTATAAAGCGCCTGGCTATTCCAATTACCTACATACATTTGTTGTTGATGGCAAGGAATATGTACTTGGATTAGGCTTTACAGATTCATTGATAAATCCAAAAATATCAGTATATGAAAACACTTCTGATGGAACCACTCAAATTGGCAAAGACTTTATTTTGGTCAAAGTTCTTTATATGGATGAAGGAGATTATGTTAATTCACGTCTTCACAGCAATATGTTTTCTAACCATAAAGCATTGTTCTTCTATGAAAAAGAAGGGAAACTTTATTTAGGAACTAAGGTTGCTGATGATGCTTATTTAATCTTTGAAATTGATGTTAAGAATGAAGATCAGGTTGTCTCTATCTATAAGGAAATTGAATTAGATAAAAGTCATCTTAGTGATTCAAGAGCATTTTTAGTAAAAGATAATCTTTATGTTACAAATGAAGATACTGTAAAGGTAGTAGAATTCTTTCAAGATTTAGGAGAATAATCTATGAAGCTTTGGCGCATTCTACTGGCAATATTGTGCTTGGGAATATTTACAAGCTGTATGCAATCAACGGAATATGATAATAAAGACTTGGTCCGTATTGAAACAATAACAAGCGAAGGATTTGCCTTTGTTCCTGTTCACTATGTTCGAACCTTTGATTTTGAGGGTTTTACTATTACTGATGAAGCAAGAACTACTGATGATGCTTTAGAATTATTAAAAAAGAACTATTTTGGAAATGAATTCCTTCAGAAAGAGTATGAAACATATGATTCATATGTTCAATATCTTGAAAAGAGATATAATCATCCAAAAAGGATTAAAAGTGTCACAGAAGAGGAAAAAGAAAAATTCATAGCATTCATTATTCAATCGGGTATATACACATGGGAGGAAGAGTATATAACAGATGATATCATTTGCGATGGAGCTGGATTTAATATACTATTATATTTTTCAGATGGTACAGTTAAGAAAACATACTTTTACTATAAATATCCCAACAACTATAACACGATAAAAAATGCATTTAAATATCTAGATGCAGGCATGTTTTTTGAATCAACCGAATAAAATAAAGGCACAGAAGAATCTGTGCCTTTTTTAAAGAAGAAAAGGGCTTTTGAAGCCCTTTTAAAATTTACAAATTAAGCTCTTTCTAGATTACACTTTTTTAAAGCTCTAGCAGAAATTTTTACTTTCTTAACGTTACCGTTCTCATCTTTGATATGAACAGTTTGAAGATTAGCCTTCCATGTACGGCGAGTAGCATTTAAAGCATGAGATCTTTTGTTTCCTGTTACAGTACCTTTACCAGTGATATAACATTTAGCCATAGTTCTTACCTCCTTATGACGTTAAAATTAAACTTCAAGCTTTATTAGTATACCTTAAAACCGCCATAATTGCAAGAACTTTTTTGTTTTTTTATAAAGTATTTGACTTTTTGTTAAAAAATTGGTATATTTTAGAAGTCATACCCTTAGAATTGTAAATTTTGTTTTACTTTTTAAGAATTTGATGTTATAATGTTAAATGAATTAAACATTTTAATTATTTTGAGGTGATTTTTATAAGGTCGAAATCTGTCTATATTTTAGTTTTTACATATATTATTTTTGATTTGATTACCCTATAGCAATTAGCTATAACATATATACTTAATTTGATATTTTAGGAGGAATTACCATGGCTGTGAGTAGTGTTAGCGTAGCTTTATTTAAGAAGATGGTAATGAATGGTGCTATTAACTTAAAGAACAACCACAAAAAAGTGGATGAATTAAATGTTTTTCCTGTGCCTGATGGAGATACAGGTACAAATATGTCTATGACAATTATGTCAGGTGTTCGAGAGATGGATTCTTGTGAATCATCCTCAATTATAGAAGTAGGTAAGGTTTTATCTCGTGGAGCCTTAATGGGAGCTCGTGGAAATTCAGGAGTTATTTTATCTCAGTTTTTCCGTGGAGTTTATGTGGGAATGCAAAAACTAGACCATAACAATTTATCTATTGAGGATTTTATGAATTGTTTGGAATCAGGATGTCGTGTTGCATATAAGGCTGTTATGGAGCCAGTTGAAGGAACAATTTTAACCGTTGTTCGTGAGGCTGC
The DNA here is from genome assembly GCA_947177025.1 of uncultured Mollicutes bacterium. Classification (GTDB taxonomy): domain Bacteria; phylum Bacillota_I; class Bacilli_A; order Acholeplasmatales; family Anaeroplasmataceae; genus Pelethenecus. Next base: position 15,097 of record CAMWSQ010000007.1, on the reverse strand, counting down.
TGAAAATACTAGAACACATATGAATGAGTTTAAAACAATCGATGCTTTGTTAGATTGTTATTATGAAGAAGCTCAAAAATCTTTAAATAATACACCTAATTTATTACCCGTATTAAAGGAATCAGGAGTAGTAGATAGTGGAGGTGCTGGTTTTCTAGAAATTGTGAAAGGTATGATTATGGCTTTGAATGGTCATATGCTTGAAGCAAATGAAGGTGTCCCTGCAACTCAAGCAGAGGAAAAACCAGTAGAAATGAAAAATGTATATTGTACAGAATTCTTCATTAACTTAAATGATCCAAAGAATTTTGATGAAAGTGGATTAAAGTCCTCTTTATCTTGTCTTGGTGATGAATTATTTATGCTTTTACAGGACAATGTATCAAAAATTCATCTTCATACAGATCATCCTGGTCGTGTATTAGAACAAGCCTTAAAATATGGAGAACTAACCGATATTAAGATAGAGAATCAAAGAATTCAGCATACCCATTTAAAAACAGGAGCTAAAGAGATGAGCGTAGCTCCAAAGAAAGCATTTGCTTTAGTTGCTGTATGCTTTGGTTCAGGAATTTCACAGACCTTCAAGGATTTAGGTGTAGATTACATCATTGAAGGCGGTCAAACAATGAATCCTTCTACAGAAGCCTTTGTGGATGCATGTCAAAAGGTAAATGCTGAAAATATTATCATCATTCCAAACAATGGAAATGTTGTTATGGCTGCAAGCCAAGCTGCAAATTTAGTTAAAGGCTCTAAAGTTGCTGTTTTAAAGGCAAAAACAATTGCTCAAGGCTATGCTTCTTTAATGATGTTTGATCCAGAACAGGATGTTGAAGCTAATCTTGCAAATATGACAGAAGCAGTAGAGCATGTAAAAACAGGAGAAATCACATATTCAGTAAGAGATACTGAAATCGGTGGAGTCAAAATTGCAGAAGGAGATTTCATGGGTATTGCAAATGGAGAAATTGTGGTATCTACTAAGAAACAGACAGATGCATTAAATGAGCTAATGACTCGCTTAATTGATGAAGAGAGTCAGATTGTAACATTCTTCTGTGGTAAAGATGCAACAGATGAAGAAAAAGAAATGCTGGAAAGTCTTTGTTTAGAAAAGAATTCAAGCATTGAAGTTGAAATTATTGACGGAGAACAAGATATTTATTCATATATTATTGCAGTTGAATAATTTTTTGATAAAAAAAGTGATGGTTGGAGGAATCCAACCATTTTTCTACACAAAAGGAGGGAACACGAATGGAATTAAAGGATATCAAGCATATTGGTCCTGTAACATTAGAACGACTATATGCAAATCATATTTACACGCCTAAGGACCTTCTTTTATTTTATCCAAGAAAATATCGGTTTTATCAAGTGGATAATGCCAATGCTTTTAGTGGAGAAACGCTATGCTTTAAAGGAGTTGTTACCTCAAGACCGATATGGATTAAGTCAAATTCTAAAGCTAAAGCCTTCGTTTTTTACCTTCAAATCAACAATCGCAAAGTAAAATGCATTATTTTTTCTGCCGATTATTTACGATTTAAGCTTCAAGTTGGAATTTCTATCATTTGTTATGGAAAATATAAAGAAAAGGAAAATGAGTTTAGCTTATCTGGGATTTTCTTTGAGGATTTTGAATTTAGAATTGATTTAGAGTATGGTATTCCCGATATTCCAAACAAAACGATTCAAAATGCTATACGGAATGTTTTATTATCAGGGTATCACATAGAGGATGATTTACCTGTTGAGTATATTGAAAAATATCGACTAGGAACATTGGATGAAATTGTACGGCTTGCACACTTTCCTGCTTCTATAGCCGATTGTAAGAAAATCCATAGAAGAGTGCGGTATGAGGATTTCTTTTGGTATACTGCTTCCCTAGAGATTTTGCGGACAGTTTGTTCTAAAGAACAAAAGGAACCTAAAAAAATTAATAAAGAGAAAATTCAATCTGCAATTCAAGGTTTACCTTATGAATTGACTCTTGATCAATCTAAGGTGATAGAAGAGTGTTTACAGGATTTAGAATCTTCAAAAATAATGAACCGTTTAGTTCAAGGAGATGTCGGCTCTGGTAAAAGTATTGTTGCCTTTTTATGTGCTTTGGCTAGTATTAATGCAGGATATCAGGTGGCTTTGATGGCTCCTACAGAAATTCTTGCAAAACAGCATTTAGAAAATGTGAAAAAAACCTTTCCTGACTTACAGGTAGAATTATTAACCTCTTCTGTAAAACAAAAAGAAAGAACAGAAATATTATATAAGCTGCTTCATGGAAGAATTTCACTATTGATTGGAACACATGCTCTATTAGAGGATACTGTTTTATTTAAAAATTTGGGTCTTGTTATTATTGATGAGCAACATCGTTTTGGTGTTAATCAAAGAAAAACATTATTAGATAAGCTTCATGGAGTGGATGCTTTGTATTTAACTGCCACGCCAATTCCTAGAACCTTGGGTTTAACAACTTTTGGAGATTTGGATTTATCTATCATTAAAACAATGCCTAAAAACAGAAAGTCTGTTATAACTAAAATAGTTTCTATGGATAATATCAATAGCTTGATTAAATCCTTAGAGCGTCATTTGGCTATGGAAGAACAAGTCTATATTGTTGTTCCATTAATTCAGGAAAGTGAACGATTAGATTATATTGATATGGATCAGGCAGTCACACTATTTGAAAGTGCCTTACCACAAGCTAAAATTGGTGTTTTGCATGGAAGAATGAAAGCTAAGGATAAGGATAGCATTATGGAGCAATTTAAAAATCATCAATTGGATTGCTTATTATCTACAACAGTAATTGAGGTTGGGGTGGATGTGAGTAATGCTACTGTAATGGTTATATTAGATGCAGAACGTTATGGCTTGTCTCAAATCCATCAGCTTCGAGGACGAGTAGGTAGAGGAAGTATTCAATCCTATTGCTATTTAGTAACAACTAAGGAATATGTAAAGCGATTGGATATTTTGGAACAGACAAATGATGGCTTTGCTCTAGCAGAGGAGGATTTTAAGCTTCGTGGTCCAGGAGATTATTTGGGAGAAGAACAATCTGGTTTCAATAGTTTAAATTTTGATTTTGAGTCGAATGATGTCATTATTTGGAAATGTGCATTAGAGGATAGTAGAGAATATATTTTAAAATATTTGAAGCAAGAGGTAAGAAATTCCAAATTGGAAGAGCTATTTCAACAGATTTCTATTAAAAATACAAAAATTAACTAGTTTTTAAAACTATAAAATGCTAAAATTATAATAATTAGGAGGAAAAATTTTATGGTTAAAATTGCTGTAGATGCAAATGGTGGAGATTATGGTGTTGATACTACAGTTTTAGGTAGTATGATGGCCGTAAAAAAATTTAAAGATTTAGAAATTATTCTTTATGGGGATGAAACAAAAATAAAGCCTTTATTAACGGATTCAACTCGAATTACCGTCGTGCATACTGCTGATACGATATCTATGGGAGAAAAGGATCCTGTTAAAGCAATTAGAAGCCAAAAGGAAGCCTCTCTTTGTTTAGCTATGAAGGCCTGTAAAAATGGTGAGGCAGATGCTTGTGTTACAAGCGGTCCTACACAATGTGTTGTAGTTGGAGCACATCTTCTAGTGCGTAGATTGCCTCAAATGGAGCGTGTTGCTTTATGTCCGTTTGTTCCAAATTTAGATGGGCATCCAAGATTATTACTTGATGTTGGTGCTAATGTTGAGCTAAAGAAGGAGCATTTTGGTGGACTTGCATTATTTGCTTCTGTTGTTTCTCAGGAAATACTAAAGGTAAAAGAGCCTAAGGTTGGTTTGTTGAATATTGGTTCTGAGCCAGGTAAGGGAAGAGAAATCGAAAAGGAAGCTTACTATTATTTAAAAGATTTAAATGGAATTCATTTTTATGGAAATGTTGAGCCTACAGAAATAATCAATTGTCCTTGTGATGTTGTTGTAACAGATGGCTTTTCAGGAAATATATGTTTGAAAACACTTGAAGGTACGGCAAAGGGTATGGCTACCATGCTTACCGAAGAGATTAAATCCTCTTTAGGTGGAAAGATAGGTTACCTATTTATGCGTAAAAATTTAAAGAGATTTAAGAGAAGAATGAGTTCAAAGGAAGTTGGTGGGGCAATGCTATTTGGCTTGTCTAAAATCGTTGTTAAAGCCCACGGAAATTCTGACCCTATCGCTTTCTTTCATGCGATTCGTTTATCCCGTGAACTTGTTCAAGCAGATATCATTAATAAAGTTGTATCCAAGCTACCTCCAGTAGAGGAATAACAATGAAAAGGAAATTCCTATTCTTTTTACTGAGATTTGGACTTGTAGCAGGCTTGATAGGAGGCTTTTTATCACTAGGCTATATATGCGTTCTCATAAATAGTGCTTTGCCTATGTTTATCTTTTTTGGATGCATTGCACTCTTAAGTATTCTTATGGTTCCTTTCTATTTGAAAAGAATAGTAAAGGAAGTAAAAAGACAAGGGGAAATGACAGAAGAGGAAAGAAAAGAGGATGTGAATCAAGATGGCTCTAAGCTGAGCTATGATGCATATCAAGTCAAGGCAGTTATAGATAACTGGAAGCAAGCTAGTACGGCAGATAAAATTAAAGGAATGGTTTTTCTATTTTTCTTTCTTGGCTGTTGTATTGGGTTTGTTGTGTTAATATCATTAGGGCATATCACTTTAGGACTTATTTGTTTTGGAGTTGGCGCTGGATTGATTCTTACCTCTCTCATTGTTGTAAAAATGTTACAAAGAAGATCCTTAAAGCTAAAGAAAGGGAGAAGCTATACAAAAGAAAAGGCTATCGTTGTATCTTGTAGCTTGTCAAGTCAAACAACAACAGGTACTAGACACAGAAAATATATTGGGAATACAACATATAAAGTAAATTTAAAGCTATCTTCTGGACAAAAGGTAGTGGCTTATAGTAAAGAATTCTATGACATAGGAGATAGACTCAGCATTGCTATTGATGAGAAAAATCCTCAAATAGTGCATATTATTCAGAAACAAGAGGATATGTTTGATATTGAAGAAGATGAGTATTAGGAGATGAAAAAATGGAGTATGAATCTTTAGAAAAGAAAATAAAATATTCTTTTAAAAATAAAGACCTGCTTAAATTAGCATTAACACATTCCTCTTATGCTAATGAACATCAAATAGAGTGTAATGAGCGGTTAGAATTTTTGGGAGATGCAGTTTTACAGATTTGTATGTCTAAGTATTTATATAATAATATTTCATTAAATGAAGGTGTATTATCTAAAACAAGGGCTAAATGTGTTCGTGAAGAAGCTTTAAATGTATATGCTGAAAAGATTCAGTTGGCTCAGTATTTATATCTTGGAGTTGGAGAAGAGCATATGGGTGGAAGAATGCGACCAGCAATTGTAGCTGATGCGTTTGAAGCACTTCTAGGTGCAATCTTCTTGGATTCTAACTTTGATAAAGTAAATAAAGTGGTTGAACGTTTAGTTCTTCCTTATCTAAGGATAGTATTAAAGATTAGAGATTACAAAACGATTTTTCAAGAAAAGGTACAAGCTGACAAAAGATCCGTACATTATGAAGTGATTAGTGAAGAAGGTCCAACAAATGATAGAACGTATGAGATTGCAGTATATATGGATGATATTTTAATGGGAAAGGGAACAGGAAGGTCCAAAAAGGAAGCAGAACAAAATGCTGCTAAGGATGCATTAAATAAAGAAGCAAGACGCTAGGATTTGTCATATAATACATTGGTGATATGTATGCGAATGGCAATTTTAGGAATTTGTGGAAAGATGGGGAATCAAATCTATAATCAATATAAGGATACATTTGAAGTGATTGGGATAGATACGTTAAAACATCAGGTAGTTCCAACATATTCTAGCTTATCGGAGATTTCTACTCCTATAGATGTAATCGTGGATTTCTCTTCTCCAGAGGCTTATGATAATTTGGTTTTTGCCATCGAAAAAGGAATTCCTGTTTTAAGCGGAACTACAGGATATAGCTTTGAGCAAATTGACGTTCTTACAAAGCTTGCTAAAGAAAAGAATTCTATCTTTATTTGGAAAGCAAATTATGCAAAGGGGATTAAGCTATTTTCTAAGTTGATAGAGGATTGTCATAAGGAATTTGAAATATTAGATTTTGTGGAGATCCATGCGACATCCAAGAAGGATGCTCCTAGTGGAACAGCCAAGGTTCTTGCAAGAACCTTACATATTCCAGAAGAAAGAATTCAATCCTTAAGAATCAATCAAGCTCCAGCGATTCATGAAATTATTTTTTCTTCTGAAAATGAACGAGTATATTTGCGACATGAAATATTAAATAAAAAAGCCTTTATTTTAGGCTTTGATGAGGAATTAAACAAAGTGTTTAGGAGGGATTAGTATATGTTAGAGGAATTATATAAAAAGGGCTTTTTAAACTATGAACAGCTTATTTTTACTTATGCAAAAGGATTAGGATTAAATGCAGAAGAGGTTTTTGTCTTAATTCATATACTAAGAAATTATCGGAAAACGTCTACCTTGTCTGTTGAGGATATTCAAGCTCAGGTCTTGATGAGTCCAACCAAATTGGACAAGCTGGTAGCATCATTAATGGAACGAGGATATTATGAGGTATATTTATCCTATGATAAAGGAAAAGGAACAGAATGTATTTCCTTTAAGCCTTTATTTGAAATGCTTGAGAAGCAGTTGATGCAGAAGAATACCTCAGATACCTATGATATTGAAAAAGCAAATAAATATATATCCTCAAAAATGAATAGAGTTCTTACAGCTTCCGAATTAGAAATTCTACAAGGGTTTATGATTGATGATCACTATACCTATGACCAAATTGCAGCAGTGGTTGATCATATTCTTTCTTCTAAACGAGTACTATCAATGCGAACTATTCAAATGGGACTTTCTAATAAAACCTATGAAGTCAAGCCTACTACAGAAGCACCTGCAGCCTTCCAAGATTTTTTAAAGAGGATTTAAGTATGAATAAAGAGCTTTCTACTACAATCCTATCAGAAATTCATAAGATAATTCCCGAGCCAAAATGCGAACTGAATTATTCAAACTTATTTGAACTGGTTTGTGCAGTAATGATTTCAAGCCAAACTACGGACAAGCGTGTGAATCAAGTGACACCTACCTTATTTCAAAAATATCCTACTCCAGAGAAGCTTTCTCAGGCTCGTTATGAGGATGTGTATGAGTGTATTAAGGTATTAGGGTTTGCCAAGAATAAAGCAAAGAACTTAATCTCAATGGCAACCACCTTACATACAGTTTTTCATGATGTAGTACCTAAAACTTTAGAAGAATTAGAAACCTTAAGTGGTGTAGGAAGAAAAACAGCTAGTGTCGTTTTAGCAGAAGGATATAAAATTCCAGCAATGCCTGTGGATACACATTTAGAGAGGATGGCAAAGCGATTTGGATATGTGGATGAGAATGCCTCTGTATTAGAAGCTGAAATGGCTTATCGAAAATATATACCAGAAGAGGATTGGATTACAGCACATCATTTGTTATTGTTATTTGGAAGATATCATTGTAAGGCAATTCATCCAGAATGCGAAAATTGCACCTTATCCAAATACTGCTTGTATAATAAAAAAATTTGAGTAGAAAATGAATTTCTACTTTTTTTTTGCAATGTGTTTGATATAGTACCATATGGTGATGAAAATGAAGGTAAAGATATTTGATTTTGAGCACGAACAGGATTTAGAGGACGCTTTAAATAAATTTTTTTTAGAGCATCCAAAAATTGAAATTAAAAATGTTTTGTATAATACGAGCCATTTTGGCATAAATGGCGAACAAATTTATTCTTTTTCTTGTATGGTACTTTACAAGTGATTTTTCTCAAATAAATGGAGAATATTTTATCAATACTTTTTTTCTTTTCATTCCTTTTAGAAACTCGTATAATAGGTGTACAACAAAATGAGTAGAAGGAGAAATGAAATGAAAAAGAATGTTTTTGTTGAAGAATTAAAACGAAGAGGAAAGGAAGATGACAATGCCTATATGCTCATCGGAACGGAGCTGAAACGGGCACGAACGAGTCAATCTCAAACCTTATCCTCGATTGCTGGAGATTTATGTTCTGTCTCGTATTTATGTAAGGTTGAAAATGCTCAGCTTAAGCCAAATCGGTATATGCTACAGGAAATTTGTAAAAAGCTACATGTAGAATCTCCTAAATTGGATATTTTATTTGAATTAAAGAATTTGTTATCCAAAATGGTCCATTATTATTACCATAGGAAAACTGCAGAAATTGAAAAGATGTATGAGTCTTGTAAAGAAATGGACAATTACAGAACAAAGCTGATTTCTTTAATCTATTTTATATCTAAGTACCAATTGGATGAGGCCAATAAAATAGCACAAGAGCTTTTTAGAATAACGCAAATGATGCATGATGATGAGTTGAGCATTTTTATGGTGTTTTATTCTATCTTGAAATTTTATGAAGAAGGCTATTTAGAGACTATTGATAATTTGAAAAATTTAAGCAATAGGTTTAATTTAGAAGATACTTTGGGGAAGTTGTCCTCAATTCTTTGCTTGGAGTGTTATGTGAAAATCAATAGTCCTATGACACTACTCCAAAGTCAAAAATTATTAGATTTATTTTTGAAGTCCTCAGAGTTTCCTAAAGCAGATTATGTAAGATATTTACAGACATTGTATATGCTACAAAATTCTATGGATGAATATGTTCAAAGAGAAGTAAAGTATTTAAAAGCAGCAGAGTACAAAAATACAATTGAGTTTTTGTTTGATTATAAAAGAAAGGCACTTAAAAAACAAAGAAATTATAAGCCATTAAGACCTTTTGGACAATTATTATATACGGTTTTATATGATTCTAAAAATTACTTAAATGTGTTTTGTGCTATGGATAAGAATTTAGGCTATCAATGCGATTTCAGTTATAATATTGCAAATTACTTTACTTTAAGTGACGATGTAGAAAGATATCAGGAATTAACTGATGTTATTATTCCTAATATTAAGCAAACAAAAAGCGCAGCGGAGAAAGTCTTTTTTTTAAAGGAGTTTTGTCGAATTAGCTCGAATTTTGGAAGATATAAAAGCTTCTGCAAAGCCTATGAAGCATTAGAAGGAGGATGGATATGATGAAAAAATGGTATAGTATTCTTTTATTTATCTTTTGTATGATAGGAATTCGTGTAAATGCAAGTAGTTGGATGTTTCTTTGGGATGAAGCAACTACAACGATAGAAATTCCTTTGGGTGGAAATTTACAAAATTACATTTCGATTCCAAAGGCAACACTTTATCAGGATGGAAATCTTTTAAGTGATGCAGAAATCAGTTATATTACAACAGGAGACTGGTTATATCTATTAACAGATGTAGACACACATAAGGTTGGAGAATATCAGGTTTGGTATAAGGCAGTAGAAAATAAATATAAGCCTGGACAATGTCAAGGCTATAAAACGTTAGTTACCTTTAAAGTGGTAGATTTAGAAAAACCAAAGTTTATAGAATGTCCTAAGGAGTTAACGTATTTAATAGGAAGTCCAAAGCCAAATTATCTTTCTCAAATTATTGCAAAAGATAATAGTGGGAACTGTAGCATAACGCTTGATGATTCTCTTGTGGATTATGAAACCCCTGGTGTGTATCATATGGTAGCACGGGCATCGGATGATATGAATATTACAGAGCAGGAAATTACTCTTATCGTTGAAGATCCTATCGGACCAGTCATAACCTTTTTGGGAGAAAATAATCATATCTTAATTGCTAAGGGAGAAGACATTCAACTACAAAAATATTTTAAAGCGATAGATAAAATTGATGGGGATGTCACAGACTCAATTTCTTACTCTCCATTTTCAACAGAACAAGAAGGTTGTTTTGACTTAGAAGTAAATTTTACAGATAAAAATAATAATGCCTCTAGCATCACTATACAAATTGAAATTGTCAATCGTGATCAAGTTAGTATTGAACTATTTAAAGAAAGTCTTATTTTAGAATATACAGAGGATTTTGTGGAAGCTTTAAAAAAGAATATCAAAAGTGCATATTATGGAAAAACAAATATTGTAAATCAAATTGAAATCCATACAGAGGATGTTAAAAATGAGGTAGGAAGCTATGTTGCCTATTATACATTTCGTACAAAAGATAAGGAGGAACGTATAGATTGTAGTTTAAAGCTATTATCTAATTCTGCACCAACTCTTATGGTCGAAAACATCAATACAAATAAAAATGAAAAGCCTAAGATATTGGATTTCATTAAAGTTCAGGATCCATCCGATCCCAATATTATATCTAAAGTTGAATATGATGATAGTCTTGTAGATTATTCTAAGGCAGGAACCTATCCAGTACGAGTGATTGTTACAAACTCCTCTAATCTTTCTTCTATAGAAACTCTATATGTTACAATTTATGAATCAAGTAGTCAATCGATAGAGAATGCAGGAAATATTTTTATGGTACCAGTTCTTATTGGGATTGTGTTATTTGGTGGTGGAATTTTTCTATTTGTGCATTTTAAGAAAAAGAAAAATTGCAATAAAACAGAAAATCAACTATAATATAAGAAATATGGTATTAGGAGGTGAAGGAAATGAAAGGTTTTTTATATGGACAAACAGAATATAATTTATTAAATAATTCTATTCATTTAAATGACTATATTCAATATGCGAAAAATCATTCCTTTACCTTCCTTTCTATTACAGATTCTAATTTATATGGAAGCTATAAGTTTTATCAATCTTGTATTGCTAATGATATTAAGCCAGTCATTGGTTTAGAGATTTCTTATATGGATGATGACAGCTTCCGCTCAAAAATATTAGCTTATGCAATGACTCAGGAAGGATATAAGAATTTACTTAAAATTAGTACATACCTTTCCACAAATGAGGAACCCTTTGGGTTGGAGTTTTTAAGTCCTTATCGTAAGGGAATTGCTTTCATTGCAGTATATAATGAATCTATTATTGAAAGATTTCATTATTCTCATGCTGTGAAGGAATTGAAGCAAAAACTGCTTCAATTGAATGATTATTTTAATTTTTATATTGGATACTCTTATACCAATCGTTTAGACAGATTAAATGCAAATCAAGAAATTATTGATATTGCAAAAGAATTCAATATTAAAACTATACCTATTCATAATTGTAGATATTTGGTAAATGAGGATATTATAATTTATGAAGCATTAACTCAAATCAATTCAAAACCAATTTCTGTCAAAGAGTATGAGGATTATAGCTTTGATACTGAGCCAATATGCAATCAAGAAGTAGAAGATTTTATCAATGAAATGAATTTGTCCTTATATCCAAAGCAATTCTATTTACCAACTTATCCAAATACAAAGGGGGAAAGTGCGATAGAGTATTTAACTACACTTTGTAAAAAGGGATTATATCGCAGATTGAAGGGAAATATTCCGCCTATTTATCAAGAGCGTTTAAATTATGAATTATCTGTTATTCATAAAATGGGATATAGTGATTATTTTTTAATTGTTTGGGATTTTATATTATATGCAAAGAAAAAAGAAATCTTAGTAGGACCAGGGCGTGGATCTGGTGCAGGTTCCTTAGTGGCGTATTGTTTAGGAATTACGGAAATAGATCCATTGAAATATGATCTTTTGTTTGAGAGATTTTTAAATCCAGAACGAATTAGTATGCCTGATATTGATACAGATTTTCCAGATACATATCGAGATGATGTTATTCAATATGTGAATCAATTATATGGTCCAAAGCATGTTTGTTATATTTCAGCGTTTAATACCTTTCAGATAAAGTCTTCTATTCGTGATTTGGGTCGAATCCGTAAAATCAACAGTTCTAGATTAAATGAGGTTATTCATTTAGTAGAATCCAATCCAAATTATGATGATTTGTTAAAGCAATTTGTTAATAGACCAGAATTGTATGAATTCTTATATATCATTCGAGGATTAGATGGGCTTCCCAGACATATCTCTACGCATGCTGCTGGAATTATCATTTCTTCAACTGTATTAGATGATATCATTCCTTTGCAAGAAGGATTAAATGGATTGTATCAATCCCAACTAGAAGCAGTTGATTTGGAAAAAATCGGATTATTAAAAATGGATTTTTTAGGAATCCGGAATTTGACAATTATAGATGAGGTTATAAAAAGTATTCCAGGTTTTACTATGGAAAAGCTTAGAACAATACCTCTTGATGATAAGAAGACATATCATTTGCTGCAGTCTGCAGATACACTTGGAGTATTTCAATTGGAATCTAATGGAATTCGTCAGGTATTATATAAGCTGAAACCTGAATGCTTTGATGATTTGGTTGCAGTACTAGCGCTTTATAGACCAGGTCCTATGGATAACATTGACGAATTTATTGCAAGACGTCATGGGAAAAAATTCACATATGAGCATCCTGTATTGGAGCCTATTTTAAAAAGCACATATGGGATTATCGTTTATCAGGAGCAAATTATGCAAATTGCTCAACGGTTTGCAAATTTCACTTTGGGTCAAGCAGATCTTTTAAGAAGAGCTATTTCTAAGAAAAATGAAAGTCAATTAAAGGAGCAAGAAGCAGCTTTCCTTTCGGGAGCTATGAGTAATGGACATTCCAAAGAAGTTGCAGAACATATTTATGAATATTTCTTGAGATTTAATAATTATGGATTTAATAAATCTCATGCTGTTGCATATGGCTTAGTTTCTTATCAAATGGCCTACCTTAAAGCAAATCATTTTAATATCTTTATATCTAAAATATTAAATAACGTCATTGGGGCAACTAAAACTATGATAAGTTACATTCAATATGCCAAAGCACATCAAGTAACTACATATAAGCCTAATGTAAATGTTTCGACACATCGTTTTGAAGTGAATCAAAATGGTATGTTTATGCCACTCCAAGCAATTCATTCCATCGGGGAAGCAACGACAAAGGATATTGTGAACGAACGGAATGCGCATGGTCTTTATAAAAACTTTAGAGATTTTAAGGAAAGAACCAATTTGAGTGAATCCTGTTTAGAGGCATTAATTTACGCTGGCGCTTTGGATAGCTTTGGCATGTCTAAAAAGAAAATGATTGAGGCCAAGGATTCTGTAAATGAGATTATATCAAGGCATCTTGAAGGAAAAATAGAGGATGATTCAGAGTATGATTTTGCTTATCTGCAGCAAAAGGAAGAGGAGTATTTAGGATTTAACATTACCTACGATATTTTTTTAGATTTGCAAAAGTATCAAAAAAAATATCAAGCAACTTTTTTAAATAAAAAGACAGGAAGATGCGTAGGAGCTTTTACAGCAATTCGAACTATCTCCACTAAGAGACAAGAAGAAATGTTAGTTGGTGAATTTTATGATAGCTTTGAGAATATAAGCTTCGTATTATTTCCACAAACGTATCAGCTTCTGCAAACTGAGTTAAAGACAAATCGACTATATTATATTGAATATACATTAAGAGTGGATGATAAAACCAAACAGAATCAACTTGTGATTAAAAATGTGATAGAGTGTTAATCTCTATCATATTTTTTATTAGGTGATCATATTGGAAAATTGTTATGTATATCGTAAAGAAATAGAACCAGATGCTTTAATTTCTATATATAAAGAAAGAATACAAGAAAATCCCAAATTTCAAAATGAAATTGTAGAAGAACAAATCTCTATTACAGAAGGATTTCTTGTATATCCATTTATCGAAGGAAATATAAAAAACTTGGAATACTTAGTTTTAAAAGATAAGAAACAACAGACAGGGGTAATTGATGTATCCTGTAATTTGGCATCAAAGGATTTTTTATTGTATCAGCATTCTAAAAAGGATTTTTCAAAAGAAGAACATTCGATTTCAGACTATACGATTTTCAATAAGGAGGATATTGAATTTTATACTAAGGATTTTATCCGCAGAATTCTTGAAAAAACGACAGAAAGTATCTGTCAACGACATAATTTGATTTTGACGGATCACGCGAATAAAATTGATATTTCTCCAATCAAGAATTTTGAAAAATATGAAATCCAATATTTTCTTGAGGAAGTATATTGTTTTGATTATTTTTCTAAGCATAGTAAAAAACCATTTAAAAGTATGTATTCAACTTTACTAAATGATTTTTATACACTTGATTTTAAAAAGTCAGAAGAGTATTCCTCTTTTTTGAAGCTTTATAAAAGACCTATTGTCTATATCCCAAAAGCTTTCTTAGAACAATACTATTCTTTAAGCTTTCGTACTTTTCTGACAACAAAAGAAGAACTTAACTATATTAAGCCTTCAGAGTTATATTACAAGATAAAGAAAAATATAAAGTATAAAGAATACTCTAAATATGAGGAGTATCTTGATCAATTAATCTTTTATTATAAAAAAACACAGTACTTAAAAGAACTGGCCCCAATTGGAAAAAAATTAAAGGATGAGATTTTTTATTATTATTTGACTCTTAAATATAATCCACAAAGTGGATATAATTTGGCAATGTTGGTACTAAACCATGTCATAGAAGATAATTATTTAAAACTCTTTGAAATTTCAGCTAGACAAGGAAATACTTTAGCTAAAAAAGCATTGTTTGAGCATTACTCAAAACCAAGGTGTTATAATGCCTACTATATTAAACGTTATTCTTAAGTATTGCATATAATAGAGTGGTGGTAGTATGAGATTATTATATTTGTCCTTTGGGATTTCACTTATGCTTATTTTATTCTTTTTAGCAATGTTTCATCCATTTTATATCATTCGTAGGAAACAAGGCAAAATCCTAAGATTGACATATAAATACTATAAAATTCAATTTTTGCCCTTTTTTTCTCTTCTATTTTTATTAGAATGCCTTTTTCTCTTTTTATTTTTTTTGAAGTAATCGTTTTCTATTAATTTTATTTGAAATATCAAGATATAAATGTTATAATGAGGTGTGAAAAAATAGCTTTATTTTTGGAGGAATATTAAATATGGCTAAGAAAATTGTATCAGATTTAAATGTAAAAGGAAAAAAAGTTTTAATTCGTGT
>CAMWSQ010000006.1 GCA_947177025.1 uncultured Mollicutes bacterium | reverse complement strand
CCTGCACATCCTAAGACTCGTGGTACAGCTCAAAATGATGACGTTTACTTCCAAACTAGAGAGCTTCAAAACTTTAAGTATGAAGGCTTATATGATGTAGTTGAAAAGTATATGAAGGCTATATCTAAGGCAACTGGACGTAAGTATCAACCATATTCATACTATGGTGCTAAGGATGCTAAGTATGTTATCGTAGCTATGGGCTCAGTTACTCAATGTGCTGAGGAAGTAGTTGACTTCTTAACAGCTAGAGGCGAAAAAGTAGGTATTTTAAAGGTTCATTTATATCGTCCATTTGTTGTTTCTAAGTTCTTAAAGGCTATGCCTAAGACAGTAAAGAGAATTGCTGTATTAGATAGAACTATTGAACAAGGTGCTTTATATGAGCCATTATGCTTAGATGTTAAGGCTGCATATTTTGGTGCTAAGGATGCTCCTGTTATTGTTGGTGGACGCTATGGTCTATCTAGTAAGGATACAACTCCAGATTTAGTAAATGCAGTATTCTGCAACTTAAAGAAGTCAAAACCAAAGGATCATTTCACTTTAGGTATTAATGATGATATTAAGTATACTTCATTAGAGGTTACTGAAAATATTGACGTTGCTGATCCTACAACAACAGAATTATTATTCTTCGGATTAGGTTCTGATGGTACAGTTGGTGCTTGTAAGAATATTTCTAAGATCGTTGGTGACTATACATCTTTCTATTCTCAAAGCTATGCTGCATATGACTCTAAGAAGTCTGGTGGTTCTACAAGATTACACTTACGTTTCTCTAAGAACCCTATTCGTTCTACATATTTAGTTAACCAACCACACTTTGTATCTTGTTCATTAGATGCTTATCTTGATAAGTTTGATATGATTGTAGGATTACGTGATGGCGGAACATTCTTACTTAATACAGTAGTAGATGCTAAGAATATTGAAAAGAGATTACCTAACCGTTATAAGAGATTATTAGCTGAAAAGCATGCTAAGTTCTACATTATTGCTGCAAATGCTGCTGCAAGAGAATGTGGCTTCCGTCCAGGCTTAGGTGTTAACACAATTATGCAATCTGCATTCTTCAAGTTAAATGAACAAATCATGAATTATGAAGAAGCTAAACAACATATGAAGGAATTTGCAACTAAGACTTACTTGAAGAAGGGTCAAGATGTTGTAGATCAAAACCATAAGGCAATTGATATGGGTGGAACAAGACTTGTTGAAGTTCCTGTAAACCCTGATTGGGCTAATTTAGTAGATGAAGAGAAGAAGGTTGATATGAAGAGACCTGCATTCGTTAGAGAGATTGCTGATGTAATCAACGCTATCGATGGTGACTCTTTACCTCTATCTGTATTTGCTAAGTTCGGTGATGATTGCCATATGCCTCAAGGAACTGCAGCTTATGAAAAGCGTGGAGTAGCTACTGATGTACCTCTATGGACATCTGAAAACTGTATTCAATGTAATCAATGTGCATTTGTTTGTCCACATGCATGTATCCGTCCATTCTTATGTACTGAAGAGGAAGTTGCTAAGGCTCCTAAGGGTGCTCAATTCTTAGATGCTACAGGATTCAAGGGATATAAGTATACACTTCAAGTTTCTACATTAGATTGTACAGGCTGTGGTGTATGTTTAACTGTTTGTCCTGGTAAGCCAAAGAAAGCAGAAGATGGAACAATGGTTAAGAATCCTGCGTTAACTTCTCATACTATGGCTGAATCTAATAAGAACAAAGAAGCAAAAGTATGTGAATACTTCTATAATAAGGTAAGCTACAAGGGCGATGTTGCTGGAACAAATAATGCTAAGAATGTTCAATTCTCTAAACCATTATTTGAATTCTCTGGAGCTTGTGGTGGTTGTGGTGAAACTCCATATGTTAAGGCAGTTTCTCAATTGTTTGGTGATCGTATGCTAGTTGCAAATGCAACAGGTTGTACATCAATCTATTCTGGATCTTATCCATCAAGCCCATATACTACAGACGCAGAAGGTCGTGGACCAGCTTGGGCTAACTCTTTATTTGAGGATAATGCTGAATTTGGATTTGGTATGCGTATGGCTGTTGAAACTTTACGTGATAGAATCCAAAACGTTATGGCTTTAAATATGGATGCAATGCCAGCTGAGGCACAAAAGTTATGTACTGAATGGATGGAAAACCGTACATCTGGTGCTAAGACTAAGGAATTAGCTCCAAAAATTGTTGCTGCAATGAAGGGAATTAAAGCTCCTTATGCAGAAGAAATTCTATCCTTAAAGGATTACCTAGTTAAGGTTAGCCAATGGATCATCGGTGGTGATGGTTGGGCTTATGATATTGGCTATGGTGGTTTAGACCATGTTATTGCTAATAACGAAGATGTTAACATCCTAGTTGTTGATACAGAGGTTTACTCTAATACAGGTGGTCAATCTTCTAAGTCTTCAAGAACTGGTGCTATCGCTAAGTTTGCTGCTGCTGGTAAGCCAACATTCAAGAAGGATTTAGCTTCAATTGCTATGTCTTATGGTCATGTTTATGTTGCAACTGTATCTCATGGTTACAACCAAAACCAAGTAATTAAGGCATTAAAAGAAGCAGAAGCTTACAATGGTCCATCTATCGTAATCTGCTATGCTCCATGTATTGCTCATAACATTAAGAAGGGCTTATTCATGAGCCAAATGGAAGCTAAGAAGGCTACTGAATGTGGATATTGGCCAACATTCAGATATAATCCTGATTTAGCTAAGGAAGGCAAGAACCCATTCACTATGGATTCTAAAGAACCAGATTGGTCTAAGTATAATGACTTCCTAATGAACGAAGGACGTTATGCTCAATTAGTTAAGATTAATCCTGAAAAGGCTCAAGATCTTCTTGAAACAAATTTAAAGGATGCACAAAAGAGATTTGCTAACTACACTCGTTTAGCTAATATCGAATATCCTAATAAGTAAAATTATACATAACGGGAACTGCTAGGAAACTAGCAGTTTTCTTTTTGTTTTCTTAGATTTTAAATATCCATATATAATTTTTGAAAATTTAGTATTATGTTGTATTTTGTTTTCTTTTTTGATATTATATTATACAGAGGATAAATCAAATATTTTTGATAAATTACCTAGGGATATGCTTGCTTTGTTTCATTTTTTTAAAAAGGGGGATAAGGAATGAAGAAAAAATTAATTGTGATTTTATCTATTATATTTGTTTCATTAGTTATAATAGGATTTGTAGTTTTAAATGCGAAACGAGTAAATATTCAAAGAAGCGATTGTAATCTATATTCAACAGATAAAGAGTTCATAGATGCTTGCGAATATGTATTTGTAGGAAAAATAAAAAATGAAGCTGAAACCAAGCAATATGATGGTACAGGAGTCGACATTCCATATACGATTTATAATCTCGAAATCGTTGAGTATCTAAAAGGAACTGGGGATAAAGAAGGACGCATTTGTTTTTGTGGAGGAAAGCTCTATTTAAATACTTGGTCTTTATATTCTGAAAATGATGAAATTCTTCAAAAAAATAAATACTATCTTTTTTTCACAAATAAAGCGAATGAGGCAAACAAGCGATTAAAGAAAGATGATTATATTCTTTACCAAAATCAACAAAAGATTTTATTAGAAGAATATGATAGTTCTAAGTCCTTGTCTGCACAAAATCAAAGTATTTCTCAAACAATATCAAGATATAAAAATGTTATAGATAAGGTCATGGAATATGATTTAGGTTTACCTACACTAGAAACAGTAGAAGAAATTGTTCAAGCATATAATACAATCTTTATTTGGACTGCATCAGAATCTTTAGACAGAAGCAATGAAAATCCCAAAGAAAACATAGCTATTCCTCAAGTTTTTTATAAAATTAATATAACAGAGTTATTGAAAGAAACAGAAAGTCTAAAAGATATACGTTATATTAGTTTTGTTGGAGTAAACTACTGGTATGATGAAAATCCTGTAGGGTTTGGAGTGCCAAAGCAAAATCATACATACTTATTATTTGGCAATGCTTCAAATGACACTATTAAGATAGAATCAAGGCAACAAATTATAGAACTTGTAGGTTACGATATAAACAAAGAATATAGTAAACAGACGGATGAAATTAAAGAAATTGTTCAATCTTACATTGACTTTCTTGATTGAAAAGATTTATATTGAATTATAGGTGTTAAAATAGGATTTAGGCAAAGAGAAAAACACATACTTGTAAAAAATAGAATTCCAAAAAGAAATGATGTTTGTTTGGAGGAAATAAAATGTTTAAAATAGGATGTCACTTATCCATTGCAAATGGATTTTTAAAAGCAGGAAAGAATATAACAGATTTAGGAGGAAATACATTTCAGTATTTTTCTAGAAATCCCCAAGGTGGTAAAGCTCGTCCTTGGGATCAAAAGGATTTCGAAGAATTCATGGAATATGCAAAATCGGTAGGGATAGAAGGACTTTTATGTCATGCTCCTTATACATTAAATGCATGTTCTGCCAATCCACAAACTAGAGAATTTGCAAGAATGGTATTTCAATCTGATATAGAAATGCTAGAGCATTTTCCTAATGCCTTATATAATTTTCACCCAGGAAGTCATACAGGCCAAGGTGTAGAAGTAGGAATAGCTCAAATTGTGGAAATACTTAATGAAGTTATTTATCCAGAAATGAAGACAACAATTTTACTTGAAACTATGGCTGGTAAGGGAAGTGAAATTGGACGTAGCTTTGAAGAAATTGCTGAAATTATCAATAAAGTAGAGCATAATGAAAAGCTCGGAGTTTGCTTAGATACTTGTCATGTGTATTCTGCAGGCTATGATGTTGTAAATGATTTAGATGGTGTGCTAGAAGAATTTGATGCGATTATTGGATTAGATAGATTAAAAGCTATCCATTTAAATGATTCTATGATGCCTTTTGCATCTAATAAAGACAGACATGCTAAAATTGGAGAAGGAACAATAGGCAAAGAGGCTATTGTCCGTATAATTAATCATCCAAAATTGAAGGATTTGCCTTTCTATCTAGAGACACCAAATGAGGATGAAGGATATAAAGCAGAAATCTCTTTATTGAAAAAATGTCGAATCAATTAATTTTTGTCATACTTTTTCCTTTTTTCTCTTTTGTTTAGGAGTATAATTATTTATACAAAAGAAGAAATGAGGTGAAAAAATATGTTTAAATTTATTAAAAGTTTATGGTGGTTTATTTCTAAAAACTGGTATCGATATGTAAGTATTGTCTTAGTAGGTTTATTATTAACTGTGCTCAACTTAGTGCCTGCTTGGATAATCAAACAGCTTACTGCCGCTATTGAAGAGGAAGAACTGACTATAAACTTTTTATTTTTGAATATTTTATTACCTTTTTTAATAACAGTTCTTTTAATATATATTGTAACAACGACAAAAAAAGTTTTACAAAATAGATTAAAGGTTCATCTATATTATGCTCTACAGGTACGCTATATGGAGAATATTTTAGTTCAGGATGCTACCTTCTTTGAGCATTTTCAGTCTGGAGATTTATTAACTAGAGCCTTAGGAGATGTAAAAGCTGTTAACTTCAGTGGAGGAAACCGTCTTTTAAATATTTTCTTGGAAGCTATGACAGTAGTCGTAACTCTAGTAGCTATGATTTTAATTCGCTGGGATTTAGCTCTTTTATGCTTTATTCCATTAAGTTTAATTTTTGTTGCTAATCTTCTATTAAAGGCTAAGGTAAAACGAAACTGGAAAATGGTCCGTGAAAAATCCTCTTTGATGGGGAATGTCATTTTAGAAAGTATAACCAATGTTAGAACAATACGTGCTTTTTCTAAAGAAGAAGAAAACTATCAAAAGAATTTAAAATATTCTCAAGATACATATGACGTTGAAAAAGCTAATCTAAAAATTAATGTTATTTTTCAACCGATGTTTCAGTCTATTGTTGCTGTAGCTACGATTATTGCATATGGCTTGGGTGGATATTATTGCATCAAATATGGAAATGATCCGACTCACCCATTCAAGGTTTCTGATTTAGTTCAGTTTACTTTATATCTAAATTTATTCCAAGCACCTTTAACGAATATTGGAAATATGATTAATAACTTCTACCAATCCTTAATTTCTGCAGATCGGTTGAATGAAATTTATGATGCCAAAAGTAAAGTTATCGATATAGATGACGAAGACTTAAAGGAAATTAAATCCATTGAATTTAGAGATTTTTCCTTCCGTTATGAAGGAGATCATATTGATGTATTAAAGCATATTGATTTAACAATAACAGAAGGTCAAACTTTAGGTATTGTCGGTAAAACAGGAAGTGGGAAGTCTACTTTAGTACGTCAGCTTGTTCGGCAGCTTCCGATTGATAATGAAAAAATCTTTATCAATGGAGAAGAAATTGAAGTATATAATCAACAAGAGGTTAGACGTCATGTTGGATATGTCCCACAGGAGCATATGCTGTTTTCTAGATCTGTTCTAAAGAATGTTTTGATTGGAGATTCAAATGCGTCTTTAGAAGAAGTTAATGAAGCAGTTATGCTTGCTGATTTTGAAAAGGACATAGAGATGCTTTCAGAAGGCTTTGATACGATTGTTGGAGAATATGGTGTAACTCTTTCTGGCGGACAAAAACAGAGACTTGCCATTGCAAGAGCCTTCTTAAAAAATGCTGATGTTTTAATTATGGACGATTCTTTATCTGCCGTAGATGGAAAAACAGAAGCAAATATTATTCATTCTCTAAAAAAATATCGTTCTAATAAAACGAATATTATTGTTGCGCATAGATTATCTGCTGTTATGCATGCAAACCAAATCATTGTTTTAGATGAAGGTCATATTGTAGAACGTGGAACTCATGAAGAATTAATGGCTTTAAAAGGTTGGTATTATGAACAATTTATAGCTCAACAAATGGAAGAAGGTGATTCTAATGCCTAAGAAGAAGACAGAAGGGTATTCAAAATCCACCTTATTTAAAAAAACACTTCCTTATATCAAAAAAGAGTGGAAGCTAGTATTGATTACTTTGTTTTTAAATATAGGCATTGCTTTACTTACAACAATTACTCCTTTGTTTACTAAAGAAATTCTAGACACTTATATTCCTGCAAATAATATGGAAATGATTTTATGGTTAATTGGTGCATATTTGCTTTGTACAATTGTAGTAGTAGTGATGCGATATTTTGGACAATATTTACAAACACTTGCTGGAATGCATATTGAAAAAAATTTGAGAGAGGATGCCATTCGTAAAATAGATTATCTTCCAGTGGATTATTTTTCATTAGAACCAGATGGTAAAATCGTTGCGAAGATTACCTCAGATAGTAATGGAGTAAGAACCTTTTATATGACAATGTTTTCTATTATCAATGCCATAATTAATATTGTCATTGTTTATGTTGGTTTAATTTACTTAAAGCCTATTTTAGGGTTAATCATTCTAGCTATTGTACCACTTATTTTAGTTTGGATTACAGTGTATCGTAGAAAGGTTCATAAGTATTATTTAGATTTAAGAGAAACAGGTTCAAGAATCACAGGAAAATTAAATGAGTTAATCAGTGGAGCTTTAATCATTCAGGACTTTAATCAAGAAGATAATATGATGAATGAATATAAGGAACTTGTAAATCGGTATAATTACAACGATGTGAAAGCAAATACCATCAATATCTATTTTGGTTGGGAGCTTCTCACAATATTAAAACGTTTGGCAGAGATCGGAATTCTATTCTTTATTGGATATGAATCCTTAGGAAATGCCGGAATTACGGCTGGCTTAATTACAACCTTCATTGGGTATTTGGATCGTATGATTAATCCAATCAATGCAATATTCAATAACCTAAATGAATTAGAGGATTCTTTAGTTGCTGCTAATCGAGTATATCAATTTATGGATGAAGCCAATGACACAAGAATCTTAGATGGAGCAGAAGCTCCAGATGAAATCAAAGGTGATGTAGAATTTAAGCATATACGATTTGCCTATATTGAAGATAATTATGTATTAAAGGATTTATCCTTATCTGTTCCAGCTGGGAAAAAGATTGGAATTGTAGGTCATACAGGAAGTGGGAAGTCTTCCTTAATGAATTTATTACTTGGCTATAATGATTATCAAGAAGGAGAACTTCTAGTTGATGGAGTAGATATTAAAGCCTATAACAAGGCTTCCTATCGTAGAAACCTTGGAATTGTGCTTCAGACTCCTGCTTTATTTGCAGGTACTATTCGTTCTAATGTAACTATGGAGCGAGAATATTCTGATGCAGAGGTATTACAAGTTATAGAAGAGGTAGGAGCTGGATATATGCTAGAAAAGAGCGAGCTTGGCTTAGATACTCCGATTTCCTTTAGAGGAGAAAATCTATCCTTAGGGGAAAAGCAGCTGTTATCCTTTGCAAGAATCCTTCTACGTAAGCCTAAAATATTAGTATTAGATGAAGCTACTGCTAACATTGATAGTGAAACAGAAATTAGAATTAAACATGCGATGGATGTAGTTGCGAAGGGAAGAACAACCTTCATTATTGCCCATCGTCTATCCACAATTAAGGATGCAGATGAAATTGTAGTTTTAGATCATGGAATTATTGTGGGTCAAGGAAGCCACACTCACCTTTATGACACTTGTCCTATCTATAAGGATATGTATGATTCTCAATTTGAAAAAAATAAATAATAGCTTTGTTTTATACCCTTTAACCTTTTTAATAAGGAATGAGGCATTTTGAACCATTGTGATTTAAATTCACAATGGTTTTTCTTTATCTCCTTTTCTTGAATACAATGTCGTTTTATGATAGAATAATATAAATATAGGTACAAGTGAGGTATTACTTATGATTATTAAGATGAAGGATTCCATAACAAAGAAGGAATATCAAAATATTATAGAGTATTTTAAGACAAGGGGTCTTGAAATAAAGGATGCAAGTAGTGGAGATGTAAAAGTCATCGGTATTATTGGAGATACTACGAAAACAATGGATAGTGATGTCTATGCATTGCCAGGCGTAGATACTATCACAAGAATTCAGGTTCCATATAAAAAGGCTTCTAAGGCATTTCATCCAGAGCCTACCATTATTGATGTGTGTGGTGTAAAGATTGGTGGAGGAAACTTTACGGTTATGGCAGGTCCATGCTCTGTTGAAAATCATGATCAAATTGTAAGTGTTGCTCAAAGTGTAAAGGAAAGTGGAGCACATATTTTAAGAGGTGGAGCATATAAGCCAAGAACAAGCCCTTATGCATTTCAAGGATTAGAACTTGAGGGTTTAGATTTATTAATGGAAGCAAGAAAGGAAACACGTTTGCCAATCATTACAGAAATTCAGTCTGAGGATATGATTGAACGATTTGTTAAGGATGTAGATATCATTCAGGTCGGCGCTCGTAATATGCAAAATTTCCATTTGTTAAAGGCTCTTGGAAAAATTGATAAGCCTATTTTATTAAAGCGTGGTCTTTCTGCAACAATAGAAGAATGGTTGATGGCAGCTGAGTACATTTTAGCTGGCGGAAATGATAAGGTTATTTTATGTGAAAGAGGAATTCGTACTTTTGAAAAATATACTAGAAATACACTAGATTTATCTGCTGTACTTGCAGTGAAGGAATTATCTCATTTACCTGTTATTGTAGATCCTTCTCATGCAGCTGGTAAGTGGTCTATGGTAGAAGATTTGTCTAAGGCAGCATTAGCTGTAGGAGCTGATGGAATTATTGTTGAGGTCCACAACAATCCAGAATGTGCATTATGTGATGGTGCACAAAGCCTAAAGCCTGAGCGTTTTGATCATATGATGCAGCAGCTAAGATTAATTGCACCAATTGTTGGGAAAAAGCTATAATGAAAATTTGTATTGTTGGACTAGGACTGATTGGTGGGTCCTATGCTATGGGACTATCCTTAAAGGGACATGAAATTTATGGGATAGACCAAAGTGTAGATGTCATTCAGTATGCTAAAGAAAACAAGTTTATAAAAGATGGATTTATTGATGATTTTTCGATTTTATCAGAGTGTGATTGTATTATTCTTGCAATCTATCCACAGGCTATTTTAGATTTTTTAAAACAGCATAATGCTTTATTTAAAGAAAATCAAATCATTACAGATGTATGTGGAGTAAAAAGTTCATTTGTAAGAAAAGCAACCTTACTTGCAGGAAAGGCAACTTATTTATCCCATCATCCTATGGCAGGAAAAGAAAAGATAGGAATTCAATTTGCTGATTACAAAATATTTAGAGGAGCAAATTTTTTAATTACACCAATAGACTCTGTTAATAGAACCGCAGAAGAAGTTTTAATAGGAATTGCACATGATTTAGATTTTGGAAGAATTACAACGATTTCAATTGAACGTCATGACCAAATGATTGGCTTTACTAGTCAGCTCACTCACGCAATTGCTGTATCTTTGGTCAATAGTGATCATGATGCAGATACTGTAAAATTTATTGGAGACTCTTATCGTGATTTAACGAGAATTGCAATGATTAATGACGCTCTTTGGAGTGAATTGTTTTTAGAAAATAAAGAGTATCTATTAGAACATATCTCTAGTTTTGAGGCAGAACTTGATATTTTAAAAAATGCCTTAAAGTACAATGATAAAGATACATTGAAAAAACTATTTAATCAATCTACACAAATTAGAAGGAAGATGGAAAAATGAAACAATTAAGAATTCAATTAAAGACGAATTCCTATAACATTTTTATAGAAGATGACATTTTGTTTCATCTTTCTTTTTATATTAAGGAAGTTTATCACAATAAAAAAATTTATATTATTACAGATGATATTGTTGAAAAGTTATATTTAGAAGCAGTAAAGAATAGTTTAAAAGACTATGAAGTAGAAAGTGTAGTTATTCCACATGGAGAAGCTTCCAAAAGCATAGAAATGTATGCATCTGTTGTCCAAAAGCTTTTAGATAAAGATATCCGTAGAAATGAATTACTTTTAGCCTTGGGTGGTGGAGTAATAGGAGATTTAACAGGCTTTGTTGCCGCAACTCTCTATCGTGGCTTACCTTATGTGAGTGTGCCTACTTCATTGCTTAGCCAGATGGATTCCTCTATTGGTGGGAAAACAGGCATTGATTTTTATGAACGTAAAAATATATTGGGTTGTTTTAAACAGCCTAAGCTGGTTTTAATAGATCCGAAGGTATTACATACGTTATCTAAAAGAGAATGGAATAATGGTATGGGAGAGCTTATTAAACATGCTGCCATTGGAAATGAAAAGCTATTTGAAATGCTAAAGCATAAACCAGAGGTTGATGAAGAGATTATTTATCAAAGCTTATGTGTAAAACAAAGTATTGTTGAAAAGGATGAGTTTGATACAAAGGAAAGAATGCTGTTGAACTTTGGACATACCTTTGGACATGCTATTGAGTTAAAGTTAGGGTTAAAGCATGGTGAGGCAGTTGCTTTAGGTATGCTGATGGTTCTCCGTTTTGGTATGGATTTAGGATTGACAGAAGAATATTGTTATAAAGAACTTAAGGAAATTATAAAGCAATATGATTTACCTTGTGAGGAACCAAGCTACAAGGAATATATTTTAGAAATTGCAAAGGATAAAAAGAATTTGGCAGGTAAAATTAATATGGTTTTACTTTCTAAGATTGGGCAAGCCTTCTTATATCCAGTTGAAGAAAAGCATTTAAAGGAGCTGATAAAATGAATGTAACCATTCATCCCAAAAAATTAAAGGGGATTGTGTCTATACCTCCTTCAAAAAGCTTATCTCATCGTGCAATTATTGCAGCTTCATTAAGTGAAGAGGAAAGTGTAATTTCTAATGTCATGTTTTCTAAAGATATTCTAGCAACTATTTCTGCAATGAAAGCCTTAGGTGCTAAAATAGAGGTAGAAGGAACTACACTAAGGATTAAAGGCTCTAAAGTGAAAAGAACAGATAATGTGATTGATGCAAACGAATCTGGCTCTACTTTGCGTTTTTTAATTCCTATTGCATTAGTCAATCCAACACCTATGGAATTTATAGGAAGAAATCATTTGGTGAAAAGACCACTAGATTCTTATTTTGAAATATTTCAAAAGCTAGGAATACAGTTTACACATCCTGAGGATGCATATTTACCTTTAAAAACAACTGGAGGTCTCGTTCCAGGAAAATATGAGGTTCAGGGAAATATTTCCTCACAGTTTATTACAGGACTATTATTTGCTTTACCCTTATTAAATGGAGATTCTGTAATAGAGATTATAGGCACTTTAGAATCTAAAGGATATGTAGATTTGACTTTAGATATCTTATCTAAATTTGGAATTGAAATTATAAATCATGAATATACCTCCTTTGAAATCAAAGGAAATCAAAGCTATCATTCTTATAACTATACAGTAGAAGGAGACTATTCTCAAACTGCATTCTTCTTAATTGCAGGAGCAATGGGAGCAGACATCCAGCTAAAAGGAATGAATCCTATCTCTTATCAAGGAGATAAAAAAATCATAGAGGATATTTCTTCTTTAAATGGAAATATTCAGTTTGATCATGAGCTTTTATATTGTTTACCTAGTCAAACTAAGGGAACAACGATTGATTTTTCTCAGTCTCCTGACTTAGGACCTGCACTTACTGTTTTAGCCAGTGTATCAGAAGGAGTTTCTTATTTTACACACGTTTCTCGCTTAAGAATCAAGGAATGTGATAGAGTTACCTGCATGAAGGAAGAACTAGAGAAGTTAGGTGCTAAGATTGATGAAGAACCTGATACAATGAAGATTTATGGAACAAAGAAACTTCATGGAGGTGTAGTAGATTCTCACAATGATCATAGAGTTGCAATGGCACTCGCAATGGCAAGCTTAAAGATGGATGAGGATTTAACTATTTTGAATGCAGAATGTGTTTCTAAATCCTATCCGAATTTTTGGGAAGTATTTGAGGCATTAGGAGGAGATGTAACCTATGAGTAAATTAGATGATGCAAGAAATAAAATAAATCAAATTGATGAAGCAATGCTAAAGCTTTTTGAAGAAAGAATGCATGCAGTTCAAATGGTTGCAGAATATAAGCTAGAGAATCAGCTTCCTGTATTAGATGCATCTAGAGAACAAAACATTATTGAAAAGAATGTTTCATTGCTAAATAATAAAGATCTTGAAGACTATTATCGTATTTTCTTTGAAGGAGTATTAAAATCTTCTAAAGAATATCAAAAGGATTTGATGAAATGAAACAGTATGGATTATTAGGAGAAAAGCTTTCTCATAGTTATTCAAAAATCATTCATAGCTTTGTTTTTCAATCTTTACATCAAGAGGCAACCTATTCTCTTTTAGAATGCAAGGAAGAAGAGTTGGAAAAATACATAGAACAGTTAAAACAGGGATATTATTCTGGTTTTAATGTGACGATTCCTTACAAAAAAACAATTATGCAGTACTTAGATTGCATAGATGAAAAAGCCAAAGCTATTGGTAGTGTTAATACAGTCTATGTCAAAAATGGAAAGGCATATGGAACAAATACGGATTATGATGGTTTTTTAGAAACTTTAAAGTACTATAAGGTTGATGTTCAAAATAAAGAATGTTACATTTTAGGCACAGGTGGAGCTTCCTTGGCAGTCAACCAAGCATTACAGGATTTAGGCGGAATTTGTCATTTTGTGTCTAGAACTCCTAAAAAGAATGATATTAGTTATAAGGAACTTGAAACGAAAAATATTGATGTATTAGTGAATACAACTCCAGTTGGAATGTTTCCAAATGTAGGAGTTAGTCCAGTGTCTAAGGAAATTGCCGAGAAATCAGGCAAGGTTATTGATATTATCTTCAACCCCTTAGAAACACAATTACTAAAGGATGCTCATTCTAAAATCAATGGATTATATATGCTGGTTATGCAGGCATTAAAGGCAGAAGAAATATGGCAGGGACAATCAATTTCTATTCCATATGAAGCTGTTGTAGCATATATAGATATTAAATAAAAATCAGGAGGGTTCAATATGAATCACATAGGAAAACTATTTCAACTTAATATATATGGGGAAAGTCATGGAAATTCTGTAGGTGTTTTATTGGATGGAGTTCCAGCAGGAATTTCTTTAAAAGAAGCAGATTTTGCTGCTGATTTAGCAAGAAGAAAATCTGGTGGTCTTGGAACTACTCCTAGAATAGAACCTGATGAAATTATTATAGAATCTGGAGTGTTTAAAGGCTATACTACAGGTGGAGCTATTCTCCTTCGTTTTCTAAATACGAATACA
The DNA here is from genome assembly GCA_947177025.1 of uncultured Mollicutes bacterium. Classification (GTDB taxonomy): domain Bacteria; phylum Bacillota_I; class Bacilli_A; order Acholeplasmatales; family Anaeroplasmataceae; genus Pelethenecus. Next base: position 17,984 of record CAMWSQ010000006.1, on the reverse strand, counting down.
AAAAGTAAGGATTATTCTAAGCTAGTAAGTCATCCTAGACCTTCTCATGCTGATTTTGTGGCAAATGTCAAATATAAAGGATATCAGGATTATAGAGGTGGTGGCTCTTTTTCGGGAAGATTAACTCTTGGAATTGTGGCTGCTGGAGTTGTTGCAAAAAAAATATTAAAAACTATCAGTTTTTCTACAAAGATTACAAATCTTGGTGGGGTTACAGATCAAACTCAGTTTAAGAGTATATTAGAAAAAGCAGTAGAGGAAAAGGATTCTGTTGGAGGAATTGTTCAAATTCAAGCCGATCAGATTCCTGTTGGATTGGGAGAGCCTTATTTTGACTCTTTAGAATCCACTATTTCTCATCTTTTATTTTCTATTGGTGGTGTTAAAGGAGTTTCCTTTGGCATAGGATTTGATGGAGCCCGTCTTAGAGGAAGCGAATTTAATGATTGCATAATAGATGAAAAGGGAACTACAAAAACAAATCATAATGGTGGAATCAATGGTGGGGTTTCCAATGGGAATCCATTGGTTGTAAATGTTTTTGTAAAACCAACACCTTCTATCAGTATTCCTCAGGAAACATTTAACAAAGAAAGTGGAAGAATTGAAGAATTGAGAATTGAAGGTCGTCATGATGCAGCGATAATTTTAAGAGCTCAGGTCGTTTTAGAGGCTTGTGTTGCAATCGCATTAGCGGATGCAAGCTTAATTTACAAAGCATATCAAGGAGAGAATAAAGATGAATGAAAAATGGTCTATGCCAGAAGGCATGACAGAAGATGAGGCAAGAATAGAAGCACTGCGTTGTTTATCTTGTAAGAATCCTCGTTGTGAAACGGGATGTCCTACACGTATGCGTATTCGAGATTTTATTAAAGAAATCAAGGTAAATCGTTTAGAAGAAGCGTATGAAATTATAAATTCCTGTTCTGATCTTCCCTATATTTGTTCGATTGTTTGTCCACATGAGCGTCAATGTGTTGGACATTGTGTTCTTGGAATTCAAAGTAAACCGATTGATTGTGGCAAGTTAGAACGCTATGTTGTTGAGCATATGAACAAGCCTATAAAAATAGAAAAAAGGTCTTCCCAAAAAGTAGCCATCATTGGTGCTGGACCTGCAGGACTTTCTTGTGCAAAGGAGCTGTTAAAGACAGGATGCAGTGTAGAAATTTTTGAAGCAGAATACTACATTGGTGGTGTTTTAACTTATGGGATTCCAAGCTATCGTTTAGACTATACTAAAATCACAAGAATTGCGGCAGAGCTTGAGGATTTAGGAGCTGTTATTCATTTTAATACGAAACTCAAAGAATCTGAAATTTTTGATTTAAAAAAACAATTTGATGCTGTATTCATATCTATTGGATTAACTAAGTCAAAACAATTGGGAATTCCAAATGAATCTTTGCCAGGTGTATATGATGCCTTAGATTATTTAAAGGCTGTCAATTTGGATATTAAGCTTGGACAGGGCAATCGTCCTCAGCTTTCTGGTACAGTAGTTGTGATTGGTGCAGGAAATGTTGCTATGGATGCTGCAAGATGTGCAAGAAAAGATGGAGCAAAGGTTTTAGTTGTTTATCGAAGAAGCAGACTAGAGGCTCCTGCTACTAAGCAAGAAATTAAGGATGCAGAAGCAGAGGGAGTTATTTTCCAATTTTTAAATAATCCAGTGGAGGTTCTTGGAGAAGAAAAGGTGGAAGGAATAAAAGTTGAAGAAATGACTTTAGGTGCTCCTGATGCATCTGGTAGAAAACGTCCAGTTGGTACGGGGAAATATTGTACCATTCTTTGTGATTCTATTATTAGCGCTATTGGGCAAGATCCAGAGGACATATATGATAAACATGTTCTTGCTACAGATCATAAATATTTAGTATGTGATGGGCTTAAAACGAATATAGAAGGCATTTATGCTGGAGGAGATATTGTACTTGGAGCTAAAACAGTAGTAGAGGCTATGGATTGTGGAAGACAGGTTGCCAAGCTTATTTTAGACAATAAATGATAAAATTAGACTCACAAAAGTGAGTCTTTTAATTTTGGAAAAATATGTGAAAAAATGATAGAAAGGAATGTAGATTTTATGAATAAAATAGTTTATAATGAAGATAGAAAGAAGAGGAATGATGTATGAATATTATTGCTTTATTAACTCCCAAGGACAAAACTTTTTATTTAGATTCTAAATCCACAATCAGACAGGCTTTAGAAAAATTTGATCGTTATAAGTTTACAGTTGTTCCATTAATAGATAAGGAAGGACATTATATGGCAACTTTGTCTGAAGGAGACATATTAAGATATATTAAGAATAATAGTCATTTTGATGTTGAACTTGCAGAATCGCAATGTGTAGATTGTATTGAGAAATATCGTCCATATAAGGCATTAGATATCAGTTGTCCTATTCAAGAGGTTATAAAGTTATCCTTTGAACAAAACTTTATTCCTATAATTGATGATAGAGGAATGTATATTGGTATTATAAAGAGAAAGGGGATTATCAAGTATTTCTATGAAAGGTTTAAAAAGCAATATAACATATAAAGTTTATCTTGATGGAATGCAGTTTCTTCAGGAGAATGAAAAATATTTGAATAATTCCTTAGAAACAACGATAGAAACAGCATTTTTCTTTTTCAATGCGAAAAGCTATACTTTTTTTAATCAAAAAAACTATGCATTCTCCTTTAAAAGTGAAAATGAATTTTTATTACTTTTAAAGGTGGAACCCTATAATGCACTTTTGTTTGGTTCTGCAAATCTTTGTGAATACGCTGCAAATGTAGTATCTAGCATGAACTTAGTTGTAGAAAATATGCTAGGAGAACAAGAAGCTACAGAAGCCTTCTTAAAAGCTTATCAAGAAAGAAAAGATGGAGAAATTCAACTAATTCATTCTATGAAGATAATGGTTTTAAGAAAATTGAATCCTGTGGATACAACAGGTGTGTATCCTTGCACGTCAGAGCATGTATTAGAGCTTGCAAAGTGCTATCAAGAATTTGAATTAGAAGCTATGCATCAAGAAAAGCCAGTAGAAGAATATTGTGAAAGATTGAGGGGTAAAGAAGGAAACGTTTATGCATACTTTGAGGATGGTAAAATCGTAAGTATTGCATCTTTGGTAAGAAACTTTAATACTATTTGTGCAATCAGTCATGTATATACTAAGCCAGCCTATAGAGGAAAAGGATATTCAGCAAGAATTGTCACAAAACTTTGTCAAAAAATACTTGAACAAAAGAAAACCCCTTATTTTATATGTAGATACATTAAATCCAATTTCGAATCACTTATATTTAAAATTAGGATTTGACTATTCAGTTAATCAAGTGGAATATCATTATGTTTCTACTCTTCAAACTGCAGTTTTTGCGGGAGGCTGTTTTTGGTGTATTGCAGAACCATTCTATTCCTGTGAGGGAGTAAAAAAGGTTGTCAGTGGCTTTATTGGTGGCAAAGAGATTTGTCCAACATATGAAGAGGTAAAAGGCTTAAAAACTCATCATAGAGAAGCAATTCTCATTGAATATGATTCCTCTAAGGTGTCCTATGAGACTTTGTTAGAAATTTATTTTTCTCATATTGATCCATTTGATGGTGAAGGTCAATTCATTGATAGAGGAGAAAACTATACTTGTGGTATCTATACTTCAAATTTAGAAGAAAAACAAATAGCATATTCTTATATTCAAAACTTAGAAAAGAGTACAAACCAGAAAGTATATGTTGATCTTTGTGAGGAAAGTGTATTTTACCCAGCGGAGGAAGAACATCAAGAGTATGCATTAAAAAATCCAGAAAAAATGGAAGAAGAATTTATACTATCTGGAAGAAAGAGGAGGTAACAATGGCTAAGACAATTTATCATGTTTCTAAAAGAGACAACAATGGAAGAGAGTGGAAGGTATTTATTCAAGGCTCTACTAGAGTAATTAAATTATTTGATACGCAGGCTGAGGCATTGGCTTATGCGAAAAGCTTATGTAAGAATAAGAACGATGGTAGTACAGTAATGCTCCATGGCCTAGATGGCAAAATGAGGAAGGCTTGACATACTTCCTCATTTCTTGTATTATATAAGTATAACAGTGAGGTATGGTTATGAAAAAAGGGTTTATTTTTTTATTAGCAATATTATCTTTATTAACATTAACAAGCTGTAGAATAAGTGCTCCAGAGCTACTAGAGGAGTATGAAACTGAAAAAGTCAAATATAAACAAGTAGATAGAAAAGAGTGGGTATTTACAGAAATCAATGAGGAATATAGTTTTCTTACTGGCTATATCATAAACGATATAAACGATTCTAATACATTCCATCATTTTTTAAGATTCTATAAGAACAATAAAAAGGTTTATGAGGAGGAATGTAAGGATTCCTACTATGTTGATGATTATGCCTTTATGAATAATCATATTTATATGAATTATTGGCAGCGTATTCAAGATGAAGGTCAAACAATATATCCAAATTATTTTGTTGAATATGATTTAGAATTCAACAAAAATGTTCTTTTAATAGACTATGAACGAGTATGTGATGTATTTTACTTAGAGGATAAAATAGCTTATTTAAGAACAAACAGAGATACACAATTGTCCTCTTTGATTGAACTAGATTATTCTGGCAAAGTCATAAGGCAAAAGGATTTTGATGTTGAATTTTATCATTTATATATAGACAAAGGAAATTATTATTTACTGAAAGATTTTTCCGAAGAGTTTGAGATTTATAAATATACCTTTGATGAAAATCCTCAATTAGTTTATAAAGCGACAAAACATATATTAGAATACATAAATATACAAAATGGAATTGTTCAATATATAGATGAGGAAAGCTATGGAGCTACAAACCTATTGCATTACTATGATGGAACAGAATTAAAAACTATTCTTCGCATACCTAGAGAAGAGTATAAAGACTTGTATTATTCTATCCAAATTCCAGTGATTTATAATGGGGATGTATTTATTCCAGTTGTTGTTAATCCTTCAGGTATGTCTATTTATAGAAGGGTCATTGTTTTTCATTATGATCATCAAACCGAACAGGTAAAAGCAATTTATATAAATAAAATATGCAGTAGTGTCTTTACGAAAGATAAATATATGTTCATTGGAAGTTATCATGATACTGATAAAGATGGAATCCCTAAGGGAACATTTTATTCTCTAGATTTAGATGTAATTTCCTCTACAGAATGGAAATAAACTTATTAGCGAAGTTTAAAACAAGTTAAACTTCGTTTTTTTATAGGAAGTAAGTTGCTGATTTATTTCAATTAAATTATCACTATTTGTAAGACGACGTTTTTCATTTTTATAGATATCTTTCAAATGATATTTTTAATATGTTTTAAAATTACAGATACAGAAAATTCTATAATTCCTATAGACTTAAGTTATAAAGTATAAGCATGAAAATGTATATGTAGCCTACTTTTATGTACTAAATGGTTGGAATTGAAATACTATGATTCATATTGTTATTTTTGCTATAATGTGTTAAAATTTGAGTATATAATTAACATTTCATAATTTTTTCTTAATAGAGAATATGTGGAGGTATGTAAATATGAAAAAAATTAGTATATTTCTTTTAACTATTTTACTAGGATTATTCATTTTACCATCTTGTAATAATTCTGATGATAATGATTTAAATAATGATAAGAATGAGCATATTTGTTCTTTTTCTGGTGATTATAAAAGCAATTCAACAAAGCATTGGCAGGTATGTAGTTGTGGCAAAAAATCTCCAGAAGAAAATCACAAATTTGGTGATTGGAATATCATAAAAGAAGCAACGACTTCAACTGAAGGCTTAGAAGAAAGAGTCTGCAGTGTCTGTGAATATAAAGAAACGCAATCAATTTCAGTAAAACAAGAAGAGCATATTTGTTCTTTTACGTCGTATGGCAAAACAGAAACTATGCATTGGCAAATATGTAGTTGTGGTAAGAAAACAGAAGAAGTAAATCACTCATTTGGGCAATGGGTTATTATTATAGAACCTACTTTTACTGAGGAGGGAACAAAAGAAAGAACTTGTATTTGTGGAGCAAAACAAACAGAATCAATACAAGTATTAGAACATACCCGTGGATTACAATATGAACTAAATGCAGGTGGAACTAGTTATAGTGTTATAGGAATAGGCACTGCAATAGACTCTGAAATATATGTTTTATCTTCTTATAATAATCTTCCAGTTGTAAGTATAGAAGATTTTGCATTTTCAAGTTGTAATAATATAACAAGTATTATAATACCAGATAGTGTGACAAGTATAGGGGATTTTGCATTTTCTAATTGTGCTGATTTAAAAAATATAGTAGTTCCATATAGTGTTGTTAACTTAGGAGAATATGTTTTTGGAGGCTGCAGCAATCTAACTAATGTCTATTATGAAGGAACGTTGGAAGATTGGTGTAATCTTAGCTTTAGTAGTACATCTTCAAATCCAATGTCATATGCAAGTCATTTCCATTTAAAGAATAGCATTAATGAATGGGAAGAAGTCACAAGTGTAGAGATACCAAATACGATAAAAAAAATAGGAGACTTTCAATTCTACGGATTTAATAATGTCGCAACTATAATTGTTCCAGAAAGCGTTCAAAGCATAGGACTATCTGTATTTACGGCATGTAGCAAGGTGACAAGTATAACTATCCCATTTGTAGGAGCAAATATTGACCAAACAAATAATACATACCTTGGATATCTCTTTGGAGCAGATTCACTTTCTTTTAATTCTAAATATGTCCCAACTAGCCTAAAAGAAGTAACTATTAAAGGAGGAAATAGTATAGGAACAGCTGCCTTTAGTGAGTGTTACTATATAGAAAAAATCACAATTCCACATAGTGTGACAAGTATAGAAGGATATGCATTTGATTTCTGCGAAAGACTTACGAGTGTTTATTATGAAGGAACTCTAGTAGATTGGTGTAAAATGCAATTAGGTAGTACATCTTCAAATCCAATGGAGTATGCAAGTCATTTCTATTTAAGAAATAACAATAATGAATGGGAAGATTTAAAAAGTTTGGAAGAGATAATTATTCCAAATGAAATAACAGCAATAGGGCAATATGCCTTCTCTTATTGTAGCAATCTTAAGAATATAACAATTCCAGACAGTGTCACAAGCATAGGACAACATGCATTTTTTGAGTGTTCTAGTCTAATAAGTGCAATCCTTCCAAAGGATTTAACAACTATAGAAAACTATCTCTTCTTTAATTGTAGCAATCTCACAGATATCATAATTCCTGTTAATGTAACAGGAATAGGAACATCTGCTTTTTATGGCTGTAGTAGTTTCACAGATATTATAATTCCATCAAGTATAACAAGAATTGGAACAACTGCCTTCTCTGGTTGTAGCAGTCTCACAAATACTTACTATGAAGGAACTTTATTAGATTGGTGTAAAATACAATCAAATAGTACGCCAATGCTATATGCAAGTCATTTTTATTTAAGAAATAGTGAAAATGAATGGGAAGAAGCAACAAATATAGAAGAAGTAATCATACCAGATACGATAACAGAAATAGGAAACTATGCTCTTTATGGATTTAATGGCATTAAATCTCTGACCATTCCATTTGTAGGACAAAGTATAACAGAAAAAAGAAATACACATTTTGGGTGTATCTTCGGGGCAGAGGGGTCAACAGGTTTTACACATTATAGTTCGACAGGTATACCAAGCAGTTTGAAAGAAGTAATCGTTACTGGAGGAGAAAGAATACCAAATAATGCCTTCTGGGGATGTGAAAGTGTAGAAAGCATCATACTTCCAAGTGGTATACCAAGCATAGGGGAAGATACATTCTATTCTTGTAGTAATCTAACAAGCATCACATTTCCTGCCAGTATTACAGCTATAGATAGTTCAGCATTTCATTGGAGTGACAATATAACTAATATCTACTATGAAGGAACTATAGAAGACTGGTGTAATATTAGTTTAAATAATTCTATTTTTTCCTCTAATTCAAATCATTTTTATTTAAGAAATAGTAATAATGAATGGGAAGAAATAACAAGTATAGATATACCAAATACAATAACGGAAATAGGAAACTATCGATTTAAAAGATTTAATAATGTTACTTCAATAGCAATCCCAGATAGTGTTACAAGCATAGGAAATAGTGCCTTCTATGGATGTAGCAATCTCGCACAGATCATAATTCCAGTTAATGTCACAAGTATAGGAAACTCTGCTTTTTATGGTTGTAGTAATCTAACAAATATTACAATCCCAGATAATATCACAAATATAGGGACATCCGCCTTCTCTAATTGTAGTAGTCTAGAAAGCATAATAATTCCAAGTGGTATAACAGACATAGGATACAATACATTCTATTTTTGTAGTAATCTAACAAGTATCACACTTCCTGCTAGTATCACAGCTATAGACAGTTCAGCATTTCTCTGTAGTTACAAAATAACTAATATCTTCTATGAAGGAACCATAGAAGACTGGTGTAATATTAGTTTAAATGATTCTATTTTTTCCTCTAATTCAAATCATTTTTATCTAAGAAATAGTAATAACGAATGGGAAGAAGTAACAAGTATAGAAATACCAAATACAATAACGGAAATAGGAAACTATCAATTTAATAGATTCAATACTATTACATCAATAACAATCCCAGATAGTGTTACAAGCATAGGTAATAAGGCCTTCTCTAATTGTAGTAGTCTAGAAAGCATAATACTTCCAAGTGGTATAACAAGCATAGGGAAAGATACATTCTCTTATTGTAGTAATCTAACAAGCATCACACTTCCTGCTAGTATCACAACTATAGATAGTTCAGCATTTTATTGGAGTGACAAAATAACTAGTATCTTCTATGAAGGAACCATAGAAGACTGGTGTAATATTAGTTTAAATAATTCTATTTTTTCCTTTAATTCAAATCATTTTTATCTAAGAAATAGTAATAACGAATGGGAAGAAGTAACAAGTATAGAAATACCAAATACAATAACGGAAATAGGAAACTATCAATTTAATAGATTTAATACTATTACATCAGTAATAATCCCAGATAGTGTTACAAGCATAGGGAGATCTGCCTTTGATAGTTGTAAAAAACTAAAGAGTATAATAATTCCAGCTAGCGTAACAAGCATAGAATCTTATGCCTTTGATAATTGCAATAAGTTGGTAATTAATTGTGAAGCCAATTCAAAGCCTAGTAATTGGAGTTCATATTGGGCAAGAGAAGACTACAATTCCATTATTGTAAACTGGGGATATAAGGAATAAAAGTTATAATTATAGAAATAAAAGGTCTAGGGAAATCCTTAGACCTTGTTTTTTCATTTTGGGTGGCGTATAAACAGAATTATACTAGCGTAATATACCTTTTTCTGTGAAGAATTATTTCAATGTTTTGCAAACAAATTTTAATATTTTTTTAATAAATCATCTTTAGATATGAATTCAAGCCTAGTCAGAACAAATCTCTTTTTACCTACATCCTTAATAGAAGAACCACATAAATAGATAGAATCATCTATAATAATGAATCTGTCATGTATCTTATTTGTTTTAACAACTGTAAGATTATGATGGATAGAAAACTTTTCTATATCTTGATTGGTTAATGTAGAAGATGGATAAGTATAGATAATAATTGGTAGAGAAATGCCCACGAGCATATCTAAAACAGATAAATCAACATATCCATCAATAAGAGTAATTGATGACTTGGCAGAAGTGAACAATTGTTTAATATAAGAATATGCATCAAAGATATCTCCTTCATAGAATAGTTTATCAGATAACAAAGTATTAGGCTGTTCTAATGAATCTAATCTTTGATGTGTAGAATGATTATCATTCATCAAATAATCTACTTTATTATTCAAACTGATAAGGTTTTCTTTACACTCTAAACAGCGCTTATCATTTATTGAGTAACCATTCAACATATATTGTTTTAAGATAGAGGTAGCCCATTTACGAAAGAGGATACCTCTTTTTGAATTGACACGATATCCTACTGAAATTATCATATCAAGATTGTAATATTTCACATTATAAGTTTTACCATCAGAGGCAGTATGCTTAAAAAACGAGCATACTGAGTTGACATCCAATTCATAAGATGTAAGTATGTTGCGTATGTGAGTAGTAATGGTTTTTCTATCCTTTTGGAATAATAACGCTATTTCTGCTTGAGTTAACCAAACAGTATCTTCATTAGGGCTTACATTAACATCTAGTGAGAATTCACCATCCTCAAATTTGATTAATTCATAAATGTTTTTTTGATTATTCATTTTTGATTCCTCCTGTTTTTCTCAAAAAAATAAGGCCTCTCACATGAGGTGAGAGGCCGATGTTGTTATATTCAGTTGTAGTAGTGATTTTAATGTCTTTTTCATCAATATTCCAACTTTCTTTATACTTCACTATTATAGCACGATTTAATATATGATTCTAGTGTTTATTTTAGAATTTTAATATTTGTCAAATCATCAGTATTATGATAAAATTATTAGAAAGAAAAATGGAAGGTTAAAGATTTATGAGATTAGATGGTTTTGGTTTATTTGTAGAAGATATGCCTAAAATGATAAAGTTTTATAGAGATGTTTTAGGATTTGAAATTAAAGAATCAGAGGATGCTGTTAATGTTTATTTGATTAAAGATGGAACATTATTTATGCTTTATGGTCGAGAAAATTTCGAGAAAATGACGGATAAAAAATATAATTATGTGAAAGGCTTCAATGGTCATTTTGAAATTGCCTTATATGTAGATACATATGAAGAAGTAGATTCTTGCTTTAAAGAAGTGGTTTCAAAAGGCGCAGTTCCCGTTCTACCCCCTACTACAGAACCATGGGGACAAAGAACCTGTTATATAGGAGACCCAGAAGGAAATTTAATTGAAATAGGATCATTTAATCGACCATTTCAGAGATAATAAGTAAAATAATAAAAGGTCTAGGGATTTTCCTAGACCTATCGTTTTAGTTTTGGGGCGCACAACAGGGATCGAACCTGCGCGTGGCGGAGCCACAATCCGCTGTGTTAACCACTTCACCATGTGCGCCATATATAGCCGTTTGAAAACGTGCAATTATTATTATACTTATTTTATTTGATTTGTAAAGTCTTATAGTTGATTTTTTTCTAAAAAAAGGTAAAATAGTATATATATGAAAGGAATATAGAAATTATGTGGAAAAAGGTTTTATATTTTGGTATAGCTATTGTTTTTGCCATATTAATATATGTCATTGGATATAGTTCTAACCAAATGAATCATTTAGAGGGTATAGTTAAAAGTGCGATTGAAAAAGAAGAATATTATAAAGTGCCAATGGTTTGGGAAGGCTGTTTTGACACAACATCCATTATAGAAAATAATGAAGAAAAATTAGACATCGTTTTATATCCAGCAACATCACAAACAGATGTATCTTATGGAGGAGAAGATAATACTTCTAGATTTTTACGTTATGAGAGAGCCTATTATTTGTATATTTTTAATACAAAGTTTTCTATAAGTAATGTAAATGCTGGTTCCACTAGCTATAATCAAACAAGCATTTCTTTTTCTGGTGAGAATGGAAATTCCTATGAATATTATTTTATTGTAAATGAAAAAATGAATTCACAAAGCTATGTTTCATTGCCTTTGACAAAAGAAGAAGCTTTGTTAAATGCTTCAAGAGATGTTACAAGCACAAATTCGGCTTGGAATTTTATGCGTATTACGCTTACAGAAACAATGCTGGAACAAATAAAAAAGGAAATTAATGGTGATATTACAAAATTAGAAATGAAGGATGCTGATGGAAAAGTTCAGTATTCTACAAATGTACCTTTAGATTTTTCTCAAAAATTCTTTGAAGATGTAAAGCCTTTATTTGAAAATTATAATACATATTTAGATGCTTACTTAGCTGCTGGAAAAGATAAAAAGAAAATTCAAGAAGCAGAAGATACTTTTGAAGAGTTTTATGAACCATGGATGGAAGAGTTTGAAAAGAATAAGGAACAAACAGGATATACCTTCCGTTATGATGATTCTTATTTATCTCCAGGAAAAATTATTTGGCAAACGATTGGTATGTTAGCTCTATATGCTTTAGTTATAGCATTATTCTATATTTTACTATTCCACTTTAGCTTAATTAAAAGAATTTTCTCAAGAGAAACCTATAAAGATTATTCTAAGAGTTCTGGAGTTATGGTCAATGGAAAGATGGTTGAAAGATCTAAAAGTAAGACTGCAAGACCAGTTTCTAATAAAATAGAGACAGAAGTAAAACCAGATACAGTTGCAGATGAGACTCTAGAAACAGTTACTGCTGGAGAAGTTTTGGTTGCTTCTGAGTCTGAACCAGTAGAACCTGAAAAACCTCTTGAATCAAATGAACTAGAACCAGAAGTACAACCAGAACCTGTAGAAGAAACCCCAGTTGAAGTTTTAGAAGAACAAGCTACTCCTACTGAATCAGTTCAAGAAGCTGTAGTTGAAGAGGTTGCTGCTGAGGTTAAGGAAAAACCAGCAGAAGAGCCAAAGAAAGCTCCTGCGAAGAAATCAACCACAACGAAAAAAACTTCATCTAAGAATTCAACAAAAAAGACTACAAGTACTACTAAGAAAAAAACAGTAGAACCAAAGGAGACAAAAAATGAAGAAAATTAGAAAGGCAGTTATACCTGCTGCTGGTTTTGGAACACGCTTTTTACCCTTTACAAAGGCTGTCCCAAAGGAAATGCTCCCTTTAGTAGATATCCCTACAATTGAATATATTGTTCGTGAGGCTATAGAGAGTGGTATTGAAGAGGTTTTAATTATTATTAATTCTGAAAAGGAATGCATTCGTACTCATTTTGGCCATAATGTTGTTTTGGAAGACTTTTTGAAGTCAAAGAACAAGACAAAGGAATTAGAAATAATTGAAGCATTACCAAAACAAATCCATGTTGAATTCACATATCAGGAAGAACAACTTGGATTAGGACATGCTGTGCTTTGTGCAGAAAAATTTGCTAACAATGAGCCTTTTGCTTTACTCTTAGGGGATGATGTTTATGTTGGCAGAGTTGAACCAGCTACAAAACAATTAATCAATGCTTACGATCAAACAGGCTCATCTATATTAGGAACATTAGTCGTACCTGATGAGGATGTCAGCAAATATGGAATATGTAAACCACGCACTAGTTCTAATGAAGCTTTAGTAGAATTAGAAAGTGTTGTGGAAAAACCAAAGAGAGAAGATGCTCCATCTAATTTAGCTATTGGTGGTCGTTACGTTTTAACTCCTGCAATCTTTGATTTTCTAAAAACTCAAACAAGAGGTGCAGGTGGAGAAATTCAGTTGACAGACTCTATTCTAAGAATGATGTCAAAGGAAAAGGTATATTCTTTGGCAATTGATGGAAGAAGATATGATATTGGATCTAAGAAAGGCTTTTTAGATGCTACCATCGATTTTGCTTTAAATCGCTCAGATTTAAAAGAGGATATGCAAGAAATCTTAAATAAACATCAAAAATAGAACTTCGGTTCTATTTTTTTCTTGCAAAAAAATTGAATAAAATGACTTTTTTTGTTAAAATGATAGAAGGTGGTATTATGAATAAAACAATGCTTTGTATTGAGATTCTCCAATTATTATCTGCTAAAAATATTATGAGCAAAAATGAATTGGCAGAAATGCTTGAAATCAATCCAAGAAATATAATTGAATATATTAAAACTCTGCAGGATTGTGGGTATGACATAGAATCTGTAAGAGGTGTTTATGGGGGATACCACTTAAATAAGGACAGTATTCTTCCAACAGTGAAGCTTACCCAAAAGGAAGCAGATGTGTTAAAATCAAGCTGTGCATTTTTAGAAAATCAAGCAGATTTTTTAGAATATAAAAACTATGTTAAAGCAATTTCTAAGGTGTTGAGTTCAAATATTGAGTCCTTTAGCACGGATGTAAAGATTATAGACCGCTATCCACTTTCTATGCCTAAAGAAGAGTTGTTAAAGCGATATTCTATTTTTACAGAAGCTATGACTACAAAAAAGAAATGTCAAATCACATATCTTTCTACAAGAAATAAAGAAAGTGTTCATATTCTTCATCCTTATCAAGTGTTTGTGTTTAATGGCTCTTGGATATGTCTTGCATGGAATGAGACAGTAAATGATTTTGGATATTTCAAACTGAATCGAATTCAAAGCATTCGTATTTTATCACAAGGCTTTACAAAATTAAAAACATATCAAAGCTCAGACTATATTGACCAATATGGAATGAAACAGAATGGAGAATATTATGATATTAAGCTAGAGTGCAAGGATTTATATACTGCAATCTCAGAAAGGATATATGGAAAAAATCAAAAGATTACTCGAGTGAGTGATTCTATTACAATCCTAGAATGCAGTATGCAGAATAAGCAAATGATTCGAAGCTTTGTTTTAGGCTTTGGCAGCAAGGTTAAAGTATTAGAGCCACTTTGGCTAAAGGAAGAAATTGAATTGGAAGCAAAACGAATATTAGGAGAAGCCATATGAAAAAGTATATTTTTTTAGATTTCAATGGAACAATTATAGATGATATTGATTTATGTATTGAATTATTGAATGAAATATTAAGAAAACAAAATAAGCCAGAGGTTACAAAGGAGCGATATAAAAACATCTTTACTTTCCCTGTAAAGAAGTATTATGAGCTTGCTGGAATTGATTTTACCTTAGATTCTTTTGAGGATTTAGCGGATTGGTTTATTGCTAAATATCAGCCACTTTCTTTACAATGCGGTTTATTTCCGAAATGCGTTGAAACCTTTCAAAAGCTTAAGGAAAAGGGATATCATTTAGTAATTTTATCCGCTAGTGAGAAAAACAATTTATTAGAACAATGTCAAAGCTATAAAATAGATACCTTCTTTGATGCCATTTTGGGAATTGATAATATCCATGCAGAATCCAAAGTACAGATTGCATTAAACTATATGAAAGCTAATGGAATTCAAGGAAATGAGGTTTTATTTGTTGGAGATACACTTCATGATTTGGAGGTTGCAAAAGCAATGCAGGCAAGCTGTATGCTTGTATCCTGTGGGCATCAGTCTGTAGAAGTATTATCTAAGGGTGGAGTACCCATCCTTTCCGATATATCTGCTTTAATTGATGGTTTGGAGGATGTCAAGTGAAAACTATTTTTTACGAAACCTTTCAAGATTTAGAATTAAATGAATTTCCTTATGACCGAGGTCATACAGCCTTAGGAGAATATCATTACATCAAACAACCTGGAATCTATGGTAATTGGTATGACCCTATCTGTTTACATCAATGGAGAAGCTTAGACGGATCTTGGCTAGTTACATCTGATGGGAAAAAACGATATATGGAACAAAATCGTGGAGATCAAACCAAGGGAGCCTTTACAAACGTATTTTGTTGTTTGGTTCATAGACAAGAGTTCTTTTCAGAATATGTCATTGAATTTGATTTAAGAGTATTCGAGGTAAAGAACTATTGTGGTCTAGCCTGGAATTATTTGACCTCTCGTGTGTATGATTTTGTTGGTATTAAAGCAGATGAAATAGTAGTGTATCATCGAAACGAGGAAACCTTCACAATTTACGAAAAAAAGAAATTTGTTTTGGATGATTTAAAAACATATCATTTTAAAATTAAAGTTTCTAATACAACACAAATTTTTATAGATGATGTATTATGGTTTAATTTAGAGATTCCTTTCATTTCTGGATGTAAGGTGGCATTGGTTGCTAAGGCAGCATGTCGCTATAGTGAAATAAAGACAGAAATGACAGAGGAAAACTATGCAAAGCATCTTCAGTTTGCTCAACAAAAGGAAGTAGCTTTAAAACAAAAACAAAAGGAGTATCCAATCCTAAAATGCATACATAAAATCTCATTAGGAGATTTTGGAAGTGGAAGACAGCTTCGTATTCGAATGGTTGATGGAAAACCAATTTTCTTAATTGCTCAGCATCAGAAGAGAATGATTCGTGATTCTTTCGCAAGACTTTCCTGTTTGACCTGTTTTGATTATGATGGGAATGTTTTATGGCAAAAGGGGGAGGCAAATCCTTCTAGGGACAATACTTTGATATCCTGTGATTTACCTTTCCAAATTGCTGATATAAATGGGGATGGCAAATATGAAGTTATTTATTCCATGGATTTTATGATCATTATTTGTGATTTATTAACTGGAAGGATTCTTTATGAAATGCCTACTCCAATTATAGAAGGAGATCCCCTAGTTTTGAATGAACCATATCATCGTCTAAATGTAGATGCCATTCGGGTAGCTGATTTTGAAGGTTTAGGCTATAAGGGTAATTTTATAATTAAGGACAGATATCAAAATGTTTGGGCTTATTCTCATACATTTAAGTTTCTTTGGAGATATCATCATAAAAATACAGGACATTTCCCATATATCGCTGATTTTGATGGAGATGGAAAGGATGAAATGTTTGTCGGCTATGATTTGGTTGATCACGAGGGAACAATTGTTTTCTCCTTGCCTATGAATTCAGATCACACAGATGAAATCATTTATACAAGATTAAAGAAAAATGCTCCTAAGCAGTTGATATTAGCTTCAGGAAACGAAGGGATGAATATCATCAATTTAGATGGAAGCATTTATAAGCATAATGAAATTGGTCACGCTCAAAGAATTAGTGTTGCCAAATATAAAGAAGAACTAGAAGGACTGCAAATTATGGCTACTGCCTTTTGGGGAAGTGATGGAATTCTTTGTATTTATGATGCAGAAGGAAATTTATTAAAGCAAAAAGAAGTTCCATTTAATGGGAATGTTATTACTCCAGTGAATTATGATGGGAAACACATCTTATCCTTGCTGAACGCTAGCTTAGAGGGAGGTCTCATTGATGGAGATTTAGATTGTGTTGTTCAATTTCCACAGGATGGGCATCCTATGACATCTGTTGAAGTTTACGATATTGATCAGGATGGAATAGATGAGATTTTATGCTTTGATGAAAAGATGATGTGGATTTACAAAGCCAGTCAGATTTATCCTACGAAGAAGTATATAAAATATACAGATGATGGGTTTTCAAATTATCGAGGCGAGTTTTTACTCCCTTTGGAATATGAAAAAAACGAAAAATTATAAGGTTAAACCACAAAAAACATTGATAAAATGTACAATTTAAGATATAATACTTTTTAGAGTATTATTTTTAGGAGGCTTACAATGAAAAAGTTTGTTAAAGCAATTTGTATAACATCTATAGCATGCTTGCTATTATTATTTATGGCTAGCTGTTCAGGATATAGCTTTTATGATGATTTTCATAAGGCAGGAGCTGACATTGAAAAGGATCATATTTTTGAAGTAATTACCTTAGAGGAAGCAAAACAAAAGAAGGAAAACGGAGACACATTCGTTTTATTATATGGAACAAGCTCTAACACGGGATGTGTACAGCTTGTAACTAAGCTACAGGCTCAGGCTGAATATTTAGGAAATACAGATGCTGTTATTTATTATTTAAATTCAGCAGAGTATACATCAAGCACTAAGCGTACTGAAGTTAGAGAAGCAATCAATATGCATGATCCATCAAAGGATGGTGCTCCTGTAGTAATGATTTTTACTAAGGCACCAAGCGCTTCAAGAGTAGATGTTGATACATCCTTTACAGAAAGTAGTCAGACAAAGAAATTTATGGAATCTGGTTCTATTCAATATTCTAGTCTTGCATCTTACATTTTTAAAGAAATATTAGTAAAATAAAAGGAGCTTGCCAATCGGCAAGCTTTTCATATGAAAAAAACAAGTTAGTTTTTTTTACTTTGGCTTGGAAGCTTCAAGATGGCATAAAGTAAAATAAAAAGTACTAATCCCAAAATGATTTTTTCTTCCATGCTATCACCAATATTAGTATATGC
>CAMWSQ010000005.1 GCA_947177025.1 uncultured Mollicutes bacterium | reverse complement strand
CTCTTTACCAAAATAAACAAAATTTAAAAATGGTGTTCCATTCAAATACTTCATAGATTCTTCTGTGAAGGGAATTGATTTTTGAATATAGATTTGATCACTTGGAAATTCCTTTAGCCCATAATCCTTTAAAAATTGTTTCTTCACAACGAATAAATTTTTCATATATTACTCCTAAGTTTTAAAAAAATAACTAGTAAAAACTAGCTATTTTCAAAAATTAATTTTTAACGATTTCTAAAAATTCGTTATAGATAACTTCCTCTGTAAATCCATATTCCTCTGCAATATACTTCAGTGGCATAGATTTTCCGAATTCATCAATTCCGTGAACATGATTTGCATATTTATACCAACATATGCTAGAACCCATTTCTACAGCCATACGCTTTGTAATACGCTTTGGTAGAATACTATTTTTATATTCTTCACTTTGTCGTTCAAATAAATCCATAGAAGGCATTGATACAACTCTAACATAAATATTTTCTTTTTCTAATCTCTTAGCTACAGCAATACACAAGGCTAATTCAGAGCCACAGGTAACGAACATAGCCTTTGGTTCTTCTTTTGGTTCAAATGCTATATAAGCTCCTCTAGATACTCCTTCAGCATCTGTGTTTTCAAGAACCTCTAGATTTTGGCGAGAGGAAACAATAATGGTTGGATTTTCCTTTGCATCCATAGCAAGAAGCATAGCTGCAGTCATTTCCTTGGCATCAGCAGGTCTAAATACTCTTGTATTCGGCATACTTCTAAACATAGCTAACTGTTCTACAGGCTGATGAGTTGGTCCATCTTCTCCTACACATACGGTATCATGTGAAAAGAAAAACAAGGATGGCAAATGCATAATAGCTGCCAATCGAATTGCTGGCTTCATATAATCACTAAATACAAAGAAACCTGCACAAAATCCTCTTAATCCACCATGTAAGGTAATTCCATTTGTTATAGCTGCCATAGCATGCTCACGCACACCAAATTTAATATTTCTTCCTGAAAGATTTACAGAACTGAAAATTCCATCAGCACCTTTTACCATCGTAGAGGATGTCAAATCAGCAGAACCTCCTACTAGGTTTGGCAACTTGCTAGATAACCAATCTAAGACTTTACCCATTACTGCTCTTGTAGAAATACTACTACCTACTGAAAACTCAGGAAGTCCATCGAAATCTTTCAAACGGATATCATTAAACATATATTGATTTAACAAATCATATTCCTTAGGATATTTCTTTGCATATTCACTCATTAAATAATTCCATCCAGAATTTGCCTGAGCTCCACGAACAGAAATGGCTGAATGATAAAAATCACTGACTTCCTTTGAAACTGTAAATGCCATTTGATTTGAATCCAAATTATCCTTTAATGTTCTTAAATCATCTTCAGAAAGAGGCTTTCCATGAATAGAAGATTCTCCACTAGTAGGCGCTCCATAACCAATGATTGTTTTAATTTCAATCAAAGTAGGACGATCTGTTGACATTCTTGCTTCGCGAATGGCTTCATCAATTTCTTCTACATCATTTCCATCTTCAACACGAAGATAGCCCCACTTCATTGATTTTACTTTTTTCTCTATAGAATCCGTGCACGCAAGGGAAACAGAACCATCCAATTGAATATCATTAGAATCATAAAGCACAATTAATTTATTTAAGCGTAAATGCCCAGCTAAGGACATAGCTTCCATAGTCACGCCCTCTTGTAAATCTCCATCTCCACATAAAACATAGGTATAATGGTCTACAATATCACAAGCCTGTTTATTAAATCTGGCGGCAAGATGAGCTTCTGCAATAGCCAAACCAACTGCAGTAGAAATTCCTTGTCCAAGAGGACCTGTTGTCATTTCTACACCTGAAGTATGACCATATTCAGGGTGTCCTGGAGTCATACTATCCTTTTGTCTAAAATTGGCTAATTCTCTCATTGGAATATTGAATCCAGAAAAATGAAGCATTGCATACAATAATGCAGACCCATGCCCAGCAGATAAAATAAATCTATCTCTGTTAAACCATTTTTCATCATTTGCATCAATATTTAAATGTCTTGTAAAAAGCGTATGCACAATCGGCGCAGCTCCCAAAACAATTCCAGGATGTCCACTTTTGGCTTTGGTGATCATCTCTGCACCAATTACACGTAACGCAGTAATACACTCGTTATCAATGTGTTTATTCATCCTTATTTCCTTCTTCCTCTACAACTTCTTCAACAGGGTTTTCTTCAACTACTTCACCCTCTGCTTGTACTTCATCTGCAGGTGCAGCAATTTCTTCTGGAGCAGATTCTAAATCCTCTTCCTCCTCATCTGGATAAAGGCTATCATAATAAGCATCCATATAATTCTTTTGGCGCTCAATTAAAGCATCAAATTCCTTTGTTCCACCTAAGGATTTCTTGATTAATTCTACACTTGCAGCATTTGCATCATAAATCTTTTTACGTGTCAATCTGTTGCAGAACATCATAGCAACAAAAGCTACAACTACAACTGCAATCATCGCATACAAGGAGACACTCTTTGGTAAAAATGAAAATCCAATACAGCCTCCAACAGCAGCAATTGTTAAAGGTAAAATGACACATCTAGACATTTTATGTGATATTTTTTCACAGGTGTCCCAGAAGTCTACCCAAATTTTATTAATTGATGCAGAGTAAAGATCCTTTAACTCCTCATAATAACCATCTTCAATAAAAATACGGTAATTGGTTCCATCTACAGAGGACCATACTGCAAATTTCCCTTTATTAATAAATTCTTCCTTAACCTGTGGAAAAGGATTCATCATAAACACTTCTATTTTTCTTCCATCAAATTCCTGAACGTCAATTGGTTCAGCCTCATTCCCTAATATAAATAATTTTGGATTAATTCTCATACTCTATTATTCCTTTCTAGAATTTCTAATTTATTATATCATAGATAATTAAACTTTAAAAGAAAATAATGTGAAAACACACTTTAAAACAATTAAAATCTTCTTCTTTTTCCTTTTTAAAAAAGAAAGAGCTGAATAAACAGCTCTAGTTTTTAAAAGAATAAATCGAAGAAAGAATAGATAATATTATGTTGATAGAAAAACTTAGAGAATCGGAATGTGTTCTCATTCAATTTCATATCTACATCTAAAAACCTTTGTAACCCTGCGAAAAAGGAGTAATGCCCCAAAAGCCTTAATATTGCAAAAATAGCATAAACAGCAATCATTAATAAACAAAAATAAAATACCATTCCTAAAATTCCATCAATGGATCGAATAATTGCATTCCCTCTAAGAATGGTTGTGATAATCTTTAAAACAAATGCAATCACAAACACTCCTACAAATAATATAAAGAAGCTGATAATAACCATTAAGATATGGGAGAAAAATGTGGAAACATTAATAGCAATTGTATAAGGTGTAATAGCCTTATCTATATTCGCAGAAAATCCATAAGCTAAAAATTTAGGAATTCCTATAGACATCAAAACCTCTGGTATTTCAGCATTTAAATTATTTTTGAATACATCCGCATTCAATACATTTTCCTTTATATTCTCAAAGATGGAATTATAAATAAAACCTGTAGCTTCAAACCATCCTGCGAGCTGAGAACAAAACACAAATGCAACTGCAAGTGCCACAAATAATCCGACTAATCCAATTGCTTTTTTTAAAAATCCTTTTTTATATCCCAAAACTAAAGCAAGAATCATTAAAATGATTAAAATAATATCAATAATGCCACAAATCTTTAAATCCACCTTAATTCACATCCTTACTTTTTTTAATATGCCCTTATTATGCCACAATCATTTATTTTTTTCAATAATAGAAATCTATTTCTTTTTTGAATAAAAAAAGTTATAATAGAAATTGGTGAAAAATATGGATAAAATCAAAATGATACAAAAAAAATTAACACAGTTGCAAATAGATGCATACATTGTTCCGACATCCGATGATCACAATAGTGAGTATATCAGTGATTATTATAAAACCAGAGCCTTTCTAACAGGGTTTACAGGTTCTGCTGGAACTCTTCTTATCACTCCTAAAAAAGCTTATCTTTGGGTAGATGGTAGATATCATATTCAGGCAGCTAAACAAATTGATGGAAAAAATATTACTTTAATGAAGCAAGGTCTTCCTACCGTACTTTCCTTAGAGCAATATCTTTCTTCTACATTAAAAGCAAATAGTGTTATTGCTTTTGATGGAAAAGTAATGGCGACTTCCTTCGTCAACAGCTTGAAAAAAAAGAATCCAGGTTTTGTCATTCAATCAGATAAAGATTTAATATCTGATTTATGGAAGGATAGACCTTCTCTACCGTTTTCATTTTTATATCGTCTTGAAGAATTCTTTTCTGGAAAAAGCTATCAGGATAAACTTTTAGCTATACGACAAAAGATGAAGGAATATCATGCAAATACCCATATTCTTTCTAGTCTAGAGGATCAAGCATGGTTATATAACTTAAGAGCAAATGATATTCCTCATACTCCTGTATTTTTAGCATTTACTATCATTACTCAAGAAGAATGCCATTTATTTATTGACCCTAAAAAAATTGATACTATAGTTGAAAAGTATTTAAAGGAAAATGAAATCATTCTTCACAATTATGAAGAATTCTATACCTACTTATCAACAATCAAAAACAATCAGATTTTAATTAACTTGAATAAAGCCAATTATGCAATCTATTCTTTAATTGCTTCTTCTAATACTTTAATTCAACAAGAGGATCCTTCTCTTTTGATGAAGTCAATTAAGAATGATAGAGAAATAGAAAATACTGTTTTAGCACATGTCAAGGATGGTGTAGCCTTTACAAAGCTAATGTATTACGTAAAAAAGAATATCTCTAAAAAGTCCACTTTAAGTGAACTTTCAGTTACTAAGCTTCTACAAGAATATCGCCAGAAGCAAGACGGCTTTGTTGACATTTCCTTTGATACAATATGTGCTTATAAGGACCATGGAGCAATGATGCATTATTCTGCTACTGAAGACTCTAATTATAGATTAGAGCCTAATGATTTTTTATTGATTGATTCTGGTGGACATTATTTAGAAGGCACCACTGACATAACAAGAACACTAGCCTTAGGGGAAATTACAGATATTCAAAAGCTACATTTTACAACCGTATTAAAATCTGTAATTGCTTTATCCGAAGCAATCTTCCTAAGAGGAGTAAAAGGTATCAATCTAGATATACTTGCTCGTGGGCCAATATGGAAGCAATTCATCGACTATAAATGTGGTACTGGTCATGGTGTTGGACATCTTCTATCTGTTCATGAAGCCCCAAATGGATTCCGCTGGCAAATTGTTCCAGAAAGGAATGATTCACATGAATTTATTCCAGGAATGATTACAACCAATGAACCAGGAATCTATTTAGAAAACAAATATGGAATTCGTATAGAAAATGAAATGATTTGTGTTCCAAAAGGAAAAAGTGAATTTGGAGAATTTTTGGGTTTTGAAACAATAACCTATGCCCCTATTGATTTAGATGCGATAGATGTGAATCTGTTGAATCAGGAAGAAAAAAATTGGTTAAACCAATATCATAATAAGGTATATTTGCTTCTTAGTCCTTATCTAGATGAAGAGGAACAAGAATGGTTAAAACAATATACAAGAGAAATATGAGATAGCAATATCTCTTATTTTTTTTGCAAAAAAAAGCGCCTTAACCACATTACCTACTAGCTTAAGGCTGCTACCTTCCGATCCTGACCTGGTTCACCGTAAATAATTGATTAAGGACTACATTATAATATCATAACATACTGCATATTTCAAGAATTATTTCGCAACTGTTTAAAAAAGCTAGAAAGCAAATGAGAGCATTCTTCTTCTAAAAGTCCACCTTCTACTTCCACCTTGTGATTAAAATCCACATCAAACAATCGAATCGCACCTTGATGAACACCAAAACGATCATTTTTAGCTCCATAAATCACTTTTTTAACTCGAGCCTGAATCATTGCTCCTGCACACATAACACAAGGTTCCAAGGTAACATAAATGGTTACATCCTCTAACCGCCAAGTCCCAAGCTTTGCACAAGCCTTCTTGATGAGCTGAAGTTCTGCATGCATTGTAGAATCCTGTTTAGATTCTCTTAAATTATGCGCTCTTGCAATAATTTTATCTTCGAATACTGCAACTGCACCAATAGGAGTTTCATTTTTAAGATATGCTTTTTTCGCTTCCTTTAAAGCTTCCTTCATAAAATACTCGTGATTCATTTTCTTATCACATGACATTTTCGACATCTAGGCTCATAGGATTCCTTTTCTCCAACCAAAATAGTAGGATCACTATACTTTGCTGGATTCCCATTGATAATCCGCTGTGTCATTGTTGCTTCATTTCCACAGCATACACAAATTGCTGTAAGCTTCGTAATGCTTTCTGCCATTGCAAGTAGGCTCGCAACTATAGGAAAAGGATTTCCTCTAAAATCACAATCTAAACCTGTACATATAACTCTCAAGCCCTGATTTGCTAAATTTCTGCAAACCTCGACAACCTCAGGATCAAAAAATTGAACCTCATCAATTAAGACTGCTTCCACATCCTCTGTTAAATAATCCTTTATTTCAGCTGAGGAAGATATATTGATGGCTTTTACCTTACGCTGACTATGAGATACTACCTCTGAAATGGAATACCGGTCATCAATTGTTGGTTTAAAAATCAAATATTTCTTTTTTGCAAAATCCATACGCTTAACACGACGAATTAATTCTTCTGTTTTTCCAGCAAACATTGGGCCACAAACGACTTCAATCCAGCCTGGTTTATCTAAATAATACTGCATACTCTACCTCTCATTTTCAAGAAAAAAAGCCCATATGGGCAATATTTTCATTAATTATTCTTAACGCCATAGCGTTTGTTGAACTTTTCAACACGACCATCTGCTTGGGTAAATGCTTGTTTCCCTGTGTAGAATGGATGACAATTTGAACAAGTATCAACACGAATCTCACCTAATACTGAACCTGTTTCAAATACGCTACCGCAAGTTGTACAAGTTACCTTTACTGTTTTATATTCTGGATGGATTCCTTGTTTCATGCTAATACACTCCTTCCGCCATGATTATACTATCATAGAAAGTTTCCAAATTATTCTAACATATAAAATAATATAATGCAAGTTTTATTTGTTAGATTTTGCGAATTTGTTTGAAGCTGAAAGTCATCTGAGTAGATCTACCACCAAACATTTCAACCAATACAATAACTTCTTCTGCATCTAAATTTACAGATGCAATATCAAATGTTCTGCCTTCAAATGGTCCTGATACAATTTCAATATGATCTCCAACCTTGAAGTCCATAACTGATTTTTCAACCATACCTAAAGAAATTAAGATACGATTCATTTCATCAACTGGAACAGGTACTGGTTTTGTACCACCACCGCTTGAGCCTAAGAATCCTGTAACCTTTGGTGTGTTACGAATCATAAACCAAGCCTTTTCGTCCATTTCGCCTTCAACTTCCATCTCAACGAATACATATCCTGGAAATAATTTATTGACCTTTAATTTCTTTTTTCCTTTTTTATCTGTTACTTCAACAGTTTCCTCTGGAACCATAACCTGATAAATCTTATCCGTCATGTTCATTGTTTCTTTACGTTTTTCCAAATCCTGTTTTACTGCATTTTCATAACCAGAATAGGTTCCTACAATATACCATCTTCTCATACTAAACCCTCAATTACCAAATTCTGCCTAAAATCTGAGAGATAAATGCATCATATAATAAGAACAATAATGCAAAAATAACTAAGAACAATAAAACACGTATAGAGTTTGCTACCCATTTACCAAGAGTTAACCAAGTAACCTTCTTGAACTCTGGGAAGGCAGGCTTGAAAAATGGATATAAACCATAAATTGTAAACAAACCAGCAACGCCGACTAAAATTCCACCAAATGCACTTGGATGTTGTCCAATGAACCAGAAATCCTGACGAACTGATAATGCTCCTGTTAAAATTAAGCATCCTAAAACTAATACCAATACGGAAAAAATTAAAAATACGTAATTTTCCCATTTATGTGTTTCTTTAAGATACTGCCAAATACGAGATGTCTTCTCTTGAGATTTTTCTTTAACTGCCATGTTTCTTTCTCCTTATTTTGTCTCTTTATGAATTGTATATTTGTTACATGTTTTACAATACTTTTTGACTTCTATTCTTTCTGTTGTTTTTTGAGGATTTTTGGTTGTCGTATAGTTTCTACCTAAACATTCCTCACAAACGAGTATGACCTTTGTACGCAACGCTTATTCCTCCAAACATCAAAATAAAAAAACCTTTTAAGGCTTGATAGTATTGTACATCAAACCGAAGCATTAGTCAAGAGCTTTTGAACTCTCTCTTTCATTTTTTTATATTTTATATAAATATGTTGATAATCCATATGATGTTTTTGAGCAACATACATAATTGTTTTTTGATTCAATAAACATTCATAAAACAAATCATATTCATATTCTTCTACTAAATTTAATTGTTTCAAAATAGTTGAAATCAAATAAGGTGTATACCTTCTACTCTGCTCATAGCTTTCGTTGTAAGCAAGCTCATGCTCCTTAAACTGTAAATGTGTAGTTCTTAAAAGATTTGAAGTCCTTCTTCTTACCAATAACAAAAAGTAAGAATAAAAGGTTGAATTATGATTTTCTTGAAAGCTTTGAATTGCATTCTCTAAGCACATTAAACATTCTTGCTTATAATCTAAATAAACAAAATGCTTAATTTTATTATTCTCTTTATAAAGCTTCGCAATTAAATACTCATATTTATTAAATAATATACGATATGCCACACCATTTCCATCTCTTATAAGATAAAGTAATTCGTTATCATTTGCTGGTATATACATTCTCCATTTTTATTTTCTTAAAGCAAATAAAACAATTCCTGCGCTCACTGAAGCATTTAAGCTATTTACATGCCCAACCATAGGAATAGATAGTAGATAATCTACCTGTTTTAAAAGAGTTCTACTCATTCCAAATCCTTCAGAGCCAATAATTACAGCCAAATCTAAACTTGCATCTACATCTGAAACAGCTGTCGTTCCTTTTGCATCTGTTCCACAAATCCAATACCCTGCCTTTTTTAATCGTTCAATAAAAACAGATAAACTATTCACATATGCAATTTTTACATGTTCAATCGCACCCGTAGATATATGAGCCACGGTTTCTGTAATAGAACAGCTTCTATTTTTCGGTAAGATTACTGCATCATATCCAAAAGCATCCACACTCCTTAGAATTGCTCCTAAATTATGTGGATCCATTATACCATCTAAAATTAAAATTCTTTTTGGAGACGCTGTAATGCTCTCTAAAATAGATTCATCATAAATTTTATAATCCTCATGATATGCACCATAGCCTTGATGCCCATTGCCAAATAAAGAATCCATTCCTTTTTTAGATTCTATTGAATAAGGTATTTTTTTATCTTTTAGCAATTCTAAAAAGGGGGAATCCTTTTTAGCAGCCTCTTCTGTTAAAAAGACCTTTTTCAAACCATGATTTGCCCGAATTGCCTCTCGTATGCAATTCTTTCCAAATATTTTTATCATACAATCACCATTACACTTTATGGATGTATTATACCAAAAAAACAGACAAAATAAAATACCTCTATGCAAAATAATGCATAGAGGATATTCCTTTAATTTTGATTATATAAGTCATTTACATCAACAGGTGCTAGAACATAGAACTCTGTACCAAATTCATAATCATAGAATTCTTCTACCTTAACACAACGTTGAAGAAAATAACTTGGCTTAACTTCTTTTTTAAAATTGTCAAAGTCGTCTTGCATCATATCACCAATAATAATATGTACAAGTTTCGACAAGATTATTCATTAGAATTTAGATAATAGCTTTTGAATAAATGCAACTTGGTGTTTAATCCATGGAACAATTGCTTGTAACAATCTCATCAATGGAATAGAAAGTAAACACAACATCAACAAGAATATCTTCGCATAAACTGTCAATTCCTTTACTAAACCACCCGTTGTTGTTGAGATTGTATTTGGAGAAATACGATAATCTGTAACAACTCCGCCTAAAACTAAATTATAATCACTATCTACTTTTGGCGTTGGCGTATTGGATACTTGTTTAAAATCTGTATAATAGCCATCTAATACGTAATATCCACTCTCCGTAGTTGTAACATCTGGACAAATACTAGAATTAGATAAACGAACATTCGTATTTTTACCATTTAAGTTTAAAGAAGATGGGCTTGTAGACAAGTAATAAGAAGCCTCATATGGAATAATCCGAACATTCAAATCAGATTCATCAAGAAGTGAATCTGCACTTGGATATCCAAAATCAGACATAGAAACATTGGTTTCTATACCATTTACAATAACATAACCATTACTATCAAAGGATAGAGTAGGCATTTCAACCTTATATGTATTTGTAGAAACTGTTCCATCCTCTAAGGTAGGCGCTAATTTTTTGCCATTTACTAATAATTCTAAAGTAGTTGTATCAATTAATAAATCAATATTATCACGTGAAGAAAGATTTGTTCTATAGGTTTTTGTTCCCTCTTCAGCTGTATTAATATTAGATTTTCTTGGAATAACAGTCAATTGGTCATTTCGAATCCTAATCGTAGGCATAATACAAACCTGAACCTCTTGTGTACGATTTCCACCATATTTGTTATAAAAGCCATAGTAAACGTCTGTTTCAGTAAGCGTTCTATAAACAGGATATTCTAGACTATCTTCTATGTAAACAAGACGGGCATGATCATCTAATCTAAACTTTTTCTCAAAGCCCTCTTCATATTGAATATATACCTTGTCTAAAGAATCTCCTGCTTGACCAGTCTTTTTATAATAGAATACCTGACATCCACCTAAAACGGCCTTTCCTGAAGAAGAGAAAGAAAGCTCTGGAATAACCACCTCTTCCTTTACCTCTGTACCATTAAATGTATAATAGTATTTTTCATCCGTCTCAGAATATACACAAGCAATACTGATGTTCGTTTCACCCGGATTTTTCTTAATATCCCATAAAACTTTGCCATTAAATACATAATCATAATCCGAACTGATACGTATTTCTGGAACAAAAGTCATAACCTCATCTTTTATAGAAGAACTATAATATTGAGAGAAATTTACCACTGGTCTAAATTCTAGGAATTGTGGAAGCAAGAAGGTAATAATCAAGAAAGCACCATAACAGCATCCACATAGTGTTCGACGCAAAGTATTGAATGGCTTACATACCTTAAATAAAACCATTAAGCAGGTATGCGTTGCTGCAATACAAATAATTGTTTGAATAGAGATAGTATCTAATTCTAAGCTGCCAGACAATCCAAAGATTAGCAGAGAAATAATCATAATCGTCAATGCTCCCGGCAGGGCTCCTTTGAGGATATTTCCCAGGAAGTTTCCATCAACCTCTTTATTATTTGACTCTAATGCTAAGAAGAAGGATGGAATACCAATTGCAAATAAATCAATCATAATTAATTGGTTTGTAGAAATAGGGTAAGCACCACCATTAATCATCGCCTGAATAGCTAGCAATAAGGAGAAGATTGTTTTTGTTAAGAATAATGAAGCAACATTCGTAACATTGTTAATTACTCTTCTACCCTCAGAAACAACCTTTGGCATAGAGTCAAAGTTAGAATCCAATAATACTAAGTGACTTACATTACGAGCAGCTTCACTACCAGAAGCAATTGCGATGGAACAATCTGCTTCTCTTAAAGCTAAAATATCGTTAACACCATCACCTGTCATCGCTACCTTTTTACCATCATTTTTAAGTGTAGTAACTAATAACTTCTTTTGAGAAGGTGAAACACGTCCAAATACTGTATACTTTAATGCAGCACGTTCAACCTCTGCATCAGATAATCCATCTAAAGAAATATATTCACTAGCATTTTCAATTCCAGCACGTTCTGAAATTTTTGAAACTGTAAGAGGATCATCACCGGAAATAACACGTACAGATACTCCACTTTCTTTAAAATAGTTAATTGTTTTAATTGCATCTGGACGAATATTATCCTCAATGACAATTAAAGAAACAATTTCAGCACCTGTATTTGGTAATTTTTGATTTTCAATTGAGCCATTAAAGTGAACTAAGCTCAAGACACGATATCCCATTCCTGCATTTCTTTGAACTTCTTTTTTCACTTGGTCAAATCGATCCTTTAATACAATATCAGGAGCACCTAAAGCAAAGGTTCCCATTTTATCAAAGGTAACTGCATTAAATTTTCTTTGAGAACTAAAAGGAATAGTATCTGTAAATTTTAATCTTTTATTTAATCCGAATTCCTTTTGTAAGGCTACAGCTGTTAAATTGCTTTCATTCAAAGCATTTAACATAGCAGAAACAATATTACTTGTTGTCAATCCAAAGAAGCTATTGTAATCAATAACATTCTTTACATTCATTGTACCATCTGTAATTGTTCCTGTTTTATCCAAACAAAGCACATTGATACGGGCAAGCATCTCAATACAATATAGTTCTTGAACCAATACATTCTTTTGAGATAGCTTAATGACACCAACAAATAATGCAATAGATGTCAACAACCACAACCCTGATGGAATCATACCAATCATAGCACCTGCTGTTTTTCTTACAGCTGTAATATAAGGTATATTAGGGTTAAACCATTGTAATAGGAATAATGTAATTCCAGATACAATAATCATTGGAGTCATACCCCAAATAATCCACTTCAATGATTTTAACAAATCTGAATTTGGTTTACGATATAATTTAGCTTGAGCGGATAATTTTTCAATATAATTATCTTTTCCGACTTTATCTACTCTTGCACGACAGTTTCCTGATACCACAAATGATCCAGAGAATAATAAATCTCCTGGCTTTTTGATAATCGTATCACTTTCACCTGTTAATAGTGCCTCATTAACTTCTATACTTCCACTTACAACAACACTATCAGCACAAATCTGATTTCCAGATTCTAAAACCAACAAATCATCTAAAACGACGTTTCCTACTCCAATTTCTTGCTTGATTCCACCTCGAATAACTACTGCACTAGGAGCAGAAAGTAAGGATAATTTA
This sequence comes from uncultured Mollicutes bacterium, assembly GCA_947177025.1. Lineage (GTDB taxonomy): Bacteria > Bacillota_I > Bacilli_A > Acholeplasmatales > Anaeroplasmataceae > Pelethenecus. Next base: position 20,032 of record CAMWSQ010000005.1, on the reverse strand, counting down.
TCAATCGTATTTTTAGCTTTAATCTCTTGATAAATTCCAATAACTGTATTTGCTGTTACAATAGCTAAGAAGACTAAATCTGTCCAAGCTTGAACCGTCATTAACCAAATAGCAATAGAAAGTGTTAAAATGTTAAAGAACGTAAAGATATTAGAGAATACAATTCTTTTTCTAGATTTTGTTGAACCTTTTTTAGTTACATTTACTAAATTATCTAAGACACGCTTTTCAACAATTTCAGCAGATAGACCTTTTTCAACATCCGTTTCATATCTCTTAATATTTTCTGGATTCTTTTTCATTGCTTTACGATGATTCTTTACCATCAAAGCATATTGTTTATCTGCAAGCTTCTTTTCTTTTTTCTCTTTCTTTTCTCTTTGCTTACGAACAGTTTCACTTTCAATAAGCTCTTCACCGATAACCTTATCTTCACCTGAAGCATCTTCTTCTATAGATAATGCAAGATTTTCTTCTTCAGAAACCATTTCCTCAGACATTTCTGTATCTTGCTCTTCTACAGTTTCTTCTATAACCTCAGTTTTTTCTTTTGGCTCTTCTTCATTTTTTCTTCTGCTGAATATGCTTTTATCATCAAAAGTTGCCATAGGTTATTACCTCCTAAATCAATTTTAAAGAAATATCAATCAGTTCCTCTAATCGTTTTATTTCTCCATTCAAATATAAATACCCCATCAGTGATTCAAAACCTGTTGCATCTAAGTAGTTAGATAAATCCACATTCTTTCTTTTGGTGTGAACATGAGAATTTCTTCCTCGCTTAAAGATGGAAAGTTCCTCTTCACTTAAGAGTTCATTTTCTAAATAATAATGAATTGCATTTGCTTGTGCTAAAGCATTCGTATAACAAATCACTTTCTTGTGCAACTCATTTACCTTGGTAATGCCTGATGCTAATATATGCTTTCTTACATATAACTCATAAATTGCATCCCCAATGTAAGCAAGACATAATCCATTGTATAGATTTGCATCCATTATAGGATTCCCCAATCTGCAAGCTGTTGCCGATAGGTATCTGCTGCTTCAAAATCCTTATTTTGTCTTGCGATGCTCCAATTGATATACACCTCTAGTTCATTATCCTTCATAGGCTGAACAAATAGGTTAATCCCTAAGATAGATAATATTTTATTTAGAGTATGCCATATTTTAGTAGTAGCTTCTATATTTTTCATCCTTATAGAAACATTCAAATCTTTAATCATTTGTTCAATCAATGTCATAACATTTTGAACATTAAAATCTTGATTCATATACTCTTCAAATTGTTTCAAAATATCTGAATCCAATACTTCATTTTCTAGTTTTTTTGCAACCTGTAGTTCATACAATCCTTGCTTGTAAGCGCGTTGCCATTTTTCAAAGATCTTTTCATATTGTTCAAAGACCTCCTGAGAATATGAGAAATTATTGCGGTAAGGTGTAAAGACAAGCATCATTCTTACCACCATTACAGCTTTATTATTCTCTAAATCTTTAATATAAATTACATTATGTAAGGATTTTGACATTTTTTGCCCTTCAAAATCAACTCTCCCTACATGCATCCAATATTTTGAAAGAGAATTATGATACATTGCTTCATTCTGAGCAATTTCATTTTCGTGATGTGGAAACTTTAAATCCATTCCTCCACCATGAATATCAATTTGTCCACCAAATAGTTTATGGTTCATTACAACACATTCTGTATGCCATCCTGGACGACCTGCTCCAAAAGGAGAGTCCCATTTAATACCAACCTCTGTTTTTTTCCATAAAGAGAAATCAAGTGGATTTTCCTTCTTTTCATTCACAGAGATTCTAGCCCCCATTTCTAAATCATCACTGACTTGATTGGATAAGCATCCATAATTTTGAATCTTCTTCACACGGAAGAAAACATCTCCATCTACTTCATATGCATAACCTTCTTCAATTAACTGATGAATGAAGGAAATCATTTCATCAATATAATCTGTAGCATGAGGAATAAAATCTGGTTTACTACTTCCAAGCTTTTCTGCGGCTTCAAAATAGCATTTTTCATAATATGTGGCAATTTCTTTTTCCGTTTTATTTTCAGAAAGAGCTTGATTGATAATCTTATCATCCACATCTGTAATATTGGAAGCATATTTCACTTCATATCCTAAATACTTTAGATATTTATACATCATATCAAAAAATACGACAGGACGGAAATTTCCAATATGACTGTGATTATATACTGTAGGACCACAGACATACATATTTACTTTTCCAGGTTGAACAGGTATAAATTCTTCCATTTGATTAGAAAGAGAATTATATATCTTTAGTCCCATTTTTTCATCTCCTATAACTAGCATAAAAAGGAGCACATGCTCCAATTATGCTTCAGAAATTAAACCACGAATTACGTCAGCAAATCCTGTTAAATCTTGACTCACAGTGTATGGAGTCTTAACCAATTTATCATGCTCATTTTCAATTGTCAAAGCATCTCTATACACAATTGTATGAATTTGATTTGAAGACTTAGTACCAATTTTACCAATAGCAAGAGAAATATAAGCTTCTTGCGTTACTTTCTTTTCTTCTTCAGAAGTTGAGCCCTCTTCACTAGTTGGAGTAGGTGCAAATTTTGCACTCACGCCTTTGTCCTTTGGAATATAAACACAATATTTATAAATTGCTACATTTAGATTATCTATAATTCCAGCAAAACCACCAACGTAAGCATAAGCTGCATAAACAGCTGAAACATTGATGTCTCCTACGCTAGCACAATTTTCTAATCTAGACGCATCCTTTCTATTTCCACCATTAAATCCACCAACATAAAGATGGAATGTTTTTTTACCCTCTGCTGTAACTGTAGATTCTGGTTCTTTTACTGTAATGTCTACTTTAGCATAGCAGGAATGAATACCCGCATTGGAATCATTCACACCAACGAAACCACCAACATATAGACAACCATCGCTATTGGAAGTATATGAAATTGTAGATGTGATAGACCCTGTAACATTACAATTTGTTATCTTGGAATTCTTGTTTTCTCCAACAAATCCACCAACATACATTTTTAATCTTGCGTATGGATTGATAATTTCTAAATTCTCTATCGTACAATTTGAAATCTCTGAATTTTCAGCAACTCCAACAAATCCACCAACATAACCAAAGGTTGTAGTTTGTCCTGAATGGGAAAGCTTTAAATTGTGAATTTTAACATTCTCAATAACACAATTCTTTGCATATCCAACCAACGCACCTAAATATGTATTAGAACGAGTTGCATCATAACTAACTTCATCTAAAATCAAATTTTTCACAGTAGCACCAGTCATATATCCAAATAAACCAGCATACTGATTGCTATCAATTTTAAAGTTATAAATCTTATGATTATCTCCATCAAGATGTCCTGTGAAAATATTACTTGAATTGAAAATAGAGGAAAGAGTGCCACCACAATCAATATCTGCTGTAAGCTTATAGTAAGCATCCTTTGTCTTATTCATTCCTAATAGCTTATCTAAATTATCAATCAAAATTGGATCATCCTCTGATTCTCCATTATTTAAAGTAGTAACTTCCTTTGTTGCAAGAGTTCTTTGAGAACCATTTGCTGAAATGACTAACTTTAAAGAATACTTTGTATCAGCAGTTAAATTATTAAATTCTAATTTTGAACTAGTTAAATTTGTTTCAGGAGTTGAAGGGGTAGTGATAGCAACATCTTTTCTAGATAATTCCTTTACCTCTTCTCCTGTACTGTGGATTGAAACATAAGATTTCACATTTGTGTTGTACAAATCATGATTCTCACTATCAACAAAATCTGCAGTAACAGCAATTACCGTTTTAAAAGTTTCAACCTTAAGAGATCCAGATATATTAGGCAAGCTATTTTTACTCCCACAGCTGGTTAATAATATCACAAGTCCTAAACATAAAGATGAACATAGTGCAATTAAACGTTTCATAATACTCAAATCCTTTACATAGTAAAAATTATTTACACTTCTTAAATATTATATCTTAAATTCCCTCTCGTATCAAGAAAAATCAGCATTATGAAAGCGTATTTTAAGAAAAAACTCATTTTTTTACAAAACTATGGCATTTAGCAGTTAAAGATATAGTTTTCTTTTCTAATGTTCCTTATTCTCTTTGTTTTTTCCTTTCGTTATTTTTTCAAATATTGATTTGTCGAATTGACTTGGTATATTATTTATAATATAATTAACCTTAGAGCATTAAAAAAAGCGGAGGTACGTATGAAAAGAATTGGACTAGATGTTGGATCAACAACAATAAAATGCGTCGTATTAGATGAAACCAATCAAATCGTATATTCTGACTATAAACGTCATTATTCACATATAAAAGACAATATAATTGCAAAGCTTCAAGAACTCATTGATTCTAAATGGATTGAAGATGAATGCTACTTAGCCATATCTGGTTCTGCAGGTATGGGATTAGCTGAAGGTGTGAAAATACCTTTTGTTCAAGAGGTATATGCTACACGTATTGCAGCAAACACTTTAATCCCTGGAACAGACTGTATTATTGAGCTTGGTGGAGAGGATGCAAAAATTCTTTTCCTTACAGATGGTATGGAAGTTCGTATGAATGGCTCCTGTGCTGGAGGTACTGGTGCATTTATTGATCAAATGGCTACTCTTCTCAATGTAGATATTACAGAAATCAATGGACTTGCTTTAAATCACCAAAAGCTATATGCCATTGCTTCCCGTTGTGGAGTTTTCGCAAAATCTGATATTCAGCCTTTATTAAATCAAGGTGCTTCCAAATCTGATATTGCTGCTTCTATCTTTAATGCAGTAGTTAATCAAACCATCGGTGGTTTGGCTCAAGGAAGAGAAATCAAAGGAAATGTTGCGTATTTAGGCGGACCTTTAACCTTCTTATCTGAATTAAAGGCAAGCTTTGATAATGCATTAAACGTTCAAGGCATTTGCCCTGAAAACTCTTTGTACTATGTAGCTATAGGTGCTGCTTTATGTGCCAAAGAAAAAATTTCAATTTCGGAAAAGCTTACCAATTTACAATCTTATGTTAATTTAGCAACTTATGCTTATAATCAGCCTCTATTTGCAAATGAAGCTGAATTAAAGGAATTTAGAGATCGTCATGCAAAAGCACATATTGATAGTTTACCATTAGAAGGATATACTGGGAAACTATATTTAGGTATAGATAGTGGTTCTACCACTTTGAAATTTGTTTTGATTGATGAGGATGAACAAATTCGTTTTGAAAAATACCAGCCTAACAAAGGAAATCCTGTTGAAGTCATCCAAAATATCTTCACTGATCTTTATGCCAAATATCCAAATTTAAATATTGCTGGAAGTGCTTCTACTGGCTATGGAGAAGACCTTGCCAAGAATGCATTTAATTTGGATGCTGGATTAGTAGAAACAATGGCACACTATCGTGCTGCAGCTAAATTTAAACCAGATGTAGATTTCATTATCGATATTGGTGGACAAGATATTAAGTGCTTTAAAATCGAAAACAATGCTATCGCAAATATCTTCTTAAATGAAGCTTGTTCTTCTGGCTGTGGTTCCTTCCTGCAAACATTCGCCAATGCGTTAGGCTATAAAATTGAAGACTTTGCAAAGCTAGGCCTTATGGCAGATAAGCCTGTGGATTTAGGTTCAAGATGTACAGTGTTTATGAACTCTTCTGTAAAACAAGCACAAAAGGATGGAGCTACTATAGAAAACATTTCTGCAGGACTATCCATTTCTGTTGTTAAAAATGCATTATATAAAGTAATTCGTGCAACAACAAGTGCTCAATTAGGAAAGCATATTGTTGTTCAAGGTGGAACCTTCCACAACGAAGCCGTATTAAGAGCTTTTGAGAAAGAATTAAATTTAAATGTAGTTTGTCCAAATATTTCAGGTTTAATGGGCGCTTATGGGGCTGCCCTTTATGCAAAATCCTTACACCTAGAACATTCTTCTACAATCACGAAAGAGGAATTAAAGGGCTTTGAGCATAAGGTTCAAAACTTCAATTGCCAAGGCTGTAATAATCGCTGTCTTCTTTCCGTAAATACGTTTGGAAGTAATACAAATAAATTTATCAGTGGAAATCGTTGTGAAAAGCCTTTGGCTAAAAAGATAACAAATGGAGATTCAAATCTTTATGAATATATTCGCCAAAAATTAATGAGCTATCCTCCTATCAAAGGAAAACGAGGCAAGCTTGGGATACCTCTAATTTTAAATATGTATGAACTATGGCCATTCTGGTATACCTTCTTTACAAACCTAGGATTTGAAGTACACAATAGCGGTTTTTCCAATGAAAAGCTATATACTTTAGGACAACACACAATTCCATCCGATACTGTATGTTATCCTGCAAAGCTAGTTCATGGGCATATTGCCCGATTACAGATAGATGAGTTTGATACTATCTTCTATCCATGCATGAGCTATAATATTGATGAGAAAAAGGGAGACAATCATTTTAATTGTCCAATAGTTGCCTACTATCCACAAACAATTGAAAATAATGTAAAGGATGTACAAAATATACGTTTCATTCATCCGTTTATTGGTATCCACGACAAGGATGTCTTTGAAGAAAAAATGAAAGAGCATTTAAAGGAATTCAAAATTTCTAAAAAAGAAATTAAAAAGGCTTCTACTCTTGCATATCAAGCATATGAGGACTATCTAGCTGATTTAAGAAATCAAGCAGATCGAATTATTCAAAATGCGAGAGCTAACAATCAGCAAATTATTGTTCTTGCAGGAAGACCATACCATGTTGATCCACAAGTTAACCATGGAATCGATAAGCTCATTAATGGCTTTGAGGTTGCTGTTGTTACAGAGGAATCCATTTCTCATTTGGTTCCAAAATTCAAGGTTGGAGTATTAAATCAATGGACCTATCATGCTAGATTATATGCAGCAGCCAAATACTGTACAACCCAACCTGATATGAATCTAGTTCAGTTAGTTAGCTTTGGTTGTGGACTAGATGCAGTAACTACTGATGAATGTAAAACCATATTAGAAAATCATGGTAAAATTTATACGCAAATCAAAATCGATGAAATCACAAATTTAGGCGCAGTAAAAATTCGTTTAAGAAGCTTATTTGCAGCATTAAAACAAAAGGAGGGAAAGTAATGGAATCCGAAGTAAAAGAATATCCAAAATTTGTTGCCTCTATGCGCAAAACCCATACTATCCTTATCCCTTCGATGTTGCCCTTTCATATGGCATTATTTGAAAAGGCATTGCTTGTTTCAGGTTACAATGTAGAAATCATGCGGAATGAAGGACCAGATGTTGTAACAGAGGGTTTAAAATATGTACATAATGATACATGCTATCCTGCATTACTTGTTATCGGACAGTTCATCGATAATTTAAATCATCGTACAGATCATGATAAGCTTGTTCTTCTAATTACTCAAACAGGAGGCGGCTGTAGAGCTTCTAACTATATTCACTTACTTAGAAAGGCATTAGATAAGGCAGGCTATGGATTTATCCCTGTTGTATCCTTAAATGCTTCTAACTTAGAAAAGGATAGTGGATTAAAGTTGACCTATTCCTTGATCAAAAAGATTGCTGCCGCTATGACCTATGGCGATGAAATTATGTATCTATTCAATAAAACACGTTCTTATGAAACTGAAGCTGGTTCTGCTAAAAAACTTGCATTAGATTGGGTAGAAAAAATTGGAGAACAATTTGGCAAGAAAAAGGGTGTATCCTATAGAGCCTTAAGAAAGAATTTAAATGACATTGCTAAAAGCTTTAACGCATTATCCTTAGATTTATCTCATGCTATACCAAAGGTTGGTGTAGTTGGTGAAATCTATGTAAAATATGCTGCCCTAGGAAATAATCATCTAGAGGATTTCTTAGTCAGTGAGCATGCCGAGGTTATGGTTCCAGGTCTTTATGGCTTTATTCTATACTGCTTATATAATTCCATTTATGATAGTGAATTCTACGGGCATGGAAAAATCAAAAAGCTAGGCTCTAAATTCATCATTTGGTATTTAAGACGTAGAGAAAAACTAATGATTCATAGTATGAAGCATACCAAATTCACACCAATGAAATACTTCTCTCATACCAAGGATCTATCCGAAGGAATTCTCTCCCACGGAACGAAAATGGGTGAAGGCTGGCTTTTAACTGCTGAAATGATGGAGCTTGTTGAAATTGGCTATGATAACATCATTTGTACACAGCCTTTTGGTTGTCTACCAAATCATATTTGTGGTAAAGGAGTTATGAAGAAAATCAAATCTCTTCATCCAGACGCAAATATAGTAGCCATTGATTATGACCCTTCTGCTACTAAAGTAAATCAAGAAAACCGTATTAAACTTATGCTAGCAATTGCTAGAGAAAAAATTGAAGAAAACGAGGATGCTAAGCTGTAATCTACACAGCTTAGTTTTTTTTATATGAAAACATATTTAAGAAACGAAATCATCATAATTGAAAATGCATATATTAATCAAATATTTAAAATAACAAAAGGTCACATTACCAACAAAAGAAAAACAGAAATCTATCAAAAAGGAGATTATCTTTTTCTTGACCAAATCTTCTATAATCCCTACACACTAGATGAATACTATGCTTTAGATATGGTTGCAGGAGAATGGATAGACAAACAAGCTATTACAATGGCATATTTTCCTATTCTATCCAAAATGCATCAAGAAAAGAAAAATCAAACAGAGCTTCTTCTATTGAATGATCCCATTACTAAGGTTTCTAGATATTTTTATTTTGAATATTTAAATAATAAAACAGATAGCTTTTATATAACATTATCCATAAAAGACCTTGCCTTATATTTAAATATATCAAGTAATGCTTTGTCTGAAGCTCTTCAATTTCTAAAATCAAAACAAATTTTAGATAAACATAATAAATTATTTAATATCATTAATTCAAACTTATTAAAAAAATATGCTTACCAAAAAGATTGGTAAGCACATGAAAAATAGATTAAAACAATTAAATTAAGTCATTGCATAACATTACATAATTATGCTATAATAATGTCAGAAAGGCGGGATATTATGCCACAAATTATTCCTATTAAAGATTTAAGAGACACCAATAAAATATCTGAATTATGTTCAACTTCTAATGAGCCTATTTTTGTAACTAAGAATGGCTATGGGGATATGGTAGTTATGAGTATGAAGGTCTATGAAGAAAAGCTTGCCAGATTGGATATGTATGAAAGTATTCTAGCAGGATTAGATAGTGCAAAAAAAGGGAGACTGCACGATGGTAAACTTACTCTTGCAGAATTAAAAGTAAAGTATGGCGAATAAATACTCCTATCAATTTACTGATTTAGCATTAGCTGATATTGAGAATGCATTAAATTATATATCATTCCAGCTAATGAATAAAAAGGCTGCAATGGAACTACTTTCTTGTATTGAAAAAACAATACAAAACATTTGTGTATTTCCTTTCTCCTATCCTGATTGCACCTATTACTTTATAATGGATACAACAATCAGACATACAACTATTAAAAACTATATTCTAGTTTATAGAATTAATGATGAAACATTATCTATAGAAATATTAAGATTCAAATATTCTAAGCAAAATGAAATACTTTAAAAAACATTCACTAAGCCTAGCTGGTTCTAAAACAAAAATCAGTTGTCCACAAATTGAGGACAACTGATTTTTTTAGTGAAATTGTAATCTATACTATTTTGATATCCTAGTCTTTTTATAGTTCTCAAATTCTATTTCATTTTGGATGTGTACATTTTTGATAAAGTCTATATAAGCCTGAGCTAATAGAGAATTCCTTTCCTTATACTTTGTAAATAACTGAAGCATTATATTACAAAATTCATGAAATTGAATTGTTGGATTTACTTTAAAAATATCATCGCTTTCTTGCTGAACCTGTTGGAAATAGTCTTCTTTCTTAGATTCACTTTCATCGTTCAGCTTAATCATAAATTCTCTCAATCGATTTCGGCGATCAGAAACAGTGTTTCTCTTTGCTTCTAAGGCTTCAGTAGAATCCTCATATTTAGGATATTCTCCAAAAAAGATATTGAAATATTCCATATCAATTAATGGAGTTCTTGGATTTTTCTTAGAAATATAACAATGCTTTTCTAGCCAAACAAGGATATGCTGCGCCTCATAAAAGGCTATATTATATTTTTCATGAATCTCTTGAGGTGAAATACTTCCCTGCTCAATACAATCCTTCAACACCCATATTCTATTATGAGGAATATCTTTTATCAGCTTTAAGATATAATATAAAGCATCTTCCTTTTGAATTTTAGATTCACTTTCTAATTTTTTAAATGCTTCTCTTGTCTCATGATAAGAAAGATTGAATTGGAGCTGGATGTCTGGAATACTTGCCCGATGATGAGCCTTCATATAAATCAATATATCTTTTTCTTCCATATTTCTACCTCCTAAAAATCAAATGGATCCGTATCATCATCCTCATCATCCGTTTTGAACTTATACACATATTTCCTTTCTAAGGGATTAATCTTTGCTGCATATGCATGGTCATCAGAAAGTTTTAGATTCTGGAATTCCTTACATAAATAATATCTTTCCAATTTTGACAATAAAACATATCCACTATTCGCTTCTGTTACAATACATTCTCCTACATTTAGGCTGGCAAGTCTGCTTTTTGGCATTAGAGGTATTGTTTCTAATTCATAGGCTTCAATATCCTCCTTAGAACCATTTAAGGCGCTCATTGGAGATATTCTTGTAAACTCTCCGCATTCCTCACTAAACTTCTTTAAAGTCTCTGGATTATTACTACCAATAAAAACATGCAAGTTTAAATTGTCTCGAATGATTTCGGATACATCTCTTTTATAAACATGGTCCAACTGTGCATAGGATTGTAGAATTAAAATGAACCAAATATTTCTTCCTGCACAGGCTGAAACAACAGTTTCAAAATTAGGAATTTTAGGGAAGTTTCCAAACTCATCTAATATGAAATAGAATGGGACGTCTAGTTTGCCATTATCCTTCTTGTTTGCATATTCTATCAAATTCATATAAATATTTTGGACAAGAGAACTAATGATTTGATAGTGTCCTTTAATCTCATCACGATAGGCTATAAAATAAGCTACAGGATGTTCTTCATCTACTACTTCCTGTATATCAAAGCTATTACAGCTTGTAATCAAACGAATTGTACTATCCTTATAAATACTCATTTTTGTATTAAACGTACTGACAATACATTTTCTAGTTACATGTCCATTTTCGATAATACAGTTTTTTACTGTAGTCAATGATTTAGAATCTTTTGGTCTGGAAGTGAAATACCCACCATCATTATATTTAGCACCATTATCATCTCTCATATTATCCATAATAGTTAAGGCAGTATTATAGGAAAAGGTTTCTTCTGTAATTCTTTCACTCTTTGTATCTGGAGAACTATCCTCAAGCATTGCCCAAAGCAATCCCTTTAATAGTACTCTTGCAGAATCCTCCCAATAGGGATCATCCGTACGTTCTGTAGAGATTGCCTCAAGAACAACAGTATCAATATCATTTTCCACATCCTTTAAGGCATAGTCCTTAGACATTTCTATGACATAGTCTAACTCTTCCTGACTTTCATATATTCTTCCTCTGAATCGATTTCGTGGTCCATCCTTTGTATTAACTACTTCAACTTCATTATCAATCTCATCGATTTTTTTATATTTTTTAAAAATTGGTGTTAGAGGATTCCAATATTCGGAATGCTGATAATCTCTAAAATTAATCAGCTTTACTGTATATCCTTCTTGTCTTAAGGCTTCAGAGGTTAGCTTGTATAATTCTCCTTTAGGGTCAGAAATCACCATTCTTTTTTTGACCTTTTGTTTGGCAAAGGAAAGAATGGTAGGAATTACATACTGAGAGGTTTTTCCTAGACGTGTAGCAGCAATAACACCTACATGATTTTCTTGTTTGGAATAGGTTTGTAATAACCTTCCATTTACATAACGACTTGCTTTTAAAACGCCTGAGATTTCATGTTCACCTAATTCATCATAATAATATGAATTTGGGAAGCTCTTATCCATCGTATTGTGATGGATAAGAGTAGTATTTTCATAGCCTTGTAAAATTTGATTAGTTATTTTCATGAATAATCCCTCCAAAACCGTATGCATTCTTATTTCCGTTTTGATTCTTTTCAAAGAAGTAAGGCTGCATACGCTCTAATGTTAATTCAGCAGAACCATATTCCACTCTAAAATCACGAATTGCTTGGTCTAATATCTTTTCAGCAGTTTCTAAGCTGTAAGTACAAAGCTTTTCCACTACAGAGGAATCTATCCTCTTTTCACTGACCTTATATAAGTCACTCTTCATAAGGAACATATCCTCAATAATACTAGGCTTTTCTTCATCTGTTATATTCGCAAGCTTAATCGTTTCAACAAATGGCTTTAGCTTCTTAGCATTTTCCTTATCACAAATACAGATAGGTAAAACACCTCTTAAATCTAAAGTGATTGTAGGATGGTTGATGTGGAACTTCTTGCGCTTTTCGGTTTTCAAAAAGTTCTTTCCCATTTCTAACACACTTTCAGAAAGTTCTCCTCTAAAGATCAGAAAATAAATTGTATTTTTACTTTCATTCACATTTCGAACAAATACATGATTTTTTGTTGGTTCAAAATCTGCTTCTCGTAAATCATTCATTTCAATGCATTCTATATTCTCTTCAAAGATTTGCTGAATTCCTCTCATAGCCATTTCCAATACATAATTTGAATCAGATACCAAACAAATCGGATGATAGCTATTCAGTTGTCTAAGATCACTATTTTTTAATCCCATAGAAATTGTATGAAATTCTTTTTCTCTAGATAAAAGAAGCTGAATCTCATCTTCTGATTTCATTTTTAAATCTTCATAATGAAATTTGATTGGTAAGTCACAAGCATCAGAGATATGCTCCTTATTTTCTGAGAAAATGATTTTTTCTTTATCCTTTAAAGAGATTGCAGGTGCATAGACTAATCTAGCATGCATCGGATTAAATTCATCGAGCTTCATCTTTTCGGCCGCCATTGCCTTCTTCAATAAAAAGATTTCTTCCTTATAGAAAATCTCTTTGATTCCATAAGTAGAGTTTAACTCAATAGCAAAGTCTTCAAATGGTGTATCCTTTGCAATGGAATTGAGAAAGGCAAGAGTTTCTTTTGCATCCTTCTTGTACTTAAGTAAAGCTAGTGTAGCAGTTATATCTGCCCAAGAGGATGCCTTTTCTAAATAGGAAATTCCTTTTGTTCTATTCTGTTCTACAAATATACCTTCACAGAGAAGAACACCAAGAATACGCATCGCAACTAGGCAACCAACCTTGGCATAATGCATTAGGTTTCTTTGAATGAGGGAGCTTGTCATTTCTGGCTTAGCAAATAGATTTTTCTTTGTTGTGGTAGAAAGTGCTTCTCCTTTAATAGAAATGATGGTTTCCTCTTCCTCAGAGCAGAACATAGAGGATTCCATCATTTTCTGATATTGACTGATTCTTCTATATTGCTTATAGTCTGCTTCTGATGTGATTTCTTCAATTATGTCTTTATGAATTAGTTTTAGTAAATCTGATTTATCCTTTTCCTCTAATTGGAAAACTTTAATTAGACAATCTAGGATTTGTTCATCCTCTACAAATTTGTTTAAAACAGATTTATAAACAAAATATTCATAGAGAATGGATTCCTTTAAAATATCTAGCATACGCTATTCTCCTTTCGCTTTATTTTTACTTGGAATTACAGTATCAATAATTCCATAGTGTAATGCTTCCTCAGCAGTCATAATATTATCTCGATCTGTATCCCTTTGAATTTGTTTTATAGACCTTCCTGTATTTTCAGATAATATTTCATTTAACTTTCTTCTTGTTTTTTCAATGTGGTTTGCAGCAATGATAATATCACTGGCTTGTCCACTTGCACCACCTAGGGGCTGATGTATTAATATTTCACAATTCTTTGTGGCTCTGCGATATCCCTTAGAACCAGCAGAGAGGAGAAATGCTCCCATACTTGCAGCCATACCAATACCAACTGTAATAACACGTGCACGAATATAGTTTAGTGTATCATAGATGGCAAGTCCTGCAGATACACTTCCTCCTGGCGAATTGATCTGTAATGTAATTTCCTCTGCTCCATTATCATCCAAATACTGAAGCTGAGCAATTACTAGCTCTGCCATCGCATCATCTATTACCCCAAATAAATTCACTGTATTTCTCTTTAATGGATACTGAGCAGAAAATTCTTCTTTTGTTTTCATTTTACTTCATACCTAACCTTTCTTCTAATAACTGATAATATTCATCAAACACAGAAAGAGATATCATCTCATCCTGTTCATAAATTAATTCATAGGAATCCTCAATTTCTTCTACAGAAAAGACAAGTGCTTCATCCATTGCAACACCATCTAGTCTATCAATAGGCTTTAAAATACAATATATTTTTTCTTGATAAGGTATTACAGCAATTTGTTCAAAAGCTACGCTCTTCCCATCCTTATCCTCTAAGACAATAGGATCATTATTTTTCTCATCTAATAAAATTTCTAATACATTCAAACTACTCATCTCCTTTTTACTCCCAATCGTTCTAATAACCATTCTAAATGATACGAGTGTAGCAGTTTTCTTTTCTTTTTAGCATCCGGTAAAATCCCTTCTACTTCATCCCAAAAGCTTTGACCATGATTCATATGCTTCAAATGACAAAGCTCATGAACAACAACATATTCAACCAATCGAATTGGTACAAAAATCAACGCTGTATTAAACTTTATATAATCCTTAAAATGTGATTTTCTAGAACGATGACATATTCCCCAATAGGAATGAGCTTCTATTATATGAAAAGAAACAGTCTCTAAATTATATTTTTTAATATAATGATAATAAATAATGTCTAACACATCTTCTAACCAATCCTTCAAATACTGTCTAATATTTGATATCGTATAGCTTCTTGGAAATGCAATTCCATTTTTAGTTTTTCGAACTGTTTGAATTCTCTTACTTCTATACACCGTATACTTTCTTCCTAAAAGATATACAACCGATTCATTCTTGAAGGTGGGAAGAATTGTTTTCTTTAATGTGTCTAATTGTTTTTGAATGAAAGGAATATTTTTTTTAATAAAAGGTTCAGGATTAGACCATCTAGAATAACAAGTATATTCTATTACAATTTCTCCATATGAATTTACACGAATTGTATCATATTTCTGTAAATCATAATTTGTTGTTTCAATTACTTTTATTTCTTTATGATTAATGATCAATTCCCTCACCCCTTTTTCCCCGCAATAGTATTATACTCCTGTTTTTGTGGGGCAAAAATGGTATTTATTTTTGAAATATTTCCCCCTAAATTTATGGAAATATTAACCAATTTTTGCAAAAATTTGTTGAAAAATGCCCCCTTTTTATGTACAATACATATTAGAGGTGTTTAAAATGGAAGAAAAAATTAAGATTTCAATATCAAATAATACATATAAAAAGCTAGTTAAAGACTCTGAAACCTTTTTATTTACTAAACCCAATGGGGAAGTAAATCGAAATCTATTTTTAAATACAATCATTAAAAATTACTATGAAGAATTTAGTGGTTTAGAACAGAAAAAAAGAAATGATCTACTTGCCATTTCTTCTAAATATACAAATGCTCCTACAAAGATGATTGATGAAATTTTAAAATATATGACTTCAACTGAAGCAAAAGCTTCTTCTTTAGATAAAACAATCCTCCATTTTAAACCAACAAAGCTATCAGAGGATGCAATAGATTATATAAATGATAATCTACTTATAGATACAACTCTTTCTTCTTACTATAGAAGATTGTTTGATTCCTACGCAAGCTTTCCTCAATACAAAAGAGAAATCATTGCATTAAAGGATGTTTATGATAAAATCCTGGAAGCAATAGAATCTAAACAAAAGGTTTATATAGTATTAAAGAATGAAGAAATAATAAAAGAGGCTTCCATTTATACTATAAAAGCCTCTACTGAAGAATTATTTAATTATATTCTAGCTGAAGAAACAAATGGAAGCTTAAAAACAATTCGATTATCTAAAATCAAATCCATTCAGCTTCATAAAATGCCACAAAGCTTATCTGATAAAGCTATTACCATATTTGATTATCAAATCAAGTATGGGGTGCAATATCCTTTATTTACTACAGACCTACAAGATGTGATTGTCAAATTCACACCTGAAGGTCTAAAGATGTTTCAAAAGATATATCTATATCGACCTATTCCAGATCGAATCAAAGGAAATATCTATTATTTTAAATGCTCTCATTATCAAATCATTTACTACTTTAAGCGCTTTGGTAAAGAAGCTATCGTTTTATCACCTAAAAAGCTAACACAAAAGCTTCAAAAATTTTATTACAATTCCAATATCAATTATCTAGAAGAATTAGATATACAATTAGAAACAATGGCTATTGAAAAATAGCCATTTGTTTTTAATCTATCCACCATTCTATAATAGATGTATCAATATTTCCAAATATTCTTTCTATATCATTTTCAAAGTTTCTACTAATCTTTATCTTCTTTAAATTAGTACAACCAAAAAATGCTTTATCATTTATGAAAAAAACATCTTTAGGAGCTGACAAATCTACTTCTACTAAACTTTTGCACCAAAGAAAGGCACACTCTCCTATCCATTCTAAATTTGGTGAAATTTTTATTTTTGCCAATTTTTGGCAATGCGCAAACGCCCAACTGTCTATAATCATAAGACTTTCTGCTTCACTCATATCTACTTCTTCTAAGTTTTTACAGGAAGAAAAGGCATTCGCTCCTATTCTTTCTACTTCTTTTGGGATTTTTATTTTTGGTAACTTTTCGCAACCAGAAAAAGACCAATTGTCTATAATCATAAGATTTTTTGCTTCACTCATATCTACTTTTTCTAAGTTTTCACAGTAAGAAAAGGCATGATCTCCTATCCATAATAAGTTTGGTGAAATTTTTATTTTTGGCAGTTTTTTGCAATACCCAAAAGCACCATTATCTATCATTATAAGTTTTTTTGCTTCACTCATATCTACTTCTTCTAAGTTTTTACAGAAAGAAAAGGCGTTTGCTCCTATTCTTTCTACTTCTTTTGGGATTTTTATTTTTGGTATCTTTTCGCAATATCCAAAAGCATAAGTTCCTATTTCTTTTAAGTCTGTTGCCGCACTCATATCTACTTCTTCTAAGTTTATATATCCAAAATATGCATTATCTTTTATTTTCTTTACCCTTTCTAGTATTTGGACTGCATCTACTTTGGCTTTCTCTCCTGCTATATCTTGAGCTTCTTTTGCCATTCTTTTTTTATCAATTTTAGCGTCAAAAGGTTTGATTTCCTCTCCTGTCATTTCTCGAATGAAGTTTTCGACATGTATATTTCTAGACTTTTGTTCTAGAGTAATATTCACTATTGTGTCATCAATCTCTTTAATGTGTATCTTCAAAAATTGATTATGGATATGCTCCAATCTAGATAGCAAAAACTTATTATACATATTTTTTGTTAAAGATATTTGCCTATTTGTTGTTGAACCAAAAAACAAAAAAGTTCCTACTCCTGTTAGATCTTCTGCCTTGGTCAAATCCAACTCAATTAGATTATCACATCCACTAAATGCACTATCTGATATTTCTGTTACGCCCTTTGAGATTTTTATTTTTGGTAAATTCCTGCAGTCTGAAAATGCCAAAGCTTCTATTTTTTTTAAGTCTGTTGCCTGAGTCAAATCTACTTCAACTAGATTTTCACAATCGGAAAATTCACAGAGTTCTATTTTTTCTACTCCTGCAAGTATTTTTATCTTTGGATTGCAATATTTTCTCTTTTTAAATTCTACAATCTCGCGAATTAATGGATAATTTTTTTTAAATTCATGTCTACTACCAATATAACATAATTCATTTAAATAAATTTGACGAATAGAATTCCGATAAAATCTATAAATATCAAATTCCCTTATTTCAGTTGATGTAAAAGCAATGCAAGTTATTTTTTTAGCACCGTCTCCAATTCTACGCAATCTAGTTTCTGTTTTTGGCTCGTTAGGACACGAAATAAAGCCTACATATTCTCCATTTATTTCATTATATTGTTCATGCTCAAATAATCCTAATTCATCTTCAAAAGGATTTTCCATTGTTCCAAGGATTCCATAACCTCTATCTCTTAAAAGTTTAGTTTCAAGGACATTAAAGCATCTTGGATATATGTCATCTCCTCCAGTATAATCTGTATCTCCTAAATAGAATATTTTACATAATGCTTCTCTTACACCTTTGAAGTTTTTGTCTATTTTAGCAGCATTAAACAAGTCTTGTCCTTTTATTTCATTTGTTATTTCATTGATATTATTATATAAGCCATAAATAAAGCAAGCATCTCTTACTAAAGCTAATGCTTTTGCATTACCTTCTAATTCTTCTTCATTTAACGCATATATACAACTTTTATATAATTCATATTGTGGAACATAATAAAATAATGGTCCATATGGTGGAAATACACCTGTTGTAGATTTGATTAAAATATCTTTTGTTAAAACAAGTTCAACAGATTTTCTTTGGTTAATTAGTTTTTGACAAGAGTCAAACAAAAGAGTATAATCGATAATAGATTTATTCTCTAATATAATATTCATTAAATCTTTTAGTGTATGTTCATCAAGTTTACTATCAGCCTTAATAAAAAACATTTCTAATACTTCTTTCCAAGAAGAATCATTATAATGCTTAAAAAGTTCTTGTAATTTTTCTCTTTCGATTGATTCGTCATTATAAATAATATTATAATACCCTACTGCAGTAAAATATTGTAAAAGCAATCCATGATAAAAGTTGTTTTCAATTAAAATTGAACGTTTTTCTAAATAATCAACCAAATAACTAGCGCGCGCTTTCAAACTAGATTCAGGAAACTCTTTAGATTTCTTTAATACTATTTCAAAGATATCTTTTTCTTTCAAGTTTTTACCTTCAGAAAGAGAAATATATCGTTGCACAGCAAATTTTTCTAGCCAAACCTTGATTGTTTCAGGTTCTGATGTCATATCGGAGAACCTAGAATCGTCATATAATCCTTTATCCTTATTTTTGTAATCATTTTTCAACAATAGTTCTATAACTTTATCAAAAAGATCCAATTCATTTTGAGGGATGATATCTTCATTACTATATACCAAAACAAGTTGAGTAAGTAAAAAGGGATTTGATTTCAATTCTTTATCTATCTCTGAAATAGCAAGATAAAACTGTTCTCCTTTATTCAAGTCAGATAATTTCAAAAAAATATTATCAATCAACTGTTTAATTTTTTCATCAGTCAATTTCTGAAGTTCCAAATAATCTATTTTTAATTGCTCTCCATTGAGAAAAAAATCTAGTTTATTTGCTTCTGTTTTCTGTCGACCTGTGAAAATGAGTTTAGGAGTTTTTTCTCCGCGACTATAAGAATGCTCAAAATACTCTTTAATTCCCGCAACAAAAACATTAGTTGCTTTTTCTGTTACTATTTCATCTATTCCATCAAACACTAAAATAAATTGATGATTTACTAAGATTGTTTTAAAATCCTTTTCTGAACAATATACGGGTTCTCCACATATACTTTTGAATTCCTTATATAATTGTTCAAAAAATATCTCAGATTTCTTTTTAGTGTTGCAGTCAAAAAGAGCAGTGGCAACTTCTGAACATTTTAACTTTATAACTATACGATCATCTATATTTTTTATAAGATACTTTAAAAATTCAGTTTTTCCACATCCACCTTCTCCATAAATATAGGTAACAACATTTTCTTTTAAAATTTCTTCGTTAGAGGATATTTCCTCAAATGAATTTTTATTTTCATCGGCTCGAATTAAAGTTCTTTGAACATATATATC
>CAMWSQ010000004.1 GCA_947177025.1 uncultured Mollicutes bacterium | reverse complement strand
TACAAAGGTCTAGGTGAAATGAATGCTGAACAGCTTTGGGATACAACTATGAATCCAGAGACTAGAAGCTTAATTCAAGTAAAGCTAGAAGATTTAGCAGAGGCAGAATCTGAGATTGATACATTGATGGGAAATGATGCTACTCGTCGTCGTGATTGGTTGGAAAACCATGTCCAATTTACACTAGAGGAAGTATAGGAGGGTATTATGGCTAAGAATATAAAAGATAAATTAGACATATTTCTAGCAGAAACCTTCCAGGAATCTAGACTAGAAGAAGTTGTTGGGGACCGTTTTGGTAGATATTCTAAATATATCATCCAAGAACGTGCAATTCCTGATATTCGTGATGGATTAAAGCCAGTTCAAAGACGTATCTTATACGCAATGAATGAGCTGAAAATCACAGCAAATGCTCCATATAAAAAGTCAGCTCGTATTACAGGTGAGGTTATGGGTAAATACCATCCTCATGGCGACTCCTCTATTTATGAAGCATTAGTACGTATGAGCCAAAATTGGAAAATGGGTGTTACCTTAATTGATATGCATGGTAACAATGGTAGTATGGATGGTGATGGTCCAGCTGCAATGCGTTATACCGAAGCTCGTATGAGCAAGAATGCAGAATTTTTATTAAGGGATATTGATAAAAACACAGTACCTTTCATTCCAAACTTTGATGAAGAAGAGGTTGAACCTACTGTATTACCAGCAAAATTTCCAAATTTACTTGTAAATGGTTGTATGGGTATTTCCTCAGGTTATGCGACCTACATACCTACACATAACTTTAATGAAGTAATTAACGCTACTATTGCAAAGCTTCAAAATCCGAACTTATCCTTAGATGAGTTGTTGGAAATTATGCCAGGACCAGATTTTCCTACAGGGGGTATCATTCTTGGAACAGAAGGTATTCGTGAGGCCTTTTTAACGGGTGCTGGTGCAGTTATTGTTCGTTCTAAATATATATTAGAAGATATGCCTAATGGTGGGAAGCGTGTTGTCATAACAGAAATCCCATATGATACAATCAAATCTAAGACTGTAGAAAAAATTGAACAGCTTCGTATGGATGGAAAGATTCCAGATGTTGCTGAGGTTCGTGATGAGTCAGGTCGTGAAGGACTTAGAATTGCCATTGATTTAAAGAAGAATGCAAACATTTCTGCAATTATGGCATATTTGTTTAAAAATACGGATTTACAGGTATCTGTGAATTATAATATGGTTTCCATATGTGATCGTAGACCAATGCGTTTGGGTGTTCTTCCTATTTTAGAAGCCTACATCAATCATTATAAAGAGGTTGTAACAAATCGTACCAACTTTGACTTGATTAAAGCAAGAAAGAGACTTCATATTGTAGAAGGCTTAGTTAAGATGATTTCTGTATTAGATGAGGTTATCAAGACTATCCGTGCAAGTAAAAATAAGGCAGATTCTAAGCAGAATTTAATTCAAAAGTTTGGCTTCACAGAAGAACAAGCAGAAGCTATCGTAATGATGCAATTGTATAAGCTATCTAATCAGGATATTACGATTTTGATGGAAGAAGATAAAGAACTTCATGAGAATATTGATTTATATGAAAAGATTTTAAGCTCTGAACGTGAATTAATTAAGGTTATCATCAAGGAATTAACTGAGGTAGGTAAAGCTGTTACAGTAGAAAGAAAGACTGTAATTGACAAGGAAGCTTCTACAACAATCAAGTATGATGAAACAGATTTAATTTCTAAAGAACAGGTTATGGTTTCTATTTCTCGTGATGGATATATGAAGCGTGCCTCTATCAAAGCCTTCAATGCTGCCAAAACCAATGGCCTGAAGGAAAATGATTCTGTCTTGTTCTTAAAGGAAGTTTCTACATTAGATACATTGATTTTATTCACTACTTTAGGAAATTTCATCTATTTACCTGTTCACAAGATTGCAGAATGCAAATTTAAAGATGTTGGAACATTTATCAATAGTGTAGTAGCAATTGCACCTAAGGAAAAACTCATTTCTTGTTTTGCTATTTCAAAATTTGATTCTGGGGATACAGTTTTACTATGTACTGCAAAGGGTGCTATGAAGCAGACACTTTTATCTGAATTCAACATTAATCGTTACACAAAGCCAGTTCGTGCAATGAAGTTGAGTGGTGATGATGTTCTTGTATCTGCAGATATTATTGATAATCCACTTGAAATTTTAGTATTTACTAAAAATTGTGAAGGACTTCGTTTTAGAGCAAATGAGATTTCCTTATATGGATGTAATGCTGGTGGTGTGAAAGCAATCAATTTAAGGCCAAAGGATGTAGTTGTATCTGCATTCTATGCCAATAAGGAAGATGATTTCTTATTGTTAACTACTCGCTATACTTTAAAAAGAATGCGTATTACAGATATTGTATTAACTCGTAGAGCCCGTGCTGGATCTACTGTGATAAAGCCTGTAAAAACAAATCCAATTTATTTGGTTGATGCAGCTAAGATGACACCAAATCAATTTAAAGAGAATGTTATGGTGGATATCCGCTATCTAAATGGAAATGACCAAATTGAAGCTCGAAGCTTAAAATATAACGTTTCTGATACTGGCAGAAGCATTCAAATAGATGATTTGGTTCAGCCAGAAGCACTATGGTTACCAAAACCAAATAAGCCAGATGATGTTGTATCAGGAGATTACTTGATTGAAGTCCGTCCTACATTATTCAATTTAGATGATGGTGCAGAGGAGGAAAAACCTTTAGTTTCTTCTAAAAAACAGGACAATATCTTAGATGAATTAACAAAGATTTTGGAAAATGAAACAAAGAAAGAGCCATTGGATTTATTTAGTTCCAAGCTTGAAGAAGATTCTATACCTCCAGTAAAGGAGAAAACTCCTCCTGTTCAGGAGAAATATCAGGATATTTTTAACATTCCTATTCAAGAAGAACAATCTTCCTCTCCTATTGAAAATGAGATACCAGTTTCTGCAGAAGAAGAACAAGAGGATCTCTTAGACCTTCCGAACTCTGAGGAAGCAACACCATCTTTTGAGGATGCTTCAAATGAAGAAGATTTACCTTCAGATGAAGAATATCAGGAAATCTTTGATCTTCCTCCTGTAGAGGAACAGCCACAAGAGGAGCCAATCCAGGAACTTCCTTCTGAAGAGTCTTTTGAAGAGGAAGTAGAAGATCCGAAGGATTTATTTGAATATGAAGATCAACCTGCTTTAGAAGAAGATGATTATGCCTTTGAGGAGCATGATGAGGAGGAAGAAGAACTTCCACATGTAGCGCCTCCAAAGGAAGTAAAAATCACAGAAGGAAATAAATATATTGTAAAAGAAACGAAATCTTCTTTATTTATTCGTGAGAAGGATCCAATTCGTCAAATTGATGAAAGTGAAGATGAGGAGGAAGAACAACCTTCTTTTCGCAGAGTAGATTTTTATCACTAGTTTAATTCAAAAAGCTTACCTATAAGGTAGGCTTTTTCCATTGTTTGAATTTTTTCTTTTCTTTCTACTCTATTTATGTTATAATGATATAAAAGAAAGCGTTTACAATTGAAAGGAAATGAGAAGCATGAGTGAAAAAACAATTCGAAATGTTGCAGTATTAGGCCATCAGGGAAGTGGGAAAACAACCTTTGTTGAGGCATTATACTCTACAGCATTAAATCGTCCAAAAGGAAGCATAGAAAGAAAAAACACGATTAGTGATTATCTTTTAGAAGAACAAAATCGTCTGGGCTCTGTTCGGTTGTCTATTGTTCCTGTAGAAACAGAAGACTGTACAATCAATTTAATTGATGTTCCAGGAAATGATGATTTTATAGGAGAAGCTATCTCTGCAACAAATGTAGTTAAGGGAGCTGTCCTAGTGATGGATGCTTCTAGTGGAGTAGAGGTAGAAACTGTAAAGCATTGGAATCTTTTAAGAAAGAAAAACATTCCTACAATTTTATTTGTAAATAAAATGGATAAGGACAATGTGGTTTTTGAAAATGTGTTAACAGAAATCAGAGAAAAGCTAGGAAAGAATGCTATTCCATTCTGTTATCCAATGGGACATAACGATAATTTTGATGGCTTCGTGAATGTTGTAACCTTGAAGGCTAGAAAATATAATGGACAAACCTGTGAGGATGCAGAAATTTATGATGATAAAAAATTAAAGGTTTTTGAACTACACAATATGATGGTTGAAGCAGTTGCCCAAACATCAGAAGAGCTTTTAGATAAATTCTTTATGGGAGAAGCATTAACCAATGAAGAAATTCAAACAGGCTTGCGTTCCGGTGTTTTGGCAGGTGAGTTAATTCCAGTACTTGTCGGTTGTGCAACAAAAAATATCGGAATTCATACCACTTTGAAAATGCTTATAGATTATTTACCAAACCCATCAGATCTAAATCCTATTGAAGGCTTGGATGAAAAAAATCAGCCTGTCGTAAGAAAAACTTTAGAGGAAGAGCCATTTTCTGCCTTTGTATTCAAAACTTATGTAGATTCCTATTCAGGAACAACAAGTATCTTTAAAATCAATTCAGGAGTTCTTACTGCAGGAGATGAGGTCTTAATTGCCAATACAAAGAAGACAATCTCCATTGGACAGCTATTTAAGCTTTGTGGGAATAAGCAAACCGCTGTAAGGAAGCTTACTGCAGGAGATATTGGTGTTATCAATAAGGTAGAAGGTCTAGAAACCTCTATGACTCTATGTTCTCCAAAGCATTTCATTCAGTATCCAGCAATTGATTTCCCTGGGGCAGTGTACTTTAAAGCCCTAGAAGCAAAGAGTAAGAATGATGTAGATAAAATTGGTTCTGTTTTAGCTAAGATGATGTTAGAGGATAAATCCCTTGAAGTGAGAAGAAATATTGAAACAAATCAACTTTTATTAGGAACTTTGGGAGTTGGTCATTTAACCTATATTCTAGAAAGAATGAAGAATTCCTACAAGCTAGAGGTTACATTAAATGAGTATAAGGTTGTATATAGAGAAACCATTAAAGCCTCAGCTCACGGAACAGGTAGATACATCAAGCAAAGTGGCGGTTCAGGCTTTTATGGAGTTGTAGAAATGGATTTTTCTCCTGCTAAGGAAAACCAATTTACAGAAGAAGTATTTGGTGGTACTGTTCCTAAAAACTATTTCCCAGCAGTCGAAAAAGGATTTTATGAGGCTTGTGAAAAGGGCTTATTGGCGGGCTTCCCAGTCATTGGTGTGCATGCCTGCTTAAAGGATGGAAAATATCATGCGGTAGATTCAAATGAACTATCCTTCAAGATGGCATCCATTTTAGCATTTAAGGAAGCTTATATGAATTGTAAGCCAGTAATCTTAGAGCCAATTCTAAAGATTGTTGTTACAGTACATAGTGATGATGTTGGTACGATTCTATCTGATTTGAACTCTAGAAGAGGTAGAATCACAGGTATGGAAATCAATTCTGTAAAGGATCAAAAGATTACAGCCTTAGTTCCTGAAAGAGAAGTACTAGAATATGTCAATGATTTGAAATCGATGACACAGGGCAGTGGATATTTTTATCAGGAATTCTCTAGCTATGAGGAAGCACCAAATCATATCCAAGAAAAAATATTAAAGGAAACTGCATAAATAGAATAAAATCCTATAAAGATCTAAAAAATCTAAATAGGATTTTTCTCTTTTCGTATTTCAAAAAATATGTTAAAATAAATCTATATCATTAGGAGGATAAGTATGAAATCAAAAGTTTATTTTACACATCGTACAGATGCAGAGGGAATATTAAAATTATATGAAGTCTTAGGAGTAACCTTAAAGGGCAATGTTGCTGTTAAGCTACATTCTGGAGAAAAAGGCAATCAAAATTTTGTGAAACCAGAATTTGTTCGTCCTATTATCGACCTAGTCCAAGGAACAGTTGTAGAATGCAATACAGCCTATGAGGGTGCTAGAAACACAACACCTAAGCATTTGGAATTGCTGCAGCATCATGGCTGGACAAAATATTTCAGAGTAGATATTATGGATGATAAAGAGGATCTAGAACTAGAAATCCCACACGGTAAAAGAATCCAAAAGAACATTTTAGGTGCTGGAATCCAGAAGTATGATTCTATGCTTGTATTATCTCATTTTAAAGGACATCCAATGGGTGGCTTTGGTGGAGCAATCAAGCAATTATCTATTGGCTGTGCATCAAGTGCAGGTAAGGCATACATCCATTCTGCAGGAAAAATCACAGATCAAAACATTCTTTGGGAAAACATCGCAGAACAGGATCATTTTTTAGAATCTATGGCAGATGCAGCTAAATCTGTAGTTGACTATTTTAAAGGGAATATGGTTTTTATCAATATGCTTGTCAATCTATCTGTTGACTGTGATTGCTGTGCAGTTGCAGAAGACCCTTGTATGAAGGATATAGGTATGATGATTTCTTTAGATCCAATCGCTATTGATCAGGCTTGTATTGATATGGTATACAGCTCTAAGGACAAGGGCAGAGATCATTTTGTAGCTCGTGTAGAGCGTCAGCATGGAATCCATACTCTAGAAGCCTCTGCAGAATTAGGCTTTGGTTCTAGAGAATATGAACTCATTTGTATTGATTAAGTATGAGTAAAAGAAGGTTTCAAATCAATAAGCTATGTCTATCTGCTATGTTTATGGCAATTGGATGGCTTATGCCTTTTATTACAGGACAAATCCCTGAATTTGGAAATATGCTATGCCCAATGCATATTCCTGTCCTTATTGCAGGATTTGTGTTAGGACCTTGGTATGGAGCCATGATTGGATTCCTACTTCCCTTAACAAGATTCTTTATTTTTGGAATGCCTGTATTGTATCCGATTGGTATCGGTATGATGTTTGAGCTTGCTGTTTATGGATTCATCAGTGGTTTACTTTATCGTATTTTACATAGTTATACAAGGATTCCAGATGTTGCAAATATTTATATTACTCTTATTGCTGCTATGATATTCGGTCGCTGTATATGGGGCGTTTCAAGAGCGATTTGTGGGTTGTTTCCAAACAATTCGTTCACTTGGACGGCATTTCTATCTGGGGCATTTCTAACAGCCTGGCCAGGAATTCTATTACAGCTATTTTTGATACCTGCAATCATATATTGCTTATCTCGTGCGAACCTCTTACAGAACTTTATGGAGTTTAAGATACAACCGAACTCAAAGAAGCTCATTCAACAGTTACAGGAACAAAGTACCAAAGGTGAAGGATGCTTTATTATTGCTATTGATGGGATGAGTGGCTCAGGTAAAACTACATTGGCTGAAGAATTAGCCAAAAAACTAGATGCCAATCTCGTGCATATGGATGACTTTTATTTACCAAAAAACAAAAGACCAGAACATTTTTTAGATATTCCAGGGTCTCATATGGACTTTGTTCGGATAAAGACAGAAGTACTAGACCATATCCATGATTCGGTAGTTTATAAAAAATTTAACTGTGCATTCCAAGAGTTTTCTTCAGAGGAGACTCTTGAATCTAAAAAAGTATGGATTATCGAAGGAAGCTATTCCTTACATCCAAGTCTAGGCAAGTATTATCAATACGCCATCTTTAAAAAGATAGAAGATTCAATTCAACAAAAAAGAATCCAGCACCGTAATCCAACTCAGTACGACGATTTTATGAATACTTGGATTCCTTTAGAAAACCGATATTTTAAGGAATATCAAATAGAAGAACATTGCGATACAATCCTTTAATTTATTTATAATAAGGAGGGATAAAATGAAGTCTTTATCCAATCATAAGGCAGAAAGCTTTTCCAAAAGCATTTTAGAAAAATATTTTAAAATTGATGGAGATCTTTTAACAGTTGATCTTTACTATGACACGTTTTCTATGCTAGTGGATCAAAGTATAGGAAATGACAAGGTAGAAAAGCTCAATGAGATTTTATTTGAAAAAATAGATGAGGTTTTAGAACTAGTACCAAGAAAATATAGGATTTCAGTATTGATTCATATTAAGGACTTAGAAGATTATCAAGCTGAGGAAGTAGAAAGAATCATCAAAGAAAATATTATGCTTAAGATATATAGTATTGCATTAGAAAGAAAAAAGAAGCATATTACAGGAATCTCCTTACTTTTTGGAGGTATTGTTATGCTTCTTGCAAGTTATTTTTTGAGTCGGCTTGAATGGCCACAAATCATTTTTGATATTATTAATATTAGTGGAACGCTTCTCGTATGGGAATCTGCAAACATTACCTTAATTGAACGAAGCGAAGAAATGAAGCGTGTAAAACAGTATATTAAAAAGTTTAAGGATATTCAGCTTGTAACATCAGAAGAATCACGAAACTAAATAGAAGATGTAATAATCTGAAAGGTATACCTTTGTGGTATTTTGATGGTCAATTCCTTCTAGTTTATTTATTAAAAGGGAATGATTTAAAGTTTTTTCGTTGCTTGAAATGGTATTGGTGTGCTCTATAATTTCAGAATTGGGAAGCACTTTATAGGTTATTCTAGTTACAAAAGAAGAATAGAGAATTTCTCCTGGAATGCTTTCTTCTTTTAATTGAACCTGAGCTTCTAAAAGATCTAAACCATTAGAATATTTTTCTACGGAAAAGGAAATATCAAATAGAGAGGAATACTCTACTCCATATTGGTAATAGAGTATTCCATATTTTTTAGAAGAAGAATAGTATAAAATCCAATCCTCTATGCTCGAACTATATTTGTAATAATCATAGACAAGTGCTCCATCCTCTTTATAAAATTCTATGTATTTATCCTTTCCATATTGAATAGACAAATGTTCCTTTGTATAATTCAATTCATCCATATAAAAGGATTGAAATTTATCGTACAATTCTAATCGCAGCGTATCATAATGAATTGTTTGAAACAGTGTTTTGATTTTTGTTGGAATTTCATTTGGTAGAACATCATAAGGATAATCACTACATCCTATTGTATCTATAATTTCAGCATCTTTATCTAAATTTACATTATAAAAAATGAATTTGGCCTCATCATTTTCATTCATTCCTAATGCATAATAGGCAACAAAGAACATATACATCCCTTGAATATCATGCCCTCCATTTTTTCCTGCAAAAGAAGAAAAACAAACATCCAAATTGTCTGGATTAACGATCTTAAAGTTTGAGTTTGATAAATCCTCTCTAGATATTTGACTTTCAGTTAATTTATTCTCATCAAATATGAAGGATTTAATGTGATATTTTTCTTTGGCTATTTCTAAGACTTCTTCCTTGGAATATTCCACCATGTTGGGGTGAATTGTAGTTAAACAAGAACATAAGGTCATAGTAATCAGAAGAATAAATATAAAAAGTAATCCTTTTTTTTGCATCAAACTCACCTCTTAATTTCATTATAGATGGTTTATAAAAAACTGTCAAGTTTATCATAAAGGTTAAAATTTCTTTGTTTCAAATAAAAAAGAAATTTTTATTTTTCAAAAAATAGTTAGGTACCTTGATATTTTAGTTTGTTTGATGTAAAATAGAACTAGGTGATACAATGGAAAGAAGACAATTATTGGACATATTACAGAAATGTGGACATTTTTTACATCATCAGAAGGGTAAAAAATTTGGGCAATATCGAATTCTTTTATTACTGAAGAGAAATCCATCCATTCCTCAGAAACAGCTATTGGATTGTTTACATATTCAAGCAGGCTCCTTATCAGAGATTCTTTTAAAAATGGAAACTCAAGGGCTAGTAACTCGCACAAAATCAGAAGAAGATAAAAGAAAGGTTTTAGTTCATTTGACTGAGGGTGGTTTAAATAAGGTCAATGCTTTAATGGAAGAATACGAAAAGGAAAATGAAAGCTTGTTTGCAATCCTAAAGGATGAAGAATGTGAAGCTCTTTTTCAATATTTAGAAAGACTATATGCTTTCTGGAAGGGGGATTCTTATGCTGAAATACATTAAGAAATATTGGTATTTTGCAATATGGGCTCCGATTTTTATGATAGGAGAAGTCTGTATGGATTTATTGCAACCCTCTTTTTTAACTAAGATTATTGATGAGGGTGTAAATGGATTAAACAACAATGGAATGTCTGATCTAAATATTATTTTAACGAATGGACTCATTATGATTGGGCTTGTAGTAGCGGGCGGAATTTTTGGTGTTCTAAGTGGCGTATTTGCAAATTTGTGTAGTCAAAATTTTGCGAATGACTTAAGAGTAGATTGTTTTAGACGTGTTATGCATCTTTCTTTTGAACAGACAGACGACTTTTCAACAGGATCCTTAGTTACACGAATTACGAATGATGTTACTCAAATTCAAAACCTTGTTGGTCTATTAATACGTGGCTTTGTAAGAACCTTTATGCTGTTTGTAGGTGGTATTTTCTGTATGCTCCTCTTAGACTTAAGCTTTGGTATTGTTTTAGCCTGTGCACTACCAGTAGTCATTCTATTTGTCTTCTTATTCATTATGAAAGCAAGTCCTAAATTTAAGCTTTTACAGAAAAAAATTGATGAAGTAAATGCTGTATTGCAGGAAAATGTTGCAGGGGCAAGAGTTGTAAAGGCCTATGTTCAAGAGCAGTATGAAGAAGAACGTTTCGAAAAAGCCAATGAAGGTTTAGTTTCTACACAACGCTATGTCCTAAAATTATTCAGTCTGATGCATCCTATAACTAATATCATCCTAAATTTAAGTATTGTTGCTATTATTTATGTAGGTGGAATCAATGTAAAAGCTGGCAATGGGATGACAACTGGGGAAATTATGGCTGCAATCAACTATATTTCAAGAATCTTGCTTGCCGTGCTGAATATGGCCAACCTATTCCAAACCATCTCTAGAGCGAAAACCTCTAGTAGGCGGTTAAATGAAATTCTTAAGACATTACCAGTCATTGTGGATGGTGGTTTCCAAGAAGAAACCTCTAGCTTTGGAACGATAGAATTCCAAGATGTAAGCTTTGCGTATCCTGATCAAAAGAATGTTTATGTATTACACAATTTAAATTTAAAAATAGAAAGTGGTAAAACAATTGGAATTTTAGGCTCTACAGGCAGTGGAAAAACATCTCTAGTTCATTTGATACCAAGATTTTATGATGCAACAGAAGGTAAAATTCTTGTGGATGGTGTAGATGTTAAAGAATATAATGTTAAATATTTAAGAAGTAAAATTTCAATAGCGTTGCAAAAGAGTGAATTATTTTCTAAGACAATCTATGAAAACATTGCATTTAGTAATCCAAATGCTACAAGAAATGAAGTTCAAGCTGCAGCTAAGCTTGCTTGTGCAGATACTTTCATTTCCAAAAAGGAAGAAGGATATTATACTTTGGTTGCCGAAAAGGGAATGAGTCTTTCTGGTGGACAAAAACAAAGATTAAGTATAGCAAGAGCCGTATTAAAGCCATCTGAAATCTTAATCTTTGATGATACGACGAGTGCCTTAGATATGAAAACAGAAGCAGAGGTTTTCAAAAATTTAAATGAGCAACATAGAAATAGAACAAAGATTATCATTGCTCAAAGAATCTCTTCTGTCAGAAATGCAGATCAAATCTTAGTTTTAGAACAGGGAAGAATTGTGGGTCAAGGAACACATGAGGCTCTTTTAGAATCCAATGAGATTTATCAGGAAATTTATAATTCTCAGCTCAAAGGAGGTGTTTCCTATGAATAAGGAAGAAATCCAGCAGACAATCCTTTTAGCTAGAAAGGAAATCAATCAAAATGGAAGACTCTCTCAAGCAACTAAGGAAAAGCTTCTTTATATTAAAGAAAATTTAGTAGATGATCTTACCGAACCAGAGCGTATTGAATTCTATAAAATATTACAAACAACAGCTTCCGTCAAGACAACATCCTCTAGTTCTCAGCCGGCAATCCGCTTTGGCAATGCAAGAAGAGGACCAAATTCCTTTGGTATGGGAGAAAAAGCACAAAACAAAAAGGGAACGCTCCTTCGATTATTAAAGTATTTTCAAAAGGAAACTATATTGGTTGTTTTGTTATTCTTAACAATCCTTGTTGTAGTATTCTGTCAGGTCATCACTCCAAGATTGCAAAGTGCTGCAATTGATGCAATCGATGCAGGTGAATTCCAAAAGCTCTATCCATACTTATATATGATGATTGGATTCTTTGTTTTGTTATCTGTATTTAATTTATTTCAAGGATTTATGAGTGCGGTATTATCTCAAAGAATTGTAAAAAGAATGCGTAAGGATTTATTTGAAAAAATCATTCATCTACCAATCAGTTATTTTGATAGAAATTCTCATGGTGACATTATGAGTCGTATGACAAATGATGTAGATAACATTTCCAATACGTTGGCACAAAGTTTAAGTTCCCTATGCAGCGGTGTATTCTTAATTCTTGGAACAATCATTATTATGTTTGTGACATCTTGGCAGCTAGCAAGTTTATCCTTAGTCGTCATTCTATTAACTCTTATTGCGACCAAGTTTTTATCTAAAGGTATGCGGAAATATTTTAAGCAAAGACAAATATTGCTTGGAAGATTGAATGGAACAGTAGAAGAAATGGTCACTAGCTATAGAACAGTATGTAGCTATTCTAAATCAGAGGATATTATAGAAGAATTTGCAACAACATCTAAAGATTTGACTCGAACTGGAATTGTTGCGGAGATTTTAGGTGGATCTATGGGTCCTATTATGAATGCAATCAGTAATGTGGGATTTGTAATTATTGCTGCCTTTGGTGGTTATTTTGCAACAAAATCAATTATCTCCATTGGTGTAATTTCAGCATTTATTATCTATGCGAAGGAATTTTCACGTCCTATCAATGAGATAGCTTCCCTGTATGGACAAATTCAAACCTCCTTAGCCTCCGCAGAACGGGTTTTCCTAGTATTTGATAATCCTGTTGAAGTGAATGAAGGGTCAAAGCTTATGAACGAACAAACAGGAAATATTACATTTACGAATGTGAATTTCTCCTATATCCCAGGAATTCAGGTTTTATTTGATTTTAATTTAGATATCCATAGTGGAGAAAAAATAGCCTTAGTTGGGCATACAGGTTCAGGAAAAACGACAATTGTAAATTTATTGATGCGGTTCTATGACATTGATTCAGGACAAATTCTTATCGATGGAACGGATATTAAAGAAATAGAAAAGTCAAATTTAAGAAAAAATACAGCCATTGTATTACAGGATACAGTTCTGTTTCATGACACTATTGAAAACAATTTGAAATACTCCAATCCAACCGCAAATGAAGAAGAAATCCTATCTGCAGCTAAGGATTGTCATTGTGATGCCTTTATTCGTCAATTAAAGAATGGATATCAAACAGTTTTAGCAGAAGGTGGATCTAATTTAAGTCAAGGTCAAAGACAATTATTGAGTATTGCTAGAGCCTTTATTGCTAAACCAAAAATATTAATTTTGGATGAAGCAACCTCCAGTGTAGATACAAGAACAGAAAAACTGATTCAGGATGCTATGATCAAGCTGATGGAAAATAAAACAAGCTTAATCATTGCCCATAGACTTTCAACAATTTTGGATGCTGATAAAATTGTTGTTATGGATCAAGGCAGAATCGTTGAAATTGGAAATCATGAATCCTTGATGCAGCAAAAAGGAAAGTATTATGAGCTTTATATGACACAATTTGCAGGAAAAGCATTATAAAAAAAGATAATGCTTTTTCTTTGCATAAGTTTTTGGTATAATATTTGTATATAAGGAGTAGCATATGTTTAATTTTAGTTTGATTGATTTTAGTCTTTCTCCCTTGCAAATTGCTGGAAATATTTTAACCCTAATTGGAATGATTCTTTTTGTTATTAGTTCCATATGTAGTAAGAAAAAGCATATTTTACTATTTCAAACCGGAAATCATTCTTTATGTGTAATTGGAGAATCCTTTTTACAACAAACCTCAGGAGCAGTTCAGGATGGAGTAAGTATTATTCGAAATATTTTTATTTTATGCCATAAAAATAATAAAGTTTGGAATATCATTTTTATTGTTTTAGGATTAGTTCTTGGAATTGTTTTTAATGTTGTTTTTCAGCTAGATGATTTATTTATGATGGGTATTGGATTCTTACCAGTATTTGCATCCTTTCAATATTCTATAGTTGTATTATTTCCTAATATTAAGGTTCCCTATATTAAAGCCTCTATGGTTGTATCCTCTGCATGCTGGTGTATTTATGGTTTATTTTCAAAAAATTATTCTATGGCAATATTCAATGTCATTATTTGTGTTTCCTCTCTTTGCTCCATTATAATTTATTTTATTCGTAAGAAAAAATCAGGAATAGAAAATCCTCAAGAAGAATTTCAAGTGACAAATGAAGAATAATTTTTAAAATTTTGTCACTAAATTCTTTTTTTCTTTGTTTTATAAGTGAAAGATACAGGAGGTGGCTGTATGACAGAAGTAGAATTTCAAATGAAATGGCGTCATTATTCTCAAGAAATTTTTACAGTATGCTATGGATATACACATAATAAAGAAACGGCAGAGGATTTAGTACAGGATATTTTTATGAAGTATCTCAAAAGAACAAAACCCTTTTCAGATGAGCAGCATGAAAAATACTGGCTCATCCGTGTAGCTGTGAATTTGTGTAAAAACTATGTTTTATCAGCATATCATACACGTGTATCTCTCAATGAAGAAATCATCGAAGCCTATCCATCTAAGGCAACAAGAAAAGAAACAGAGGTATTAAAATTAATTGTAAAGCATCTCCCTAAAAAATATAAGGAGGTCATTATCCTTTATTATTATAATACCTGTACAACAGCAGAGATTGCACATATCTTACATATTTCTTTAACTGCAGTAAAGAAAAGGTTAGAACGTGCTAGAAAGATGATTCAAGAAGAAATGGAGGATTATGTATGAATTTAGAAGATAATTTTAAAAAAATAAAAGAAGAAGTCCCTGAAGTAAATCCAAACTTAGAAGAGAAAATATATCGTTCTGTACCTCAAAAAAAATTAAGGAATCCAATTTGGAACAAGTTGACAATATCCATTTGTGGGATGGTTCTCCTTGTCCTTGCCTGTGTAATTGGACCAATTGCTTTCCATCAAGCAGAACAGAATAGTATCAAATCTACCGCTGTGCTTTTAAAGGATGTAAAGTCACCTGCTGAAAAGCCATCCCAGAGCTTAGGAGAATTCTATGATAAGCTGAATGCATTTTCAGCAGAACTAAGCTATCAATATCTTCAGGATATGGATTCAACAGAGAATGCTGTTCTTTCTCCAGTTTCTATATTTAGTGCTTTAGCTTTAGCTACAGAATGCAGTTCTATAGAAGCAAGAGAAGAAATCCTAAATGCCATAGGAATGGATTATGACCTGTTAAAAAGAAATTACGGATATTTCTATCAAGCATTAAACCAGATTACTACAGATGAAAAAGGAAAAAGAGCATCAGAATTTAAGTTGACAAATTCTATATGGCTTGATAAAAATTCTAAATATAAGGAAGCCTG
Source organism: uncultured Mollicutes bacterium (assembly GCA_947177025.1). GTDB lineage: Bacteria > Bacillota_I > Bacilli_A > Acholeplasmatales > Anaeroplasmataceae > Pelethenecus. Next base: position 20,649 of record CAMWSQ010000004.1, on the reverse strand, counting down.
CATTCAAAATCTTGCAGATGGTTTTTACTGCTATAGCCATAGCACAGACTTTAAGAATTCCCGTGCCAGCAAGTATATTCAAGACTTTATCAAAAAACAAACCTATGGGTTAATTGATCTTAATTTAGAGTTACCCCCTGAAACTATCTTTGTGCTATTAAATACCCTATATTTGAAGGATGTTTGGAATGCGTTTGGGGAAGAACTTAATATGACAAAAGAAAAGCATTCTTTCCTAAATTGCAATAGTTCAGTGACTCAAAAGAACTTTCTGATTGGAAATTATCAAGCAGGAAAAGTTCTAGAACAGGAAACCTTTAAACAGTTCTATATTGATGCTGAAAAAGTAAGGATTACCTTTATTGTTCCTAAGAATGGATATACAATTGATGAAGTATTTACAGCAAATGCAATATCTAACATATATAATCAAAAGTATGTCAGCATATCTGAAGAAGAGAAGGTAGAGTATTGGACGCGCTGTATATTCCCTGAATTTAACGCTCATTCCTCAAAAACAATCAATTCATTGCTAGAAACAAAATTTGGACTTGAAAAAATATTCCAAATCCAAAATAATCCATTAAGTAATTTAACTTCTAATCCAGCATACTGTAGTAAAATTATTCATGAAGCAAAGCTAGAAGTAAACCGCAAAGGAATAGAGGGAGCTGCGGTAACAGCAGCAATTAGCGATAGCGGACCAGGGTTTGTTTATGAAAAGGTATTTGAGGATTTTATCATCGACAGAAGCTTCGGATTTGTTGTTACATTTCAGAATAGAACAAGCAATCTTTTTAGTGGTATCATTCGAACAATATAATCCAAAAACACTGGAAAATTCCAGTGTTTTTCTTATGATAACACTTACAAAAAAATTTTCTTTTCAATTTTGTAAAAATATGTTATTATTTGAAATATAAGCATAACAGGAGGATAGTTCAATGAATAGACCAGAATTAATTGCAAAAGCATCAGAAAAAGCAAATTGCACAAAGAAAGTGACTGAAGAGGTAACCAATGCAGTTTTAGAGGTAATTATGGAAACTCTAAAATCAGGAGATAGAGTAGTTTTGTCTGGATTTGGAACCTTTGAGGTTCATGAGCGTGCGAAAAAGGTTGGTAGAAACCCTCAAACTGGAGAAGAAATTCTTATTGAAGGCTCTAAATCCCCTGTTTTTAAATGTGCAAAAGTATTTAAGGAATCTGTGAATTAAAATGATTGATCCATTTCAAGCGATTTTAGGTCATGATATTCAAGGCTTAAATCGTTATTTAGAACATGGAAATGTGAATTGTATAGATAAGCATGGTAGAACCTTGCTTCATTTGGCCATCAAATTAGAGGATACAGAGGCTGTACAAATTCTATTGAGAGCCTATATTAATGTGGATGCACAGGATGAGGAGGGGAATACCTGCTTTCATTATGCAGTCAGACATAATAGAATTAGCTATTTAAGAGTACTATTTAAAGGCACAGGCAATCCAATGATGAAAAATAAAGCGGGACAAACCCCACTTTATATGGCCTGTCGTTATGCTAAAGAACAAGCAATAGACTTGTACTTAGAAAAGTATCAGCTGGATATGGGTGAAACAGACAATACCTCAGAAACCATTTTTATGGCTCTAATCCGTTCTAAATCTGTGAGACTTATCAAAAAATATGGTGGCTATGAACCATGGCTAGAACATACGAATTATTTAGGAAATACACCACTGATTATTGCAGCAGAAAGAAACTCTAGTTCTATGGTATCTTTTTTATTGGAGCATTCCATTTTTGTAAACACTTTAAATCATATGGGAGAATCTGCTTTATTTTATGCAGTAAAGCATGCGAATAAAGCAATGATTGATTTGTTATTCAAGCATGGTGCATTTCCCTATTTTAAAACAACAAATGCAGAAGACATTTACTCTGTTGCAACTCCTGAGATAAAAGAATATATTGCTGAGCGACTTCATCTGTATAGGATAGACACTTATGCAAAGAAGTATCCATTGCATTATGCAATTTATCTTCAAGATGAAAAACTGATTTTAAAGCATATTTCTTTAAAAACAATATTTATTGAGGATAGCTTTGGTTATACTCCTGCAAAGCTTGCAGAACTCTATCATAATAAATTCGTATTGAATAAAATTAAGGAATTGAATAGAGTGGCCAAAATTGCTGTATTTGAGACAAAATAATGGACATAACATTCAATTTATGATATAATGTCAATGTTATAATTAGAAAATAGAGGTAGCAATGCGGATGAGTAGTCTATGAAGAAGGCATTCTATGAAGTAGATGAAAGGTAATCATTGCCGAATAATAAATCTAGGCATAGGTTTATTATGGGGGTATGGGAAATACTCATATCACTCCTACATAGATTTGTGTAGAGGCGCTAGAAAAATAAAAAAGGTTTAGGCGCTCACGAAGCGCTTATTTTTATTAAAGGAGGTTAATATGGATTATATTAATTTAAAGAAGAAATATGGGACACCCCTTTATGTCTATGATGTAGACCATATTAAATCTATAATTACTGCATATCAAACCAATTTCAAATCAAAACAGTTTCAAACGGAAATCCTTTATGCCTCCAAGGTTTTAAGCATTAAAGCAATTTATCGTTTGATTATGCGATATCAGCTTTCTTTGGATGTTGTATCCTTAGGCGAAGTTTATACGGCTGCCTCTGTCAACTTTCCGATGAATCAGATTTATTTTCATGGAAATAACAAATCTGTTGAAGAACTGAGCTATGCAATCAAAAACAATGTAGGAACTATCATTGTAGATAATTTATGTGAATTAAAACAGATTGCCCATTTAGCAGAAGAAATGCAGAGGAAGGTTCAAATCTATATTCGCTTAAATGTGGGAATTGAGGCACATACACACAAATATATTGTGACATCTCATGTGGATTCTAAGTTTGGTGTGTTATATCAATCTGCAGAATATCTTGAAATGCTTACCCTAATTCAAGCATCCTCCTATATTCACCTTCAAGGCTTTCATTCTCATATTGGATCACAAATCTTTGATCTTACTCCATATGATGCGGCAATCCATAAGCTCATTGGCGTTGTAAAGGATTTTGCTTATCCTATGGATATCAATTTGGGAGGAGGCTTTGGCGTTTCTTATACGAGTGCGGATAGTCCTATTCCATATGATCAAATTGCTAAGCATCTTATCTCAACAGTTGAAAAGGAATTAGCAGAACAGCATGTTACAATTCGAAAGCTTTGTATTGAACCAGGAAGAAGTATTGTTGCTGAGGCTGGGACAACCCTATATACCATTGGTGGTATCAAAAAAACACCAAACAAGCTTTACTATTTTGTAGATGGTGGAATGACAGATAATATTCGTCCTGCCTTATATCAAGCTCAATATAGAGCGGATATTGTTGGAAAAGAGGAACATTTTAAAAACCAAGTTGTTACAATTGCTGGAAAATGCTGTGAAAGTGGCGATATTATCATTGAAAATACACTGTTACCGGAAGCACAGCTAGGAGACCTTTTAGTGACCTATACGACAGGTGCTTATGGATATGCTATGAGCAGTAATTACAACAAGGCACTTACTCCTCCAATCGTATTTGTTGAGGATGGTAAGGATGAGCTTGTGGTAAGAAGACAAACATTGGAAGAATTAATAGAGAGGGAAATATAGAATGGAATTTTACAAAATGCATGGTTGTGGAAATGACTTTTGTATTGTGGAATATCAGGATAAAGTAGCCTATGACAAGCTTGCAATCCGTTTATGTGATAGACGCTTTGGTGTCGGAGCAGATGGCTTAATTGTTGTTAAAAAACAGCCACTTGAAATGATTTTCTATAACCAAGATGGTTCAAGAGCCAGTATGTGTGGAAATGGGATTCGCTGCTTTGCAAGATATGTTTATGATAAAAAAATCGTTTCTTCCAAACAATTTGATTGCTTGACACTTGCAGGTATAATGAAAATTGAAATCACAAGGGAAGACCCTTTTCAATGTAAAATTGATATGGGACACCCTTCCTTTTCAAATCAAATGATTCATGTTTCTGATGCTGTAAATTCCTTCGGAAGACTCCTTACGATAGGAGGATATCATCTTACGATTTATTCCTTCTTTATAGGAACGATTCATACAGTCATTTTTGTAGATAGTTTAAATTCCAAGCTACTCAATTTTGCAGAAGACATTTGTAAAAATCCGTTATTTAAAAAACAAACGAATGTCAACTTTGTGCATATTATAGATGAAAAGAATATTGAAATGAGAACCTATGAACGTGGTGTAGGTTGGACATTAGCCTGTGGTACAGGTGCTTGTGCAGCTGGTATTACCTGTGCAAAATTAAAGTTAACCAAAAATAAAATTAATGTAAATTTACCCTATGGGACATTGCATGTTGAGGTTACAAGAAAAGAAGAAGTCTTACTTGAAGGCCCAGCAACACTATCCTATATTGGTGAACTGAAGGAGTGTTTAGAATGTTAAAAGGAAGTATTGTTGCGTTAGTAACGCCCTTTCATGAGGATGGAAGGATAAACTATGAAAAATTAAAAGAACTTTTAGAATATCATATTGCGAATCAAACAGATGGAGTTGTCCTCCTTGGAACTACAGCAGAAGCTACAACTCTTTCCTGGGAAGAACAAGTAGAGGTTGTACGATTTGGTCTTGAGGTTGTAAATAAAAGAATTCCTGTCATTGTCGGGGCAGGATCTAATGATACAGCACAGGCTATAAAAAAAGCTAAGCAGTTTTCTTCTATGGGAGCAGATTATCTTTTAACAATTACTCCTTATTATAATAAAACAAATGAAAAAGGATTAATTGCTCACTTTGAAGCTATTGCAGAAGCATCTACTTGCCCAATTCTTTTATATAATGTTCCATCTCGAACAGGAATGTCTATATCCTTACATGCAGTATCTATCTTATCTAAGCATCCAAATATTTGTGGAATTAAGGAAGCATCAGGCAATATGAGCTATGCAGTTGGAGTTTCACAATATTGTAATGAAAATTTTATTTTACTTTCAGGAAATGATGATATCATTGTTCCTATGATGTCTATTGGAGGAACAGGAGTAATTTCTGTATTAGCAAATGTTTGTCCAAAGCAAGTGCATACATTATGTGAGTTCTGTTTAAATGAAAACTACAAGGCTGCAAGTCTTTTACAAAAGAAACTATTACCTATTGCAGAATCCTTATTCTTTGAAACAAATCCAATTCCTGTGAAGGCTGCAATGAACTATTTAGATTTCCAGGTTGGAGGCTATCGATTACCTTTATATGAAATGGATGAGACATTGTTGAAAAAAATGATAGCTATTTTAGATGAGAACAAGGAGATGATTTTCTAATGAAAATTTGTGTTGTTGGCTATGGAGCTATGGGAAAGATAGTCTGTGAGATGGCTAAAGAAGAATTGGCTTATCCTGTAGCCTTAGAATGTGAATATAAAACCTTAGAAGAAACAGATAAAGCCTTTGATGTCATTGTTGATTTTTCAAATCCAGCAAATTTGGATATGATTGTTTCCTTTGCAAAAAAATATCATAAACCTGTTGTCTTTGCAACAACGGGATATACGAATCAAGAAGAACTTAAAATTAGAGATTTATCCAAATATGTTCCAGTCCTAAGAAGTGCAAACTTTTCTTTAGGAGTTATTCTTTTGAATCGCCTTGTTAAAGAGATTACACCCATTTTAAAGGATAGCTTTGACATTGAAATTGTAGAAGCACACCATCACAATAAAGTGGATAGTCCAAGTGGAACAGCAAAGATGCTCTTAGATAGTGCGATTTCTTCTACAGAGTTTGTTCCAAATTATACAAGAGTTGGCTATAGTCCAAGAAAACCAAATGAAATTGGAATGCACTCCATCAGAGGTGGGTCTATAGTAGGAGAACATAAAGTTCTATATTGTGGAGAAGATGAGGTTTTATCCTTAAAGCATTCTGCTCATTCTAAAAAAATATTTGCTGTAGGTGCAATTAAGGCAGCTCATTTCTTAGTCAATCAAGAAGTTGGCTTATATGATATGGAAGATGTTTTATTTGGAGGAAAATAGGAATGAATGCAGAAGAGATTATTCATCTTATTCATACCGCTCCTAAAAAAACACCTGTCAAGTGCTATATAAAAAGTACAAAGGAATTAGATTTTTCGAATTTTGAAATAGAAGCCTTTGGAGATCCTAGCTTAACCATTCTGTTTGGTGAAAATAAAGAAGTAGAAAACTTCCTCAAGAAAAATAAGGAATTCATCAGTCAAGTTCATTTTGAACAAACTTGTTTAAATTCAGCAATTCCTTTATTAGACTACAGACATTTAAATGCAAGAATTGAACCAGGTGCCATTATTAGAGATATGGTAGAGATTGGAAATCATACTGTAATCATGATGGGAGCCATTCTCAATATTGGAGCCCAGGTTGGAGACAATTCTATGATTGATATGGGTGCAGTACTAGGTGGAAGAGCCATTGTCGGCAAAAATTGTCATATTGGGGCAGGTGCAGTTTTAGCAGGTGTTGTAGAACCAGCTTCTAGTCAGCCTGTTGTAGTAGAGGATGATGTCCTGATTGGGGCAAATGCTGTTGTCATAGAAGGGGTAAGAATAGGTCAAGGTGCTGTAGTTGCAGCTGGAGCTGTTGTAACCAAGGATGTTGCCCCAAATACTGTAGTTGGTGGAGTTCCTGCCAAAGTATTAAAAATAAAGGATGAAAAAACAAGTTCAAAGACAGCTTTAATTGATGCATTGAGGTCTTTGTAATATACAAATGTGAATTTATTTGCATTAAATAATATCGGACAGCTGTTTTTAGCAGTTCTAGTGAGGTGTTATAGAAGATGAAATTATATCATATTGGCATTTTAGGTGCAACAGGCGCTGTGGGACGAGAAATGCTTAAAATTTTGGAAGAATATCATTTTCCTGTAGGAGAATTGAGACTTCTGGCAAGTAAACGTAGTGTTGGAAAAACAATTCTTTTTCAAGGAAAGGAATATCCAATAGAAGAAGCTACACATCAATCCTTTAAAGGGTTAGATTTTGTATTAGGTGCTGCATCTAATGCAGTAGCAAAGGAGTTTAAGGAAAGTATCCTTGCCTCCCATGCAGTATTCATAGATAATTCTAGTGCCTTCCGAATGGATCCAGAGGTTCCTTTGGTTGTTCCAGAAATCAATGGAGAAGATGTGTTTCAGCATAAAGGAATCATAGCTAATCCAAATTGCTCTACGATTCTTACGATGCTTGCAGTTTATGCTTTACATAAGATTTCCCCAATTGAATCTATGATTGTATCAACCTATCAGGCAACGAGTGGAGCAGGAGCACAAGGACCAATTGAGCTAAAATCCCAAATGGAGGCCTTGTGTAAAGGAGAACCTGTTGAGGTTGAAGTTTTCCAGCATCAAATTGCAGAAAATGTAATTCCTCACATTGGCTCATTTCTAGAGAATGGATATTCAACAGAAGAAATGAAGATGCAGAATGAAGGAAGAAAGATTTTGCATCAGCCTGATTTAAAGGTTTCCTGTACCTGTGTACGTGTACCTGTTGTTCGTTCTCATTCTATTTCTGTAGAGGTACTTACCAAAAATAAAATTGATGTTGCTGCTGCAAAGCTTGCAATATCTAAGGAAAAGGGTTGTAAATTATATGATGACCCGCAAAATAAAATATATCCAATACCGATTTTAACATCTGATCAGGATTTAGTATATGTGGGTCGTATACGACAAAGCTTAGTTTTTGAAAATGGAATTACGCTTTGGTGTTCCGGAGATCAAATTAGAAAAGGTGCTGCAACTAACGCTGTTCAAATTATGATGAAGCTTATAGGGCTTGAATATTAGGAGGGAGTATATGTTAGTAGTGACGAAATTCGGTGGTTCATCATTATCATGTGCTACCCAGTTTGCTAAAGTAAAAAAAATAGTAGAATCTGATGCTAAAAGAAAAATTGTTGTAGTTTCTGCATTAGGAAAACGCGATGCTACGGATACGAAAATAACGGATTTATTGTATATCCTGCATGCGCATTTGAAATTTGGAGTTCCTTATGATGATATTTGGGAAATGATTTATTCCAGATTTAAAGCTATAAAAGAAGAACTTTCCTTAACATATCCAATTGAAGATGACTTGGATTCTCTTTTTGGTATGTTAAGCAAAAGTATATCCGAAGATTTTCTTGTTTCTCGAGGAGAGTATTTAACTGCAAAGCTTATGAGTGACTATTTAGGATACCATTTTGTAGATGCAAAGGATTTAATTTGCTTTAATTATGATGGTAAAATTGATTATGCTTTGACAGAAAAAAAGGTGAAAGTGGCCTTTTCTGAATTTGGTATTCTTGTAGTTCCAGGCTTTTATGGAGCTTATCCAAATGGTAGTGTCAAGCTTTTAAGCCGTGGAGGATCTGATGTTACTGGATCTATTTTATCCAAATGTCTCAATGTTTCTATGTATGAAAATTGGACAGATGTTTCTGGCATTTTAGCTGCGGATCCAAGAATTATTAAAGATCCAAAGGCAATTAAGGAAATTACCTATGAGGAATTACGTGAGCTATCCTATATGGGAGCCAATGTATTACATGAGGAAACTGTGTTTCCAGTACAAAGCTTGAATATTCCAATTAATCTAAAAAATACAAATGATCCAGAACATCCTGGAACATTGATAAAAAATGTTTGTGATGATAAAGAAAATATCATTACTGGTCTAGCAGGAAAGAAGGACTTTGTTTCCTTTAATATCACAAAGGATCATATGTCTAATGAAGTAGGATTTTTAAGAAAAGCATTAACTATTTTTGAAAAATATTCTGTTTCTGTAGAGCATATTCCATCAGGAATAGATACATTTTCCGTGGTTGTACCGAAATCCTCTATTGAACGCTGTCAATATGAAATCATTACAGAATTAAAGAATGAATTAGGTGCAGATGTAACAATTGCTAGCGATATAGCACTCATTGCTGTTGTAGGTAGAAATATGGTAAATCAAAGCGGTATATGTGGTTCTATTTTTGAAACATTAGGAAAAAATAAGATTAATGTGAAGCTTTTAGCACAAGGACCATCTGAATTAAATATTATCATTGGTGTGTCTCAAAAGGACTATGAGCTATCCTTGCAATCCTTATACAAAAAGTTAATAAAGTAATATGAAGCGTGTAGAAAAAATTCGTATGGATTTACATCAAATCCCAGAAGAAGGAAGATGTGAATATAAAACAAAAGCATATTTAAAAGAGAATCTTCAAGCATTATCATGCACTTTATATGAGCCAACTGAAACAAGTATTGTAGCCTATTTTAATGCTAATCAATCGAAAACGATTTGTTTTAGAGCAGATATGGATGGATTAAAGATTACAGAAAATACAAATTTATCCTTTTCCTCCAAGCATTTAGGCTATATGCATGCATGTGGACATGATGGTCATATGGCTATGCTATTAGATTTCGCAATGTGGGCAGATACCCATAAACAGGATTTGACTCAGAATATTGTTTGCTTGTTTCAAGCCTCAGAAGAAGAGCATGCAGGTGCTGTAGATATCTTAAAAAGTGGAATTCTCGAACAACTTCAGGTAGAAGAACTCTATGCTTTTCATATTTGGCCTATGCTTAAGAAAAACCAGTTATTTACTTTACAAGGACCAATGCTAGCTTCCTCTAGTGAAGTGAATATCCAATTTCATGGGGCATCAGTTCACGCTGCAAACCGTGAACAGGGAATTGATGCTTTAAAGATTGCTAGTCAGTTTATCCTTGATGCCTATCAGGAATTTGACAAAATCCAATCCAGGCATTTATTATCCTTTGGAACACTACATTCAGGTCTTGCTAGAAATATTGTGAGTGATACTGCAAAAACAGAAGCAACAATGCGCAATTTTGATGATGCTACTTTTCATAGAATGAAGGATATATTATTCAATTTGAAGGAAAAGTACGAACAAAAAACGCATATTCGAATTGAACTGGAGATTCAAGATTTATATAAAAGTGTCATTAACGATTCAAGTCTCATTGAAAAGTTTTTGGAACCTTTACAGCTCCATCTTTTGTCTGAACCCTATTTGCAGGCAGAGGATTTTGGATGCTATACCAGAAAATATAAATGTATGTTTATGCTATTAGGTTCAGGAGATGAGCATTACCTTCATACCGATACATTTGATTTCGATATGAATATTTTAGCTACTGGCGTGGAAGCATATAAAACAATAGCAACAACAAAATGAGTGGAATAGACCACTCATTTTTTCATTGTGAAAAGATACTTTTTTATTTCTTATACTTATGCTATAATTATAATACTTTAAAAAGATATGGAGAGTGTTACAATGAGGGCTGTATCTGTTACATCTAGAACAATTACTTTAGAATTAAATAACAATCTTCCATATTATGCCAAGGAAGAATTTGATATCTATCTTAATGGAACATTTTATCGTAAAGAAAATAGAAATGTTTTTACTCTTTTCGGCTTAACTCCAGCAACCTCCTATGAGATAGAAGTCAATCAAAAAAAACTATCCATTAAAACAAAATCTGAAAGTGTTTGTCTAAATGTAAAGGATTTTTATGCGATAGGAGATGGTATAGCAGATGATACTGTTAAAATTCAAGCTGCAATTTCCTGTTGTCCAAAGGATGGGTGTGTCTATATACCAGAAGGAACCTATCTTATAACTTGTCTTTTTTTGAAATCAGATATGACGCTTTATTTAGATAAAAATGCAAAGCTTCTGGCCGTTCCTGATAGAAGAGCTTATCCAATTCTTCCAGAAGAAAAAAAGGATTTCTTTTTTGGGACCTGGGAAGGAAGCATGGTTGCAAATTTTGCCTCTAGTATAACAGCAATTTCCTGTCATCATTTGTATATCCTGGGAGAAGGAGAAATAGATGAGCAGGCATATTTAGGGGATTGGTATATCAATCACCGAGAAAAAAATATTGCATGGCGAGGCTTTGGAATGTTTTTGAGTCAATGTAACGATGTAGAGGTTGTAGGAATCTACATCCATAATTCTCCAGCATGGAATGTCCATCCCTTCTTTTCTAAGCATCTAAAATTTTTAAATATGCGGATAGAAAATCCAGTAGATATGCCAACCACAGATGGTCTAGATCCAGACTGTTGTGAGGATTGTCATATCGCAGGCTGCTATTTTAGTGTTGGAGATGATTGTATTGCCATCAAATCAGGCACCTATGAGCTTGCAAAAAAATATAAAAAAGCTTCCTCTAGGATTACAATTCGGAATAACTATATGGCCTCTGGTCATGGTGGAGTTGTTTTTGGAAGTGAGTCCTCTGGAGGAATTCAGGATATTTTAGTAGAGCAATGTATCTTTAAAAATACAGACCGAGGATTTAGGATTAAGACAAGACGTGGAAGAGGAAGAATTGGAACCATTGATCATGTCACCTTTAATAACATTATAATGGATGGAGTGAAAACGCCATTTGTAATTAATATGTATTACAATATGGGTTCGGCTGGTGGACATGAAGAATATGTTTGGTCGAAAAAACCTCAAAAAATTACAGAGTTTACACCAATCCTAGGAAATTTTAAATTTACCAATATGCAGTGTTCGAATGTTTCCTATGCAGCAGGTGTCTTTTTAGGATTACCAGAAGCTCCAATTAAAGGAATTGTATTAGAAAATATTAAATTCACCTATGATACAAACTGTGAAGCAGGATACCCTGTGATGATAGAGCATAATTTTAAATTAAAAAATGCTGGACTCTATTGTCTCAATGTTGGTAAAATATATACAAAGAATGTAAAATATGAAGGATTAGTAGGAGAACCAATCCGATTTGAAGAGGAGGAAAAGCCAAATGAATAATTTATTATTTACACTAAATGCAATCTTACCTATTATCTTACCGATTTTATTAGGCTATGGATTAAAAAGAATTCATTTCTTTTCAGAAGGATTTTTAACAGAAGCTAATAAATTGGTTTTTAAAGTATTGATACCAATTCTCTTATTTAGTAATCTATATATGGCGGATTTATCTACGATTGATCCTGCATTTATTGGATTTTCTGCAGGTGCTATTTTAGTTTTATTTTTCATTGGTTTAGGAATTGTTGTATTTATTCCAGACCGTAAGCAAAAGGGTGTGATTTGGCAAGCCTCTTTCCGTTCTAATTATGCAATTATAGGAATTCCTCTTGCCACAATGCTTGGAGGAGAAGCGGCCAGAGCGTCTGCATCTGTTGTTGCAGCAATTGGTGTTCCTTTATTTAATATCCTAGCTGTAATTGCATTAAGTGTCTATACTAATGATGAAACAAAAAAAGTATCTGTAAAAGATATATTGATTAAAATTGTTACAAATCCATTAATTATTGGTGTTGCCTGTGGATTAGCTGTTTGTGGAATCAACATAGGGATTAACCATTTAGGTGGAAATGTGAAATTGTTTTTAGAAGATTATATGAGCTTTATTCCAAAAACGATTACTGATCTTAGGAATCTTGCTACACCATTAGCTTTGATTATTTTAGGCGGAAGATTTGAATTTAAGGCCGTGAAATCTCTTTGGAAGCAGCTTACCTTATCTGTCACCTTGAGATTATTCATCACTCCCGCTATTTTCTTGGTCATTGCTTATTTCCTAGGCTTTAAATCTTCTACAGAGTTTGCAATTTTAATTTCCTTATTTGCTACACCTATTGCCGTTTCGAGTGCCCCAATGGCTGCTCAAATGGGGCAGGATGAAGAATTGGCAGGCCAAATAGTAGTATGGACCAGTGCTATATCTGCATTTAGCTTATTTATAATTATATTAATTTGTTCAGTAATAGGAATATTTTAATTGTTTAACCTATATTAAATTATTTTATATGAATTATGAAAGATGCCAGTTCAGGCATCTTTCTTTCTTGTTAACTAGTGTCTAATATGATATAATTTTGTCAGAATAGATGTAAAGGAGGGAAAGTATGTTTCAGCATATTATCTTTGATTTAGATGGAACTTTATGGAACACAAGTGAATCCTATTTATATGCCTATAAAAAGCTTTGTGAAATTTATCCTCCTAAGTATATTCAACCTGATGATAAAATTTTGCAGTATTTAGGAGTTCCATTGATGGAAGTCATACAGGATTTAAATGAATTTGATGTGTCAAAGGAAGACCTTGCTTTAACAGCATTACAGCTTTCTATTGAGTATATTTTAAAGCATCCACAATTCTTGTCCTCCTCTTTGGAAAAATTATTTTTAAGTTTAACAAAGGAATTTGAAGTTTCTATTGTAAGCAACTGTCCTAACATCTATTTAGAAACGTTTTTTAAGCTTTCTTTAACAAAAAAATATGTTTCTCATTTCTATACAATAGAAGATGGACCAAAAGAAGAATCCTTAAGAAAAATAACAAATAATTATCAAGAAAAAGCAATTTATATTGCAGATAGCTATGAGGATTATTTAGCAATTAAAGATCATAAAAGGATTGTATTTTGTTATGCATCCTATGGTTATAAAGTGTCAGAAGAATATGATTATAAGATAAATTCTTTAGAGGAAATAACTCAAGTCTTACCAAAGATATTTTATAAAGAGAAAATATTAGAAAATGTGCCTTATGAAATCTTTTCCGTAAAAGATTCTAATTGCACAGTTATGTATAAGGATATGATATGTTATTTTGGATTTTTAGAGACCTCTACTTTAGAAAATGATTGCAGGCTAATAGAGAAACTGAAGAAAATTTCTAAACCTCTTTTAGGACCAATGAATGGAAATACATGGTATTCTTATCGTATTTCTCTAAATGAATTTGATTTTAGACTTTATCCAGATTGTATAAATGACCAAACTTTATTGAATCTGTTTCTTGTTGCAGGCTTTGTTGTGAAGGATAAATATTCCTCGACTCTTGCTACTATAAATGAAAGAATATGGGAAAGAGGGAAGAAGATACAGCTAAATTCTTCGTATAGAATTGTGCAGGTACACCATGAGGAATGCTACAAGTATTTAGATGAGCTTTATGAAGTTGCCTCCCTTGCATTTCAAAATGCTAGTTATTATGAGCCTATTTCTAAGGAAGAATTTAAAACACTTTATATAAAAAACATCCAGCTTTGCCAACCAGATTTAGTGCTTATCTATTACAAAGAAAGCTTGGTAGCTTTTAATTTTTGTTATGAGGATTTAGAAAAAAGATTTTATGTTTGTAAAACGACTGCAATCCTACCAGAACATCGTTCTATGAAGATTATATTAAAATTGATTGATGTCTCTTATCAGATGATGTGTTCTTATGGCTATAAGCAGGTTCTTTATCATTTCCAAAATGATCAAACAAAGACATTATATCCTATTTTTAAAGACCATATTCTAAAACAAAAATTTTATGGACTATTGAGGTATCCTTATGAGAAATAATCAAGTTTGTGTATGCTGTGTCAATGATAAAACTGTAAAGCATATTACCTTTGATACTGAAGGAGTATGTAACTATTGTAGAACGTATCAGAAATATGAATCTTTATTGCATAACTATTCTTATCTTGAGGAGCTATTCTTAAAGAAAATTAAATCTACCGAACCACATGCCTACGATGTTGCTGTTGGGATAAGCGGAGGAAAGGATTCCACCTTTGTTCTTTATGAATTAATTCACAAATACAAATTAAAGGTGTGTACCTATACTTTAGATAATGGGTTTTTATCTGATGAAGCCAAAAGGAAAATTAATCAGATTGTTCAAGAATTTCAAGTGCCTCATGAATATGTAAGCTGTGATCAAGAAATTCTAAAAAGAATGTATCACTACATTGTAAAAAAATATTTATCTCCTTGTATAGCTTGTTCCTTTTTAGGCTATGCTGCAATGATCAATTATGCCTCTAGGGTGGATGCAGCTGTTGGAATTCATGGAAGAAGTATTCCTCAAATGCTTAGAAACTTTAGTGAGGAAAAAGACGATTATTTTAAGCCATTTATTTTAGATGGCCTAAAGGAAGAAGGAGAAACTCCTAAGAAGCTTTTTCAAACGATTTTAGATCGTATTTCAACTTTAGTAGATAAAAGGCTAGCTAAAGAAATCAAAGAAGAACTTTTAAGGGATGCTTATAAAAATGGATTTCGGCCTTTTTTAGCATATTTCTTATATCATCCTTACAATAAAGATAAAATCATTGAGGTTTTAGAAGAGCATACCTCTTGGAAGGTTGAAAGTGAAGAGGAGCATTTTGATTGTCTCATTCATCATGGTGCCCTTCATATCAAAAATATAATTGCAAGGCGGCATCATCTCATGCCTGAATTTAGTGTAATGGTTCGTGAAAAAATGATTCCAAGAGAAGAAGCATTAGCTCTTCTAGAGGTAAAGGATGATGTTCCTCTTGCTAAAAAGGAATTGAAGCATTTTTGTGAATATGCAAATTTGAACTATCGTAGGGTGATGCTCAAGGCAAAGCTTTATGGAAAGCGTTGGTGGTAATATGAAAGTCTTTTGTAAAAAATATATTCTATTCTTTCTCTATTTTTTCCTAGGCTATACGCTTTTGTTACTACCATTATTTTGGGTTACGAATCCATTTGCAAACTATTTTAACTATAGTATGATCCTTGCTTTATTTTACTTTTTGGCCTTACGCTTTTTAGATGACTATCAGGATTTTTATCAGGATAGAATTCAAGGAAAGGCACTGTTTCCTAGAGGAATTGTGCTCCTTTTATGTATGCTTTTTATGCTAGGAGAAATTCTAACCTTAGTTATTTTAGAAAAGTGGTTTTTCTTTTTACCTGTCGGCTTATTCCTAGTAGTTTCTATTTGGAAAAATAAAATCATCAAGGTTTTCATTCTTCCTTGTGTAATTTTTTCTATCCTATTTTCAGAATTTGAGTTTCACTACTCCATGCTCATTTCTCTTTCTTTAAGCTTATTCCTTGGCATTCTTTTTCATTTAAGTAAAAAAGAGAAGGACTATGCTATAGAACAGGTTGGGGGAAAGGCCTATCAGCTTCTTAAATTAAAGATGAAAAATACACCTCGATTTATTGTAATTCCAAGTGATGTGCTATTGAAGGAGGAATATGATAAGGTCAAGGATATGATTGTGGGTTTCTGCAAGAAGAATAAATTATATGCTGTGCGCTCCTCAGCCATAGATGAGGATTCCTTTCATCATAGCTTTGCAGGAATTCATGACACCTATTTGAATGTGGAATATGCAGATATTTTTGATGCAGTACTCAAGGTAAAGGAAAGTGCTACATCAAATAGAGCTATGGAATATCGAATCCAAAATCAACTGCCAGTAGAGCATATAGCCATAGCTGTGATTATACAAGAAATGGTAGACGCTGATGTTGCAGGAGTGATAAATACTATAAATCCGATAACCAATAATTTTAATGAGATTGTCCTTAGCGTATGTAAGGGACTAGGAGAAGATTTGGTCAATGGAACAAAGGATGGTACGACCTATTATATCAATTCTGGAAAAATCCGAGTAGTAGGAGAAGACATTCTGTCTAAGGCTCAATTGAAATCCTTGACCCATTTAACAACTAAGATCATTGCTAAAACAGATCGCTTTCAGGATATTGAATTTGCTATGATTGAGTCAAAGGCATACTTTTTACAGGCTAGACCTATCACAACCTATCAAGATATCAATCCTCATAAAATGACGCTATTATTAGACAACTCAAATATTATTGAATCGTATTATGGAATTACTACCCCATTAACCTTTTCCTTTGCAAAGGATATTTATGAAAAGGTATATACAGAAACGCTTCAGGTAGGTAAGGTTAGAAAAAAAATTATGGATGGACTTAAGCCATCCTTATCCAATATGCTTTATTCCTATGAGGGAAAAATTTATTACAATCTAAAAAGCTGGTATCATGTTTCTAGTATTTTCCCTTCTAAAAAATCCTTACAATATATGGAAAATATGATGGGGGTAAAGGATTCCAATCAAAAGAATAAAAGAGTAAAGCTGAATTGTTTTGATATTTTAAAAATTCTATGTATCTTTATCAAAAAACTAAAGAAGATGGATGAACTCTCTGAGGAATTTCTAAAAAACTTCAATGAAATTGTAAAACCATACTATGGAAAAGAAATTACAGGAAGTAATTCAGAATTAAAGGATCTGTATCTAGAAATCGAAAAAAAGATTATTCCAGAATTCACTACTCCAATTCTAAATGATTGTGCGGTGATGTTTTACTTTGGAAGACTTAAGGAAAAGGCAAAGAAGTATCCTAATGCTGATGCCTTATTGAACCAAGCTATTTCAAATCATGGAGCTGTAGAGAGTATTCATTCTGCAAAGGACTTTGAATCTATTATAGAATATATAAAAAGTCATCCTGCGATATATCTTGATTTCCAAAAGCTTTCAAAGGAAGATTTGGCAGAGAAGTACTTTAATGAAACAGAATTTGGTCAAGCTTTAAAGAAGTATATTGAAGCCTATGGTTCTAGAGTCATCAATGAATTAAAGCTAGAAACCATTACTATGATAGAAGAACCAACTTTACTTCTTGAACAATTAAAGCTTTCCTTAGGGGATAAAAAAGAGAATCCTTTTTCTCTAGATTTTTATGAGGAAATTCCTACAAAGCTTTCTAAGCTTTCCAAAAAGACTAGAAAGTATATTCAAAATAGAGAGAGATTAAGAATCAAAAGAACTTATATTTTCTCTGTGGTTAGAAATATCTTTTTGGCCTATGGAAGAAATCTAGCTTTGGCAAAGGAAATTGATTCTCCTCGTGATGTATTTTATCTAACAAAAGAAGAAATCCTAGAGGATGCTAGCAATAAAAGAGAGTTAATTGACCAAAGAAAAAAAGAATATGAAGGATATTTGGATAAGCCCTATTATGATCGAATTGCCTTTTTTGAGGATAAAATTTTGCCGATAAAGTCCTCTAGTCAAGATGGAACCTTAAGAGGAATTCCCTCAGGAGCAGGAGTCATTAGAGCCCATGTCAGCAAGATGGAAACTTCAAAGGATACCTTAAAAAAAGGAAATATCATATTAGCAAAACGAACAGACCCAGGCTGGATTTCTTTATTTCCACTTGCTTCAGGCTTAATTGTAGAGCATGGAAGTATGCTGTCTCACAGCTTTGTTGTTGCAAGAGAGCTTGGTCTTCCAGCAGTGGTTGGTGTAGAAGGAGCAACACAAATTATAGAAGATGATGCAGTAGTTTTATTAGATGGAGTGGAAGGAGTGATTTCTCTTGAAGAAAAATAAGTGTGATAAAGGAACACCCTATATTCACTACAGCAATTGTCATGAGGATGCAAGATTACTCTGCTCTTATGTTCCAGAAAATGCTGTATCTATCCTATCTGTTGCCTCAGCCCTAGACAATAGCTTAGCCCTTCTTACAGAAGACAATCGAAAGGTACTATCTGTAGATAATAATCCTACCCAAGTATTTCTTTCCTGTTTAAAAAAGACTGCCATTGCAAATTTATCCTATGAAGAGTATCTCATATTTATTGGTGTGAAGGAAGGAAATGTTTCTGAACTTTATAATCAAATTTCTATGAAGCTAGATTCCAAAACAAAGACCTATTTTGATGCTCATCCTGATTTATTATTTGAAAAAAAACTGATTCATTGTGGAAGATTTGAATCCTATTTTCAAATCTTCAAAAATAAAATTTTTCCTTTGACTACCTCTAAAAAAAGAATTCAAGAATTTATGAAACAAGAGACTATAGAAGAACAAATCACTTTCTATCAAAAGTATATCAATACCTTACGATTTAAGCTTTTGTTTAAGATTTTTTTCTCCAAACGAGTGATGAAAAAGAAGGGACGAGATCAAGCCTTTTTCAAGTATAATACCGGATCACAGGCTAAGGCTTTAAAGGCGCGCTTTGAGCTCGGTCTAAAGCATCATCTCAATAAAGATAATCCTTATTTAAACTATGTAGTTTTAAATGAGTTTAAGGCTTTACCTCCCTATTTAGAAAAGGAAGCTTATCAAAGGATTCAAAAGAATATTGATAATTTAGAAATCAGAGAAGGAACTATTTTAGAAATTTTAAAAGAACATCACACCTTTGATTTTATGAATTTATCTGATATTTTTGAGTATATGTCAGAAGAAGAAACAAAGGAACATGAGCATTGGATAGTCCAATCCTTGTCTTCATATGGAAGAGTTTGTTTTTGGAATATGATGAATGAACGAAAGCTTAGAACTCTTTCAAGAATAAATAGTATTGATGATTTGATCTTAGATAGAGCATTTTATTATAAGGATTTTTTAGTATATGAAAAAGAATAGAATAGAAGAATTCCTAAAGCTTTGTCAGGAACAAGATAAGACGGCTTTTATTTATAAAAGAAAAAAGAAAAAAAGCTTTGCAGAATTTTATGATGATATTTTAAAAATGCGAAGCTTATATGAAAAAGAAATTAAAAAGGATGGAAAGGTATTGGTATTTATCTATCCTTATTCCTATCTTTTTTATGTTGCCATATTTGCAGCCATATTGTCTGGAATAGACCTTGTTATTCTAGATTCCTACAAGAATAAGAATCATGTCAAAGAGCTTTTATCAGAAGGAAATGTTTTCTATGCGTTACTTGATCCTTATACTCAGTTTCTTAGCTTTAAATTACCGAGCTTTCTAAAAAAGGTTCAAATCTCAAAATTTAAAAAATATGGAAAGATGGAATCTTCCTATCACTTATCCTCTACAATTACAACCTTTACTTCAGGAACTACAGGAGTTCCTAAAGCGATTGTACGTAATGTAGATTTCTTGATGCAACAAATTGATTGCATTGAAGCAAATTTATCTATACATGATTCTGATATTGTGTATGCTACCTTACCAATGTATTGCCTTCTATCAAGTTTCCTAGGGAATACGATTTATCTTTCTAGACATTACAAGGAAAACAAGAAATATCTTCCTACAGTTCTCTTAACAAACATTCATAAGATTCTTCAAATGAAGAAGCCTATCTCCTCAATAAAGCAATGCTTTTTGGGCGGGGCAATTCTATATTCTAAGGAAGCAGAGCATATCAAGCAAATTTTTCCAAATGCTAAGATTACATATGTTTATGGAGCATCAGAAGGAGCACTGATTTATTTCACTACACTAGAAGAATACCTGTTGCATCCTTTTACCTTTAGTAATCCTGTAGAAGGAATTGAAGCAGAGATTGTTCATACAGATGAAAATGGAGTTGGAGAAATCATTATCAAAGGAGATATAGTCCTTTCTAGCAATCATATCCATCATACAGGAGATTTAGGATTTATAGAGAATAAACAACTAAAAATTGTTGGTAGAAAGAAGTATTCTACAACAGGATTTTATAATTATTTAGTAGATGAACAAATTAGAAAAGATAATCCTCACATCAAACGTGCCTTTTCCTTTTATACCAACAATAGATATTATTGTGCCTATGAGGGAAGGATTTCTCATAAAGAGAAGAAAATTAACTATATTCATAGGAAAAAATTACCTATGGATTCGAAGCGTAAAACGAAATACAATTATGGTGGTTTTATATCGAAACAAAGATTAGAAAAATAAGGAGGCAATTGCCTCCATTTTTTATTAAATAGA
>CAMWSQ010000003.1 GCA_947177025.1 uncultured Mollicutes bacterium | reverse complement strand
ATAATAAATGAACCAGCTCAAAAACAGATGAGAAAGTATTATTCTGATGATGAAAATTATGTTGAATTAAAAGGAAGGGTAGTTGAGATAGCTAGTTCTAACTATATATTTATATCAATTTTAGTTGACTCTAATTTTAAAAACTATGATAATGATGCTTATCCATTTGAATTATATTCGGATAAAGACTTTTTTAGTTATTTATGTGTTGGTGATATAATAACATTCATTTCTGCACCAGATTGCTTTTTCGATGGTCATACGCCCCCAATTGTATCTTTGGAAGTTAATGGGATCACCTACTTGACTTTTGAAGAAGGTAAGGCAGGTTTATTAGAATGGGTTGAAGGATTTGCATAGTAAATTCTCTTCTTTATGTGATTATGTACATGGATTAGAACTATGGGTTAATTTATAATTTCTTCAATAATGAATAAAGAGCAAGATTATTTACATTTTAATCTTGCTCTTTTTATTTTACAAATCATATCTATTGCTCTTGGACAATTTAATTAAATATTCCACGAAAATGTTTATTTTGATGTCATCATTTTGATTTATCACATAAATAGTAGGTCTTTCTTTTGTTTCCTATTTATGGTAAAATAAACACATAAGGAGCTGATGGATATGAAATGGGTTACAATATGGGGAAATGCTCAATCCAAGGTATTACCAGAACCTGCAATTTATGCAAAAAATCTAACACTTAGATATCCTATTTTTGTTCCATTTGGTGGAAATAAAATTAGGATTACTTTAGATAATTTTTGTTGTGAAGAAGAAGTTCGCATTAGACAGATTTCTATTGGTATTGGAAATACTCTTTCAGATGAAATTATTAGTGAATCTGTCATTTTAAAATATAATTCTAAAGAATCCTTTTCTATATTGCCACATGGTTCCATGGTTACAGATGAAATAGAATTTTCTATTAAAGAAAATCAGTATTTGATTGTATCCATATTTTTAGAAGAATATACAAATCTAACCTCAGGTGTAGATATTATTGGACCTTTATCTAAAGGATATTTTGCTTATGGAAATCAAAACTTAGCTAAGAAATTAGATATCAATACTTCAAAATCAACGAGTTGGGTATATTTTTTGGCAAATGTGGATGTCTATACAGAGGATGAAAATGAGGCAATCATTTGTTATGGAGATTCTATTACAAGTCAGGACTGGCCAGACCATTTACTACTTGCTTTAAGGGAAAACGGATGTAAGAATAGAAGTGTTATCAGAAAGGCAGTCTCTGGAACACGGATTCTAAGAGAATATGATTGCATTACATATCAATCCTATGGCAAGCATGGTTATCATCGTTTTGTTCATGAGGTATCCTCAGTAGCTGGTGCTAAAACGATTATAATTCAGCATGGAATCAATGATATTATTCATCCTGTTGGAGAAGAAATTAATCCATTTCGACCGATGTCTGATTTACCTACAAGTAAAGAATTGATTGAGGGCTTAAAATATTATCAAGCAGAAGCTTATAAACTCAATTTAAATGTTTATTTTGGTACACTTTTACCCATTTATAACTGGAGAACCTATGCTCCCTTTAGAGAAGAACTTAAAAATGAAGTCAATGCTTGGATAAGATGCCAGCAGCATATTGACTTTGAAAATGAAATTGGGGATGGTTTTTCAAGTGAAATCAGGTTTAAGGAAGGCTGTGATTCAGGAGATCATCTGCATCCTTCCAAGTATGCCTATTCCTGTATGGGAAGGCTTGCTGCCTTAGTACTCCTTAAGAATAAGGAGTAGAATTTGAATTTTCAATCATTTTATGGTATAATTTTATTAATTAGAAGGAGGTACCATTTATGGCAAAAACAACAATTGGTATTATGTACGATTTTGATAAAACGTTATGTACAACCGATATGCAAAATTATGATTTTATCCCACGCTTAGATATGGAACCAGAAGAATTTTGGAATAAGGCTTCTATTACCACAAAAAAGTATGCTATGGATAAGATTTTATCCTATATGTTTGTAATGATTCAGGAATGTAAGAAGAAGGGAATTGCTCTTACAGAGGAATATTTGAATTCCTTAGGTGGATCAATTGTATATTACCGTGGTGTACAGACATGGTTTGACCGAATCAATCAGTTTGGAGAATCTTTAGGAGTGAATGTAGAGCATTATATCATTTCTTCAGGAACAAAGGAAATCATTGAAGGTAGTGCTATCGCCAAATACTTTAAGAAAATTTATGGCTGTAAATTCATTTATGATCCTGTAACGAAGGAAGCAGTTTGGCCAGGACTTGCCATTAATTATACCCAAAAGACCCAGTACATTTTTAGAATCAGTAAGGGAACTTTGGATGAAGTTGAAGAAGAAAAGCTGAATATGGAAATCAAAGATGAAAAACGTGCCATTCAGTATCGAAATATGATTTATATTGGTGATGGACTAACAGACATTCCATGTATGCAGTTATTGAAGGATAAGGGCGGTAAATCCATTGCCCTATATCAACCACAATACATCGATAAGGTTCTACCACTTGTAGATGATGGCAGAGTAAATTATGTATGTGCAGCAGATTATTCTACCAATTCCAATTTGGAAAAAATTGTGAAGCTGATGATTGAAAATATGGCTATGATTGAAACATTAAAAACAAAAGAGGATAAACAGCTTCAGACTATTACAAAGCTTTTAGGAGATAAGAATGATAATTAATTTTTATAATCAAGGAACAGAAGATTCCAAGGAATTTGAAGAGCTGATAACAAAAGTTTTTTCACCATTTACTGAAGATAAGGAATTTAGTATCATCTTTGTTGATGATGAAAAAATACATGAAATCAATCTAAATTATCGAAAAGTGGATCGAGTAACAGATGTCATTTCCTTTGCTATATGTGATGATCCAAATTTTATTGAGGAACTCAGTGAACTTGGGGATATTTTCATTGATTTAGAACAAGCCAAGCGTCAGGCTAGTGAATATGGTCATTCTGTTGCTAGAGAGGTTGCTTTTTTAGCAGTACATGGATATCTGCATTTATGTGGCTATGACCATATGACAAAGGAAGACGAAGAAATCATGTGTGCAAAGCAGGAGGAAATTCTTTCTGCGGCAGGATTAAAAAGATAAGAGGGATAGATATGAATCAAATTGAATTAATCGAACAAGCCATTAAAGGAAGAAGCTTTTCCTATTCTCCCTATTCCAAATTTAAGGTAGGGGCAGCAGTTCTATTAAAAAATGGCAAAACCATTATAGGGTGTAATGTTGAAAATGTAAGCTATGGCTTATCCAATTGTGCTGAAAGAACTACACTATTTAAGATGATAAGTGAAGGCTACACAAAGGATGATGTTGTAGCTATGGCAATTGTTGCAAACACCGAGAAGCCAGTCAGTCCTTGTGGAGCTTGTAGACAGGTTATGGCTGAATTATTGAATAAGGATACAAAGGTATATCTTGCAAATTTAGAAAAAGAATATAAGGAAACGACAGTAGAAGAGCTACTTCCTTATAGCTTCGAGGAAATTGAGAATGCAGATTGATACCTTTAAGTCTGGCTTTGTTGCCGTAATTGGCCGACCAAATGTTGGAAAATCCACGTTTGTTAATCAAATGGTTGGAAAAAAGGTTGCCATCATTTCCAATAAACCACAAACGACAAGAAATCGAATTTTAGGAGTCATGACAACTCCTACTTTTCAAATTGCCTTTACGGATACACCAGGAATTCATAAGGCACATACAGAGCTAGGTAGAAGAATGGTTCATGCCTCTTATGAAGCAACCAGTGGAGTAGATTGTATTTTATTTATGACGACTCCTCTAAAACAGGTGCTTCATGGGGATGAAATCATTTTAGAAAATTTAAAGAAAACAAAGCTACCTGTATTTTTAGTCATTAATAAGGTGGATCAATTGAAGCACTTTAATGATATTGATTTGACAATTGCTCTTTATAAGGATTTTTATCCCTTTGCAGGGATTTACCCAGTTTCTGTTTTAGAAAATAAAAATTTAGACCATTTATTAGAGGACATCGTTCGAGTAATTCCTTTTGGACCTAAATATTATCCAGATGATATGTGTTCAGATCATTCTGATCGCTTTTTAATGGCCGAAGCCATTCGAGAAAAGATTTTAAATCTAACAAAAGAAGAAATCCCCCATAGTATTGCTTGCATCATTGATGATGTCAAAAAGTGTCCTACCAATGAAGCCTATACTGATGTTTATGCAACCATTTTTGTGGAACGAGAAAGTCAAAAGAAAATCATCATCGGTAAAAACGGAGATATGATTAAGCAAATTAAAGAAAAAAGTCTTATGGACATAAAAAAAATATTGAATAGTAAGGTTCATTTAGAGCTTTGGGTAAAGGTAAAAAAGGATTGGAAGGATCGTCCAAACGATTTAAGTACCCTAGGATACACACAAGAGAATCTGTAAGGAGGATTCTATGGAAGGAATTGTAATCAAATCCATTGAATATAAGGAAAAATCTAAATTAGTTTATTTATACACCCCTTTTGGAATGAAAAGTGTTAAAGCTCTTGACGTTCAAAAAACAAAGCTTGGATTTGTAACAACCTTGAATCAAGTTGAATTCCAAATATCTCAAGGTAAACTTCCTACAGTCCTAGAATATACACTCAAAAAAAGCTTTTATTCCATGTATCAAAATATGGACAAAATTGGAGTATTAGCCCCCATTCTAGATGTCATATCTCATCTAGAAGAGGATGCCAATCATACCCGTATTTATCCATTTTTTCTTGAAGCCCTGACAGAGTTAGAAAATACAGAACATCCTCTCTTTGTTTTGAGCATTTTTTTAATCAAAATGCTTTCGGTATTTGGGATTAAGCCAGAACTAAAGAGCTGTGTGTTATGCTCTAGAACATCTATTGTCAATTTTTCCATTTCCAATGGTGGAGCGTTATGTGATCACTGTTCTACCTCAAATGAAAACAATCTTGCAATTTATGAAGCCTTTAAGGCGTTCTATTACAATAAAGGATTTGAATTTAAGGAAATTAAAATTTCTTATCCAACTCTCTTAGAAGCTATTTATAGCTACTATTTACTTCATGCTAATCTAAAATTGAAGTCCTATAAGCTATAATGGTTAAAATTATAGAAGAGAGGCAAACTTTATCTTGACAATCTATTTTACCTGCTGTAAAATTTTAGCATAGACGTTGAACTAGAGGAGTACATAATCTGCTTCATTAAAAGAGAGAAGTCCAATTGGTGAAAGGACTTTATGAAAGCCTTATGGAAGGTAGCTAGGGAGTTAAATAGATGAACTTAGAGTAGTTTATTTCGTATTTCTTGCGTTAAAAGAAAATGAGTGCTATAGAAATATAGAACTAGGGTGGTACCACGGAAAAACTTTCGTCCTTAGAGAAATCTAAGGGCTTTTTTATTTGTGAGGTGAGGAAATGAAGCTAATCGGAAAACAAATCAATATCCGCGATTTAAGGTATAGTGATTTAGATGCATATTTTGAATATGGAAAGGATCCAAATGTTGGTCCCTTTGCTGGATGGAAGCCATTCCCAACAAAAGACATCGCAAGCCGAGTCTTAAATGGTCAACTTGTGAGCAAAGAAACCTTTGCCATAGTCTTAACGGATACAGACAAATTGATTGGAACCATTTCCTTGTATAATTCTGGAATCCGAAAGTATAACAAGGTCAAATCCTTAGGCTTTTCCTTAAGCAGTGCCTATTGGAATAGAGGATATATGACAGAAGCTGTCCACCTTATGATAGGATATGCTTTTGAAAAAACAGATTGTGAAGTTTTGGAAGCTGGGCATCATACAGATAATTACAGATGTAAGCGAGTCTTAGAGAAGTGTGGTTTTAACTATGATGGAACATTATGCTCCTTTAAGAAGCTCTATGATGGAAGAATAGTAGATGCAAGCTTTTATTCGATGACAAAGATAGAATATGAAAGGAAGAAAGAATATGAGTAAAATTTTAGAAACCAAATATGATTTTAAGCAGGTAGAAAATGGAAAATATGAGTTTTGGCTAAAGGGTGGCTTCTTCACTGCAGGAGATAAATCTAAGGAACCCTTCACTATTGTGATACCACCACCAAACGTAACAGGAAAACTACATTTAGGACATGCCTGTGATACTTCAATACAGGATGTAATTATCAGAAGAAAAAGAATGCAAGGCTATGATGCTTTATGGGTTCCTGGCATGGATCATGCAGGAATTGCCACTCAAGCTAAGGTAGATGAAAAGCTAAAACAGCAGGGTATTTCTCGCTATGATATTGGTAGAGAAGAATTCTTAAAGGTCGCTTGGCAGTGGAAGAAGGATTATGCAGAGCATATCCGTAAGCAATGGGCTGCCTTAGGTTTAAGCTTAGATTATACAAGAGAAAGATTTACATTGGATGAACAGCTCAATAAAGCCGTAAATCATGTTTTTATAGCACTGTATAATAAGGGATATATCTACCAAGGGAAACGGATTATCAACTGGGATCCAGAGGCTAGAACAGCTTTATCCAATATTGAGGTAGAACACAAGGATGTAGAAGGAGCATTCTATCACTTCAACTATCCTTTTGTTGATGGAACAGGCTTTGTTACCATTGCAACAACAAGACCAGAAACCATGTTTGCTGACCAAGCAATTATGGTTCATCCAAAGGATGACCGCTATAAAAATATCATAGGTAAGGAAGTATATATTCCTGGAACTGAAATCAAAATTCCTGTGATTGCAGATGAGTATGTAGATATGGAATTTGGAACAGGCTGTGTAAAGGTTACACCTGCTCATGATCCAAATGACTATGAGGTAGGACTAAGACATCATTTAGAAATGCCATTATGTATGAATGATGATGGTACCATGAATGAAATGGCGGGTATCTATCAGGGAATGGATCGTTTTGCTTGTCGTGAAGCATTATTAAAGGATTTAGAAAAGTCTGGATTATTTGTTAAAAAGGAACCTTTGATTCACTCTGTTGGACATAGTGAAAGAACTGGTGTTGTCGTTGAACCAAGATTATCTAAGCAGTGGTTTGTAAGAATGGATATTTTGGCTAAGCAGGTTTTAGAAAATAAAGAATATCGTTTTGTCCCAGATCGCTTTATGCAAACTTTAAATCACTGGTTAACCAATATTCAGGATTGGTGTATTTCTCGTCAGCTATGGTGGGGACATCGTATTCCTGCTTGGTACAAGGGAGATGAGGTTAAGGTTCAGGTAGAATGTCCAGGAGTTGGCTGGGTCCAAGATGAGGATGTTTTGGACACTTGGTTTTCTTCCGCATTATGGCCATTTTCCACCTTGGGATGGCCAGAAGAAACAGAAGATTTCAAGAGATATTATCCAACAAGCTGTCTTGTAACAGGGTATGATATTATTTTCTTCTGGGTTTCTAGAATGCTATTTGAAGGAATAGAATTTACAAAAAAAGCACCATTTAAGGATATCGTAATCCATGGTTTAATTCGTGACCGTGAGGGAAGAAAGATGAGTAAGTCTTTAGGAAATGGAATTGATCCATTTGATGTCATTGCAAAGTATGGTACAGATTCCTTAAGATATTTCTTAACAACAGGAGGAGCACTTGGTCTTGATTTAAGATTTGATGAAACAAAGATTGAGTCCTCTTGGAACTATTTAAATAAGATTTGGAATATTTCTAGATATGTTTTAATGAATTTGGGAGAAGACTTTACACCAAGTGAAATTCAAATTGAGGAATTAAATTTAGCCTCTAAATCCATTTTGTGTAGACTAAATCATACGATTAAGATGGTAAATTATAATTTTGATAAATATGAGTTAGGAGAAGCATCTAAGGAATTGTACAATTTCGTATGGGATGATTTTGCTTCCTGGTATGTCGAAATTTCCAAAGTAGATTTAAATAGTGGCGATTTAGCAAATCAGCAAATGACGAAAAATGTCTTAGTATACGTTTTAAAGGCAATTTTAAAAATGCTCCATCCATTCTGTCCATTTATCACAGAAGAATTGTATCAGGCTTTACCTCATAAGGAAGCCTCTATTATGGTTGCTTCTTGGCCTAAAGTAAACCCAGCATACAACTTCAAGGATGCAAAGGAAGCCATTGATGATTTGACAGAAATTATTGTTGCTATCCGAAATGAACGCTCTAAAGCCAATAAAGCTCCATCAAAACCAATCCGTATCTATATTTCCTGCAAGAATAAGGATACCTATGAGAAGCTAGAATCTGCCAGAAATTATTTGATTCGCTTTACAAATCCAACGGAATTAGGCATTTCGCTAGAAGAACGTAAGGCAGAAGGAATGGTAGTTGTTGTTCTTTCTTGTGCAAATCTTTATATTCCGACAGAGGATTTGGTGGATGTAGAAGAAGCTAAAATGAAGCTTCTAGCTTCTAAAGAAAAGTTAGAAAAGGAATTGGCTCGTAGTAAGGCTATGCTTTCTAATCCTAGCTTTATTGCCAAAGCTCCAGCTGCTAAGATAGAAGCAGAACAAAACAAACTAAAAGATTATGAAGCTCAATACGAAGAGGTATGTGCAGCCATTGCACAGCTATAGTCTATGGAGTATCAAGAAGCATTAGACTGGCTATATTGCCAAAAGAAATTAAAAAAGCGTGAGGATTTGAGTAGAATCAAACGATGCATTGCGCTTTTGAAGATTCAAACCAACTATCAAATTATTCATATCGCAGGAACAAATGGAAAGGGTTCTGTAGCAAGCTATTTAAATACAATTCTTTCTTTAGCAGGAAAAAAGGTAGGACTATTTGTTTCTCCCTTTGTGATTTCCTTTAATGAACGTATTCAAGTGAATCAAGCCTATATTTCTGATGAAGAAGTTATCAGAATTATCCAAAAGCTCAAGGTATTTTCGGAGGATTATTTTAAAGAATATCAGGATGTGATTCCCTTCTTTGAATTAACGTTATTAATGGCACTTCTTTATTTTCAACAACAAGAAATTGATGTTTTAGTTCTAGAATGTGGTCTTGGTGGACTTTTAGATGCTACTAATGCCTTAGATAAGGACTTGGCAATTATTACAAATATCGGCTATGAGCATGTAAAGGAGCTTGGACCAACTCTAGAAGATATTGCAAGGCATAAGCTAGGAATTACAAGAAGGGATACACCTTGCTTAACAAATGTAGAAGAAGATTTACTCCCTTTGTTTACTGCCTATGCACAGGAACATCATTTTCCGCTAATCTATGTTCAAAAGAATGTTCAGGACATTTATTTAACAGAGGATAAGACTTGTTTTACATACAAAGAAAGGTTTTATCAAAGCAGCTTATATGGAGTGTTTCAAGCCTATAATGCAAGCTTAGCGATTGAAGCAATTCATCAGCTTTATAAAGAAATTTCCAATGAAACAATTCAAAAAGCACTTTTGGAGGTTTTTTGGCCAGGCCGTTTTGAGAAAATAGAATCGAATATCATTTTAGATGGTGCCCATAATGTTCATGGAATCCAAGCCCTTGTTCAGACAATCAAAGCAGCCTATCCGAAGAAGAAAATAAAAATTGTTTTTACAGCCCTTAAGGATAAGGCTATATCTGAGATGTTAACCTCTTTAGATAGCATTTCTGCATATTATTATTTCACAACTATTTTAGATAGAAGAGCAACTACTCTAGAAGAATTTTTACCTCTTACTACAAAGCCTTATCGTTGTTTTGAAAACTATGAGGAAGCAATTGATCAAGCCATATTTGATTTAAGGGAAGAGGAGCTTCTTATTATAACTGGTTCTCTTCATTTCATAAGTACAGCTAGAAAATATATCAAAGAAAGGGAAAAACTATGAACTATGAGGAATTAGTCAAAAAGTATCAGGCCTTAGGTATAAAGACTCCATCTAGAAGCATGATTAAAACAAAGGAACAAATTGAAGGAATCCGTCAGGCTGGAAGAATCAATACAAAGGTGCTTGACTACGTTGCAGAAAACATTCATGCAGGAATGAGTACTGCAGAAATTGATGATCTTGTTTCCTCTAAAACGAAGGAGCTTGGGGGAATCTGTGCCCCACTTGGCTATGAAGGATTTCCAAGAAGTGTCTGTACCAGTATCAATGACCAAGTCTGTCATGGAATACCTGATGCGCATACAATCCTAAAAAATGGAGATATTATAAATGTGGACTGCACAACGATCTATAATGGATATTATGCAGACGCATCTAGAATGTTTCTCATAGGGAATGTCGATCCAATCGCAAAACGCTTAGTTGAGGTTTCTAAGGAGTGTTTGGATCTTGCAGTAAAGAACCTAAAGCCATTTTCTAGACTACGAGATATTGGATATACGATTGAACGTCACGCAAAAGAATGTGGCTTCAGTGTTGTCCATGAAATTGGCGGTCATGGCGTTGGAATTGAATTCCATGAGGATCCCTTTATCTATCATTATGGAAATAAGAATACAGGAATGATTTTATTTCCAGGAATGGTCTTTACAATTGAGCCTATGATCAATGAAGGCTCAAGACAGGTCTTTTTAGATGCGGAAAACAACTGGACAATTTATACAGATGATGGAGGATGGTCTAGTCAATTTGAATACACTGTTTTACTTACAGAAACAGGTGTTGAAATTCTAGCGCATTAAATGAAAGTAGAACAATATCTTTTAAAAATTTTAGAAACTGATTTAAAGGAATATGATTCCTACGTTGTAGGAGAAGCAATTTTAAAATATATGTTAGGAAAACCAATTGAGGAGTATGAGGTCATTACATCAGCTCCTCTTTTTTCTATGCCAAAAGGAAAGAAAATCGGATCTAAAACGATGGCATATTCCTCCTATCCTAAGCCAATTCTAATCCATTTTATGACATCAAAAGAAGAATATTATAAGGGCTGTCATTTCACATATGAAACACTATTATACCATCCCCATTTAGGAATTGTTGATCCGTACCATGCTGTACTTGATATTCAGCATCAAAGATTGACTTCTCTAAAGCTTCCCACTCATCCTATGGATGTGATGAGAGGAATTGCTTTAAAGGAGTCTATAGGATTTCATTTCGATGAAGCTTTAGAAAACTGGATACTTACACATATATTTCCAAAACAGATAGAAGATCCTAAAGGCTTTTTTTCCTTTTTTCAAAGAATTCTATTGTCCGATTTTGCAAGCTTAGTATTAAAACAGTATTCCTTATTCTTTGAAACCTATTTTCCTATTTCGGGTCAAGGTTTAGAAATCATGAAATATACAAGATCAACCTTTATTCTTCGATTTGCTGGATTATTATGGGATACTCCTATAAATGAGATTTCTGATTTTTTCATACAGTATAAAATTACAGCTTGTTCTTTAGATGAAATAGAGCTTCTATTAACCTATAAAGATTATAATTTAACTGAAAGCAATCTCAAAGGCTTTCAAAAGCTTATTGGTAAGTCTGCCTCCTCTTGGTTTGCAGTAAAACGGGCAGAGGCACTTGCATTAGGAAAAATAGAAGCAGTGAGTCTATTGGATAGCTTAGAAAAAATAATGCTTTCTGACAAAAAAATATAATTTTTATTGTTTTATTTGCATAGGATGTATTGGTGATACATTTGAAAATAAATACGATACTCAAGCAGGTAGGACTTCCACTTGTGAAAGATAATCATTGGATAAAGGATATTTCCTTTACTGCAAGCACCTGTACAAAGGATACGCTTTTTATTGCTTTAAGGGAAGAACCATTAGAGGATATAAAGGAAGCAATTGGACATGGTGTTCAAACCATTATTAGTAAGTCATGTAAGTTAACTGGCTTAAATCATATAGTAGTTGACCAACCAAGAAAGATTTTAGCTCTTGTTGCCAAATATTTTTATAAAAAGAAGCTAAAAAATATGAAATGGATTGGTGTAATAGGCACAAATGGAAAGACAACGACATCCACTATTGCCTATCATTTTTTTAATTCCATCGGCAAGAAAAGTATGCTCATAGGGTCAAACGGTGTCTTTTTTTCAGGCTATGAGCAAAAAACAAACAATACAACTCCAGATATTTTGACGATTTATGAGGCAGCTTGTCTTGCTAAAAAGAAAAAAGTGGAAAATATTTTTATGGAGGTATCCAGTATTTCTGTAGACCAGTGGAGAGTGTATGGAATAGAATTTGATGCTTTAGTATTCACAAACTTTAGTCAAGACCATTTAGATTATCATAAAACTCTAGAGCACTATTTATTTTGTAAGCTCGTTCCCTTCATAAAGCTTTCTAAGAATTCATATGCTATATTAAATAAGGATGAAGAAGCTTACTTAAAATATGCCCAATTTACTGAGGCAAAGATCATTACCTATGGAATGAAATCAGCTGTAGATTTGCTTGGTACATTGAATACCTCCACAGTTCAAGGAATTTCCTTTTATATGGAAAACCAGCTTTATAAAACAAAGCTTTTAGGACAGTTCAATATCTATAATTGCTTGGCTGTTTTGGGCTTATGTAAGGCATATAAAATTCCTTATAGTAGATTCAAGGATTTTATATCTCAGTATACTTCCGTTTCAGGACGTATGAATGTGATAGAATATAAGAATCGATTTATTATGATTGATTATGCACATACCTTCTCTGCAACAAAGCAAGCTATAGAAGAAACTTTAAAATTATGCAGGAAGAACCTTACAATTGTCCTTGGCTGTGGTGGAAATCGAGAGAAGGAAAAAAGACGTATGATTGGAAAGCTATTAGGTGAAGTGAATGCAAGAGTTATCCTAACAACTGATAACCCTCGTTTTGAGAATCCAAAACAAATTATTAAGGATATCCAATCCGCATCTAAAAAGAAATTTGAGAGTATCGTAGATAGAACTACCGCAATCCATGAAGCCTTAAATGAGTTAGAAGAACAAGATTTTCTCCTCGTTTTAGGAAAAGGCAGTGAAGAGTATATCGATATTCAAGGAGTCAAATACCCATATTCAGATCAGGAGGTCATTTATGAATGGATTTCAAATCATTAAGCTGTTAGTCGTTTCTTTAGCTAGTATTTTCCTCTATTCTATATATGTGAAGGTTTTCAAAAAACTTTCTCAGACAGAACGTGAGCTAGGTCTTGCCTCACATAAAAAGAAGAATGGTACAATTACCATGGGTGGTATTATCTTTTTAGTACTCCCTCTTTTTTTTGTTCCCTATTCTGAACAAACCAGTATGATTTTGTTTGCGACGATATGCTTTGGAATTTTAGGAGTAATTGATGACATTCTTATCATTCTATTAAAGAAGAATGATGGATTAAAGCCATCTTTTAAAATTTTAATTGAAATCCTTATTGCTGGAACAGTATTTTTCTTTTATTTAAAAAATCAAAATGATACAACTCTATCCCTCTTTGGATATTCTTTAGATCTAAAATGGTTTTTTGGAATCATTATTCTATGGCTGCTTTTAGCCAGTTCAAATGCTTGGAATTTGATGGATGGAGTTGATGGACTATGTGGTGGATGTAGTTTGATTTTTGGAATTGGGCTTATGATTCTTTCCTATGAAATGAGGAAAATGGATATTTTCTATATGCTTTTATGCTTCCATATCGTCCTATTTGTATTCTGGTGTATGAATTTACCAAAGGCCTTTTTGTTTATGGGAGATGTAGGCTCCTTAGGCTTAGGGGCATTCTATGCAATCACAAGTATCTATTTAAATTCTATCCCAGCATTTATTTTGATGGCAGGTCTATTTATCTTTGAAACTCTATCTGTGATATTGCAGGTATTCTATTTTAAAAGAACACATGGGAAACGCCTATTTAAAATGGCTCCCTTCCATCATCATTTGGAGGCCTGTGGGTTAAAGGAAATCCAAATTGATTTGATTTTTTACGGAATTCAGGTAATTTTGGTTTTCCTTGCAATATATCTTTTCTAATGGCTTGACAAACTAAAATGAAATTTATATAATTTTGTTATATTATAAATTTGATTTATAGGAGATGTTGAGATGAACGACCCTCGTTTAATGACATTATTAACCTTAGTCCAAATGAAAAATTACACAAAAACTGCACAGCGTTTGTTCATTACACAGCCAGCAGTAACCCACCATATCAAATCCTTAGAAACAGAATTTGATATTGAGATTTTTTTAAGCAGAAAAAGCTTTGAACTTACAAAGCAGGGACAAATCCTAGTAGAATATGCCAGAAGAATGATCAATCAATCTAGAGAATTGACAGAAGCTATTTCTGATTCCTTATCCTTAAAGAAAACTCTAGTGTTAGGCATCAGCAATTCTGCAATTATGATGTGTTCTAAAAATCATTTATTGAGCTATTTATTTGATGTATATAATTCAGACGCCACGATTCTATCTCTTTCTGCCCAATCCATCTTTGCTGCATTAAAGGAAGGAAAACTAGACTTTGCGATAGTAGATGGGTATTATGATGATAATGCATTTGATGGAATTCAGTTGTCCAGTGAAGCAATAGTTCCTGTGTGCTATACCGAAGGAAAATTTAAGGAAATTAA
Source organism: uncultured Mollicutes bacterium (assembly GCA_947177025.1). Classification (GTDB taxonomy): domain Bacteria; phylum Bacillota_I; class Bacilli_A; order Acholeplasmatales; family Anaeroplasmataceae; genus Pelethenecus. The sequence continues at coordinate 21,937 of CAMWSQ010000003.1, read as the reverse complement.
GCGTGTTACTCGAGATATGCTGAAGAATAATCCTTTAATTTTAGGAGCTGCTGAGGATGGAATGTGTGAGGCAACTCTTCAAAGTCTTAAAAATAGTAATATTAATATTACGAATATTCCAACATTTCATTCCAATTCTCCTTATTTGCTTGCAGAATTAATTAAGGAGAAGGATGGAATTGGCTTTATGTATGCTGATTTATGTGAAAGGTTTTCTTCAGTGAAACGAATGGAGCTTGTCAATTTTAAAGCAAATCAAGGAATTTATTTAATTTATAGCCAAAATAGCTTTGATAAGCCTACCTTAAAGGCTTTAGTTAAGGCCTTAAAGAAGTGGAAGGAAAAGCATGATTGAGATAGTATATGAGGACAATCATTTGCTGGTTGCTGTTAAGCCCAAAGGAGTATTATCCCAAGCAGATGGAAGCAATAAAGAAGATATGCTGACTCTTTTAAAAGCATATCTTAAGGAAAAATATCAAAAGCCTGGAAATGTCTATTTAGGATTAGTTCACCGATTGGATTTGTTCACAAGTGGCATTATGGTGTTTGCTAAAACCTCTAAGGCAGCCAGTCGTTTGACTGCTCAAATTCAAAATCATCAGTTTGAAAAGAAGTATCTAGCAATTGTAGAAGGAAATTTACAAGAGGAAGGGCTTCTTAAACATACCTTATCTAAAAATGAAGCAGAAAAAAAGAGCTATTTTGATCCTCAAGGACAAGAAGCTATATTGGAATATAAAGTGGTAGAGCATCGTGAGGATAGAACTCTAGTAGATATTACTTTGAAAACAGGGAGGTTTCATCAAATCAGGTCTCAGTTTTCTCTAATAGGGCATCCTTTATACGGTGATAAAAAGTATGGAGGAAAACAAACCATTTCCTATGAAAATTTTCCTCTAGAGGCGTATTCCTTAAGCTTTTATCATCCTGTTACGCAAAAACTCATGAAATTTGAACATAAAACGTTACATTTGTAGGTGGTTAAGTCCACCTTTTTTCATATTCTAAATACAGGTGAAAGTATGGAATTTGAATATTATAAAAATATTTTAGCTGTAAGCAATTATCGGCAAATTCTTCAAATCAATCATGATTTAATAACATTAGATAAAATCAGTATTCATGGAGATACCTTAAAGGTGCTACGATTGGATAAGGATAAAATTGTCATACACGGGGTTATTACTAAAATAGAAATGAAAGAGGCCTAACAAATGATCTATAAAATTAAAATGAATAAGGATGACTACTTTAAGATTAGTAACAAAATTATTTCTAGTAATTTGAGTATTAATGATGATGAAGTGACCTTTGAGATTGAAGGGGGTTCCTATAACATTTTAAAACGGACAAACTATGAATTTAAAATCATAGAAAGTATGCGATCTAAAATTTTACGATTTTTCTCTAGATATGGATTATTGGTAACAGGAGTTCTTTTTTTGCTGTCCTTACTTTATATGAATATCTATCGAGTGTCAAGGATTGAATTTAATCGAGATACACCGATTAATAGTGAAATAGAATATAGAATCAAATCCAGCTATCGTAAATTACTCTGCTTTGATTTTTGCAGCATCAACTATAAGGAATTTTCAAAGGATATGCAAAAGACCTATTTTGAATATCCTTATATCAATGTCAGCTGCAAGAATAATGTAATTTCTGTTTATATCGCCAATGTAGATGAGGCAAATTATTCACTTTCAGCTCCATTAGAAGGGAATATTGTTGCCAAAAAGGATGGTATTGTGGATGTATTTTATGTGTACAATGGGAAGAGTGTTGTAAGCAAGAATAAATATGTGCGCACAGGAGATATTTTGATTGAAGGCAATGCAGCAGTAAGAGGAATGGTTCTTGCAACGACATACGATAAAATGGAAATTACAATTCCAAAGGAAAGAAAAGTAGATCAGCTTACAAATGAGCAATCGAACTATTATGATGTATCCTTGTTTCAATGGGATTTTTCTTTAGGAAAAAAGACGTCCTTTGACTTGTATGATAGAGAAGATACTTTGGTTTTTAATTTATTTGATTTCTTTTCACTCAAAAAAATTGCAGAAACGAAAAAAAATGTTATAATATTTACATATAGCCAAAAGGATGCCTATGAACTTGCTCAAAAGCAAATTGAAGAAGATTTTAACGCACATATGAGTAATGAGCAAGAACATATCATTTCTATGGCAAATACGAAAGTAGAAGAAACAGAAGACTCCTATATCTTTACTTTCATTGTTAAAAAATATGAATCTATAGGAGAATTTCGTTTAAAGGAGTGAAATCATTTGAAATTACGCTGTAAAATTACGAATGCCAATGATGCAAAAAATATTTGTGGAATTCAGAATGACAATTTAAAAATTATAGAAGAATTATTTGGCTGTGTGATTGATATCCATGGAGATACCATTCTTTCTGACTTAAATGATGCCGTACTTGAAGAAAAGCTTTCTCTATTTATGGAGACATTATTAGAAATATCCATGATGGGAATTCATATTACGAGTCGAGATATACTATATCTTAAGAAGATTATGGAGGCCAATCGTAAGGATGAATATATAGCCTTCTTAAAGAATCGTAAACCAATTGGGTATACCCAAAGCAATAAACCAGTGTATGCAAAAACCTTGAAGCAGGCTTCCTATTTAAAGGATTTAGAGCATAAGGACTTAATTTTTTCTATCGGTTCAGCAGGTTCTGGTAAAACCTATTTGGCGGTTGTTTACGCAGTGATGCAGCTAAAGAAGGGAGCAGTCCAAAAAATCATTTTAACTCGACCTGCAGTAGAGGCAGGAGAATCCTTAGGATTTTTACCAGGAGATTTGAAGGAAAAGGTGGATCCTTATTTAAGACCTTTGTATGATGCATTATATGATATGCTAGGTGTTGAAGGGACAAATGCTTTAATTGAAAAGCAAATTCTGGAAATTGCGCCTTTAGCCTACATGAGAGGTAGAACTCTAGAAAATGCAATCATCATTTTAGATGAAGCCCAGAATGCAACAGTAGACCAGTTAAAGATGTTTTTAACGAGATTGGGCTTCCATTCAAAAATGATTGTTACTGGAGACTGTTCTCAGGTAGATTTACCATCTTCCAAGCGTTCTGGATTAAAGATTGCCTCAGAAATGCTCAAGGATTTAAAGGAAGTTTCTGTTGTAGAATTTGAAACTTTTGATGTTGTAAGACATCCATTAGTGGGAAAAATCATTGAAAAATTTGCAAATATTACAAATTAAGGGCAAATGCCCTTTTTTTTTCATTTGAATTATTTTATAATACTATTTAGGTGATACAAATGATTGAAAAGCTATTTCAAATGATAGAAAGCCATGATACAATCATCCTCCATAGACATTCTCGACCAGATTTAGATGCCTTAGGAAGTCAACGAGGACTTGCATTAGTATTAAAGACTGCCTATCCAAAGAAAAAAATTTTTATGGTTGGGGATATGAGCTCTAGATATGCATTTTTAGGACAAATGGATGAAATTGAAGATGCAGCATATGCAGGAGCACTTGCAATTATTACAGACGTTGCAGTTTCCAATATGGTTAGTGATGATCGCTATCGTCTTGCAAAGGATGTTTTTGTTATTGACCACCACAAAAATGCCTGTGATATTACAGAGAATGTTATAGCTGATCCAACTAAGATTGCAGTATGTGAGTTAATTACAGAAATTCTTTTGGCAAGAAATCTTATGATTCCTAAAGATGCTGCAACTGCCTTATTTGGTGGAATCGTAACAGATAGTGGTCGTTTCCAATATGGAGAAACAACAGGAGATACATTGTTTACTGCAGGAAAGCTCTTAAATCTAGGTGCAGATAAGGAATTTATCTATAGGAACCTTTATACAGAAAGCTTGAAGGATCGTCAAATCAAAAACTGGTTTGGTACTCAATTTCAGACAACTGCAGAGGGAGTAGGATATTTAAAGAATAAAGAAGATGTATTTGAACGGTTTAATATTGATTTCTTTACAGTTTCTAGAGGAATGGTCAGTGTAATGGCTGGCATCACAGAGATTCCAATTTGGTGCAATTTCACTTTGGACATTGCAAATCACGCGATTGTAGGGGAATTCCGTTCTAGGGAATTATCCATAGTATCTATTGCTAAAAAATATGGTGGTGGCGGTCATGATTTGGCCTGTGGTGCAACTCTTGCTAGCTGGGAGGAAGTCGATCAGGTCATTGAGGATTTTAATGAACTTTTAAGAAAGTCAAAGAAAGAAAGTATATGAGAACAGAATTTAAAAAGAAAGCACTCACTCAGTTAACCTCTTTGATGTCCATCACACTTGTTGCAGCCTATGCCATAACAAGCATTATTATGGTAGCGTTAAAGCAGTATACAAATCGAGGGTATCTCTTTGGCATTGTCATTTGGTGTTTTGTAGTAGGTTTACTTCAATCTGGATATATGCTATACTCTATTATCATGCACTTTAAAAGGAAACAGCCCTTTTACTATTTACTGACGATTAATACCCTTGCAAGTACAATTTTATCCATTACGCTCCTGTTTATCGAATATTTTATTTTTGATGTGTGGTATAAATATGCCTCTATGAATTCCTCCTGGAATGGGGCAATCACCTATGCGCTTTATGGAATAGTTATTGCTTTATTTTTGTGGAATTGCTTTTCCACAGGATTCGTACTTTATAAAACATATTCTATCTATGATTTAGAAGAAGATATAGATGAGGAACCCAATGATGAAGGTACGCTTGATTCTGAATGAATCGAGCGTTTTTTCTTTTTAAAAAGTTTTTTTTGCTTTCTGTTATGAATTATTTAAATTGGTTTATACTACTAATGTAAACGAAAAGAGGTACAAGAATGCAAGAAAAATTGGGTAGAATTCATTCCTTTGAAACCTTTGGTACAGTGGATGGACCAGGAATTCGCTTTGTCATCTTTTTTAAAGGATGCTCCTTAAGATGCCAGTATTGCCATAATCCAGACACATGAAGTATGGAGGATGCAGAGCTTTATACAGTAGAGGCTCTTGTGGAAGAAATTCTTAAATATAAAACCTATTTTGGAACTACAGGTGGTGTAACTGCATCAGGTGGGGAACCCCTTTTACAGATTGATTTTTTAATCCAATTATTTAAGAGATTGAAGGAAATCCATATTCATACAGCTTGTGATACCTCTGGAGTCACATTTAATCCAAACAATCCAATAAATGTTCAAAAGCATTTAGAGCTTTTAGAAGTGACAGATTTATTTCTTTTAGACATTAAGCATATGAATGCAGAAAAGCATATAGCTCTTACAGGAAAAGATAATCAAAATATTTTAAGTTTTGCAAGATTCTTATCTGACCATCAAAAGCCAATATGGATAAGGCATGTAATCATTCCAAGCATTACAGCAAATGAAGCTGATTTAAAGGAATTAAAAAAATTTATAGATGAATTAAAAACTGTGGAAAATGTAGAACTATTGCCTTATCATACTATGGGAGTACAGAAATATCAGCGATTGGGACTGACCTATCCATTAAAGGATGTTTTACCTCCTACAAAGGAAGAAATGGATGCTGTTCATAGAATATTTAAAAAGAATACGAAAGAAAAGAGGAAAATAAAATGATAGAAGCATGGGAAGGATTTCATCCTGGTCGTTGGAGCAGTGATGAAATCGATGTCAGAGATTTCATTCAAAATAACTATACTCCATATTTAGGGGATGGTTCCTTTTTAGAAGGACCAACTCAGGACACAATAGACTTGTGGAATAAGATTTTAGACTTATCCAAACAAGAACGAGAAGCCGGTGGAGTTTTAAAAGCGGATACCGATATTGTTTCCAGTTTGACAAGTCATAAGGCTGGTTACATTGATCCATCTTTAGAAAAGATTGTAGGCTTACAGACAGATGAGCCATTTAAGCGTTCTCTTCAGCCTTATGGAGGAATTAAGATGTCTGTTTCTGCCTGCGAAATGTATGGGTATCAGGTCAGTGATAGAGTGAAAGAAATCTTTACGAAATATCGTAAAACACATAATGATGGTGTATATGATGCTTATACAGAAACAATGCGTGCCTGTAGAAAAGCACATATCCTGACAGGTTTACCTGATTCCTATGGAAGAGGTAGAATTGTGGGTGACTATAGAAGAGTTGCCTTATACGGTGTAGATGAACTCATTCGGCATAAGGAATTAGACAAAAAAATGATCGATGGAGAAATGACGGAAAAAAGAATTCAGGAGCGTGAGGAGTTATCTGAACAAATTCGAGCATTAAAAAATTTAAAGAAGCTTGCTGAAATCTACAATTGTGATATTTCTAAGCCAGCAACAACAGCGAAGGAAGCCATTCAAGCCTTATATTTTGGGTATCTTGGAGCTACCAAAGAACAAAATGGAGCAGCAATGTCTATTGGAAGAAATTCAACATTTTTAGACATTTACATTGAAAGAGACCTACAAAATAAAAGAATTACAGAAAAGGAAGCACAAGAGCTGATTGATCATTTCATTATGAAATTACGTATCATCAAATTTATGCGTGTTCAATCCTACAACGAGCTTTTTTCAGGGGATCCAACATGGGTTACAGAATCCATTGGTGGTATGGGAATAGATGGTAGAACTCTAGTAACAAAAACTGCATTTCGTATTCTTCATACACTCATAAATTTAGGTCCAGCTCCCGAACCAAATTTAACCATCCTTTGGAGTAAAAATCTACCAATAAATTTTAAAAAATTTTGTGCAGAAATTTCCATAAAAACTTCCTCCATTCAGTATGAATCAGATGACTTAATGCGTCCTGAAATGGGAGATGATTATTGTATTGCCTGCTGTGTATCTCCAATGCGTGTTGGAAAGGATATGCAATTCTTTGGAGCTAGAGCGAATCTTGCAAAGTGTTTATTGTATGCATTAAATGGGGGAAAGGATGAACTACTCATTGATGAAAAGACAAAAAAACATTTCCAAGTTTCACCTAAGTTTGAAGGAGTTCATGGAGAAGATGCATTAGATTTTGATGAAGTCCTTCAAAAGTATGAAACTATGATGGAATGGCTTGCAGGGGTCTATGTGAACACCTTAAATCTCATTCATTATATGCATGATAAATATGCCTATGAAAGCATCGAAATGGCACTACATGACTCTAAAATAACACGATATTTTGCTACAGGAATTGCAGGATTATCCTGTGCAGCAGACTCATTATCAGCTATTAAATATGCCAAGGTTTATCCAATACGTGATGAGGAAGGTGTAATTGTTGATTTTAGAATTGAAGGAGATTTTCCAAAATATGGGAATAATGATGACAGAGTAGATGAGCTAGCAGTATGGCTTGTTAAGACATTTATGACCAAAATTAAGAAGCATGCAACGTATCGAGAGTCTATTCCTACAATGTCAATTCTGACAATCACATCGAATGTAGTTTATGGGAAAAATACAGGAAATACACCAGATGGAAGAAAAGCAGGAGAACCCCTTGCACCAGGTGCAAATCCAATGCATGGAAGAGATGCCAAAGGGGCTCTAGCATCTTTAGAAAGTGTAGCTAAAATCCCTTATGCATATTCAAGAGATGGTATTTCAAATACATTCTCTATAACTCCACAATCCTTAGGAAAGGAAGAAGCTAGTCATGTCTAGAATTGATAATTTAGTTCAAATGCTAGATGGATACATGGAAAATGGTGGATATCATTTAAATGTCAATGTCTTTAATCGTGAGACACTACTTGATGCACAGAAGCATCCAGAAAAATATCCCCAGCTTACAATAAGAGTATCTGGATATGCAGTAAACTTCATCAAGCTTACAAAGGAACAGCAGGATGATGTTATTGCAAGAACAATACATGATGCAATGTAAAAAGACCAATTTTATTGGTTTTTTTATATTTTTTTCTAAAAAAATACAAAATATATGCATTATTTTTAAAAGATAAGCCTTTCAATCTTGAAATTTTGTAGTTTTTATTATATTATAATAAGAGAATTATCGAAAAGGTTGTGATTTTATGGATTATATAGCAGAAAAAGAAGTTGTTGTGATTTTTAATAGAAGAATGGGTTTGGAGACCATAGTTTCAAAATTAGCTTTATTAAGTGGAGACCAAACCAAGAAATTTTTCATGGAACGTGATTCAAAGATTCCAAGAAAAATCAATGCAATGGCATTAGTGAGTGCTTTGAATGAAAGAATTAAGACTTTGAATTCTCATTCTTTAACAAGAGACGCTTTTGCAAAACTTGAATCCTATGCATCTTTTACAGAGTTTCAACTTCAAAGCTTATTTGAAAAAGTAGGAACTGATGAGGATTTCTATTTATATCGCAAGAATTTATGGAAACTTTTAATTTTCAACCATGTAGGTATTGGCTTACAAGATGGAGAAATTACACGTTTAATTAATACGAAAAAATATAAATTAGAAAGCTTTGTATCTTTTTCTCAAGCAATCAATGAAGTTACACTAGATACTTCAAAAGAATTTGATGCTTATCCAAAGACTAAGTTAGAAGCATTGTTAAAAAATTCTTTCTCTTTAGAGGAAATCCGTCTTTTTGCTAAAAAATATGGATTTGACGTCCCAGCTCGTTTAAAGAAAGAAGATCTTTTAGTCTATGTCAAGGAAATGATGAAGGCTAGAAGAAAATTGACTTTGGTTTTACAAAGACAATTGAATGCAATGACAATTACTCAATTAAATGAGTTCTGTGAATTACAGGCTTTAGGTATTTCATCTTTAATGAAAAAGGAAGAATTAATCAATTTGATTTTATTCCTTCTTAAGCAAGCAAAATATCCTACAATTGAAGCAAATACAATTATTGGCGGAGAAATTGCAGAACCATTAAAGTTTAGAGTTGACCTTGATGCTATCGATAACTTCAAGCGTGGTAGAGCTAAGAAAGTAATCTATCTTGAAGCAGATGACAAGGCAGTTATTGAGTCTTTAGAAGAATATCATGAAGAAGAACCAAAACCAAGAAAGAAAGCTGCAAAAGAAGATATAGTAGCTGATATCATTGAGAAGCTTTTACCATACTTAAATGTAGATGCTGAAACTGCTAAGTTGGCAATTAGTCATGGAATTAATATGCCAATGCCAAAAACAGAAACTAAAAAACGTGATAATACATCAGCACCTACACAAAAAAAAAAGAGCAAGTAATATCGAAGGATAAAGAGGATCCTCTTCCCCGCAAAAAAGGCAATGACGAATATCTTCAAGAAATTTTAAGACGCATTGAAGCAATTCGTGCTGCACATCGCACTGAATCCAAGCCAGCTTCTTTACAAGAAGAGCCTATAGCTGAAGAACCAGTTTTAGATAATGAAGGGTCTGTACCTGAGAGTATAGAATCTCTAGAGGAATCACCAAAAGAAGTTTTACAAGAAAGCAATGAAGATTCAAATGATGTCTACAATTTTGAACCAACAAAAGCTGAGGAACTAGACTCAGAAAATGAGGATGCTATTGAACTTTCTAAGGAAGATTTAGAGGATACAATTGAATCTCAAATAGAAGAAGAACCTGTTGTTGAACCTAAGGAAGAAAAACCTTCTTTAGAAGAATCAGAGCTTCTAGCTGATAAAATTGATCAAATTAAGAGTATGCTTGAAAATCTTTCTTCTGTAGAGGAAAAAGAAGATGTTTCTTATGAACCAATAGAAGATTCTTTAGAAACACTTTCTATAGCTTTAGATACAAGCATAGATCTTCCTTATGAAGCTGAATCTATAGAAGCTAATGAAGACGTTATAGAAGAATTTTCTGATTTGCCAAATGAATCCTATGATCCAGAATTTGAACCAAAAGAAGAATTGATTGTTGCCTCAAGTCTTGCTGTAACTGAGCATTTAGAAGCCAAACCAGAGGAAGAAGTCATTGAACTTGATGATGAAACTCAAGAGCCAGATTCTGTAGAAGAAACTGCTCAATTAAGCGTAATGCAAACAGAAGAGAATGAGACTGCAAAATTCATTACATTAGATACAACAGCTGAGCCTAAATCTGGCGATTTAGCCTCTCCTCAAGAGGAGGAGGCTCCATTTACTGTTTTACAGGAAACAAAGCCTCTACCACCAGTAACAAATGCAGAAACTCTTTCTACTCAAAAACCGAATCGAAATGAGGAAGTTGATTTAGATGAAAATCCTTATTTTCAAAAGAAAAGACTGAATTTTAGGTGGACCAAGCTCATTGTTCCAACGATTACTCTTGTTGTCGTTCTTGGTCTATTTGTCTCAATATTTTTGATTCTTCATATGTTTAAATAAGAGGATTATATGAAAGAAAAAGAATTAAAATATACTCCAATGATGGAGCAATATATAGAAATTAAAAAAGATTATCCAGACACAATTTTGTTTTATAGAGTTGGCGACTTCTATGAAATGTTTTTTGAGGATGCCCATACAGGTGCTAAGGAACTAGAACTTGCATTAACAGGAAAGGATGCAGGGGTAAAGGAACGTGTTCCTATGTGTGGAGTCCCTTTTCATGCCTATGAGCCTTATGCAGAGCGTTTAATTTCAAAAGGCTATAAGGTAGCTATTGTAGAACAGGTAGAAGACCCTAGGGAAGCCAAAGGAATCGTAAAGCGTGGTGTTGTAAAAATTATTACACCAGGTACACAGGATTCTGGATTAAATGACAAAGAAAATAATTACATTGCAGGTATTCTCCAAGTGAAGCGAGAATATCTTTTGTGTTATTGTGATTTATCTACAGGAGAAGGATATCTTACAAAATTAAATAATTTTGAAGTATTGGCCAATGAGATTCTTTCCTTGCATATTAAGGAAATTGTTATATCTGAAGGCTATACCAATTCTACATTAGACTCCTTTGTAAAGAAAAATCAAATTGTATTATCCCGTGTTGCCGATTATTCTATTCCAGCAGAATTATTACCAATTGTTTCTGAATTAGAAGAGGAATATTATCCTGCAGTAGGTGTCATTTTACATTATTTTATTGAAACAAAGAAACAGATGCCTACGCATTTAAAGAAAATTCAAAACTATATTCATCAAGAATATCTACATCTTGATGCTTTTACAAAGAAAAATTTAGAGCTATGCGAGACCCTAAGATATAATAATAGGTCCGGTTCTTTATTATGGCATTTAGACCATTGTGAGACAGCTATGGGATCAAGAATGCTGCATAAATGGATAGATAAACCATTGTGTGATTTGAACGCAATTTGTCAAAGATTAGACTTTGTGGAATGCTTTAATGCTCATTATTTGGAAAAATCTGAATTAAAAGAGTATTTTAAGAATGTGTATGACCTAGAAAGAATCATCGGAAGAATAGCCTCAGGAAATGCAAATGCAAAGGATTTAGTATGGCTAAGAAAATCTCTAAAGCATATCCCAGAAATTAAGGAAATTATTTCCTCTTTACATATTCCTGCAGCTAAGGCTTATGCAGAGCAGATGGATGCTCATAGGGATTTATATGATGTTTTAAATCGTGCACTTGTAGAAAATCCACCTTTATCTATAAAAGAAGGTGGGATGATTCAGGAGGGATATAATCCTAAACTTGATGAAATCAAATCCATTTTAAATCATAGTAAAGAATGGATACTAAACTATGAAATTAGCCAAAAGGAGCTTACAGGAATTAAAACTCTAAAGGTCGGCTATAATCGTGTAACTGGCTATTATATTGAGGTTTCTAAGGGAGCTATTTCAAGCTTACCAGAGAATATTGGCTATGAGAGACGTGCAACCTTAGCAAACGCTGAGCGTTTTATTTCAAAGGAATTAAAGGAATATGAGGACATTGTCCTTCATTCAAATGAGCAAATTGTTTCTATTGAATATGACATTTTTGTTGAGTTGCGTGCGATTGCTTCAAGGTATATCACAAGTTTACAGAATCTAGCAGATGAGCTGGCTACTATAGACTGCTATATTTCCTTAAGTGATGTTGCTACAAAACAAAACTATGTAAGACCAACGTTTAACACAAAGCGATCAATAACCATTGTGGATGGAAGACATCCTGTTCTAGAAACAATACTAAAATCGGGATATATTGTAAATGATGTGGATATCAACACCTATAATATGATGTTGATTACAGGACCAAATATGAGTGGTAAATCTACCTATATGCGTATGCTTGCAACGATTGCGATTCTTGCTCAAATTGGCTCCTTTGTTCCAGCTAAATCTGCTGATTTGATGGTGTTTGATGCAATTTATACCCGTATTGGTGCATCAGATGATTTGGTATCAGGTCAATCTACCTTTATGGTGGAGATGATGGAAGCCAATTATGCAATTACAAATGCAACTAAAAACAGCTTGATTTTATTTGATGAAATTGGAAGAGGAACTGCCACCTATGATGGTATGGCTCTTGCTCAAGCAATTTTGGAGTATGTTCATGAGCGCATAGGCTGTGTCACTTTATTCTCAACGCATTATCATGAATTAACAGTTTTAGACCAAAAATTAAAGCGTTTAAAAAATGTTCATGTAGAAGCAAAAGAAACAGAGGATGGGGTAGCCTTCTTACATAAGGTTTTAGATGGTCCAACAGATAAGAGCTATGGTATTAATGTAGCAAGTCTTGCTGGATTACCAAAGTCTTTAATTGCAAGAAGTAAAATGATTTTAGATTCCTTAGAAGCAGAATCAAATACCCAATCTATCCAATCTCTAGATTTATTTAATTTCTTAGAATATGATTCTAAGGAAGAAGTCATCAAGGAGACACGTGCAGAACGGATACAAAAGCGAATCGATGAAATTGATGTAAACACTTTAACTCCACTAGAAGCGCTAAAGCTTTTATATGAGCTAAAGGAAGAATAGGAGGAATGATTTTATGGGAAAAATAGCCAAAATGAATCCTCATCTAGCAAATATGATTGCTGCTGGAGAAGTCGTAGAGCGTCCAAGCAGTGTAGTTAAGGAACTTGTTGAAAATGCCATTGATGCCAATGCGAAGCATATTAAGATCTTTCTAGAAGAGGGAGGACTTAAGGAAATAAAGGTAGTTGATGATGGCGAAGGAATGGATGAAGAAGATGTGAAGCTAGCCTTTCATCCTCACGCAACCTCTAAGATTAAATCAGAATATGATTTAACTAGAATATTATCCTTAGGGTTTAGAGGTGAAGCCATTGCTTCCATAGCTGCTGTTAGTAAAATGCAAATTCTTTCTAGCCAAGATGGTAAAGGAGGATACCAATGCACCTATCAGGCTGGATCCATGCTTTCTTCTGGACCAACCCCTGCAAATAGAGGAACTACAGTTATAGTACAAAATCTATTTTTTAATACTCCTGCAAGATTAAAGCATCTTAAAGCCCCAAAAAGTGAGCTTGCTAGTATTTCATTTTTATTAGATCGAATTGCTTTAGCACACCCTGAAATACGCTTTACTTTAGTTCATGAAAATAAGACTTTTCTTGCCACTACAGCATCCTCAGAAATCCGCTCCTTGATGGGAGAGATTTATGGACTAGATGCAGCTAAGGCGACTTTAGAGGCCTCTTTTTTAACAGATGGAACCAAGGCCAAATTGATTCTTGTTAAACCAGAAATTTATCGTGCAAATAAATTAGAAATTACATTGATTGTCAATGGAAGATATGTAAAAAATTATACAATAACGAATACAATTATTGAAGGATTTAAAACATACTTACCCATTGGAAAATATCCAATTGCGGTACTGTATTTAGAAATTGACCCTTTATTAGTTGATGTGAACGTTCATCCAAGTAAGATGGAGATTAAGATATCAAATGAAGAAGCCATTACTTCTAGTCTTTTAGAATGTATAAAGGCTACTTTAGAATCTACAACTTTAATCCCAACTCGACAGATTCCAACAAAGGATTTGAATGTTGGATATCAAAAGGAAAGTATCTTCGACTTACCTCGTGTGAATTCCCCTCTTAAGCCAAAGGAATCTCCAAAGCCTATTTTGAAGGAAGAAGAAAAGGTGTATCCTTCAAAGCCAGCAGCACCTGTCAAGGAGGAATTGCCTCAAGAGCCTAAGAAGTTACCTTATTTAGAATATGTAGGTCAAGCCTTTGGAACATATCTCATTTTCCAAAATGAAAAGGGCTTATACCTTATGGATCAGCATGCTGCAGCAGAACGCATAAATTATGAAAAATATTATGCTCTTTTAGGAGAACAAAATCAGCCCACTACAGAGCTTTTGCTTCCAATTTTATTGTCTTTTACAAAGAGTGAAGCTCTATTTGTAGAAGAGCATATCGAGGAATTTAAGTCCATAGGATTTCATTTAGAAGCAATGTCCAATCAAGATTTTGTCTTAAGAGAAATTCCTCTATGGGCAAAGCTAGATAATGCAGAAGAAATTATTCGTAGAATTTTTGCCTTACTCATTGAAAATAAGACAGTAGATATTATTACCTTCCGAGATGCAGTAGCCAAGCAAATCAGCTGTAAAGGCTCAATCAAGGCAAATCATGCCTTAAATAAGGATGAGATTGATAGCTTATTGAAGAATTTAAATGCTTGTAAAAACCCATTTACTTGTCCACATGGTAGACCTACCATCATTCATTTTACAACTACAGAATTGGAAAAGATGTTTGAAAGGATTCAATCATGAAGCACAAGGTAATTGTAATTGTTGGACCTACTGCAGTTGGAAAAACAAAGCTTTCCATCCGTTTAGCAAAACGATATCATACTGAGATTATTAGTGGAGACAGTATAGCAGTTTATAAAAGATTAAATATAGGCTCTGCAAAGCCTACTAAGGAAGAAATGTCTGGGATTCCTCATCATTTAATTGATGCAAAGGAACCAACAGAAGACTATAGTGTTGCTGATTTTCAAAAGTCAGCAAGAGTGATTCTAGATAGGAATCCACTTTCCATCATTTGTGGTGGAACAGGTCTTTACATCCAGGCAGCACTCTTCAACTATGAATTTCAGTTTCCAAAAAGAAATGAATCTTTATCTAAACGCTTTGAGCAGATGACAAATGAGGAACTATATCAATATTTAAAATCCTTAGATACAAATTTAGATGAGAGTAAGATTCATCCAAATAATCGAAAACGTGTATTAAGAGCTATAGAGGTTTATGAAAACCTAGGAAAATCTATCCATAGCTTTAATCATAAAAATGAAGCTCTATACGACTATTTCATAATCTATTTAGATATGGAACGAGAAGCATTATATCAAAGGATAAATGAGCGTGTAGATGACATGATCAATCAAGGTCTATTTACTGAAGTAAACCAGCTTGCAGAAGAAAATATTTATCCCAAAGGAATTGGCTATAGAGAATGGATTCCTTATTTTGAAGGGACTTCTAGTTATGAATCCGTGATTAAAGAAATAAAAAAGAATACACGCCATCTTGCCAAACGGCAGGCAACTTGGTTTAGAAATCAAATGGATAGTCATTTCTATGAGGTCGATTTAGACCATATAGAACAAATATACCAACAAATTGAACTAGATGTAGATAGGTGGTTAGAAGAATGAAGCTATATTTAATCGGATTACCTGGAGTAGGAAAATCTACAGTTGGAAAACTCCTAGCTGAAAAACTAGGCTATACATTTATCGATTTAGATATTTATATTGAACAGCAGGCAATGCTATTTGTTGATGAAATTTTTCATCTTTATGGGGAAGAATATTTTAGAGCCCTTGAAACGAACTGTCTAAAGGAAGTTTCTAAGGAGAAGAATGTCATTATTTCCTGTGGTGGAGGAATTGTTAAATCCATAAAAAATAAAAAGATTATGGATGGACCTTGTATTCTTTTAACTGCAGATTTAAAGGAAATTCAAAAAAGATTGGATGCTTCAACAATAGAAAGACCTATTCTAGCAAGTAAAAAATTAGAGGATTTATATTTTGAAAGAAAAGAATTATATGATACTTTTCAAACAATCACAATAGAAAATAAGACTCCTGAACAAGCAATTCAGGATATTTTAGAAAGGCTTGAATTAAAATGAAAAAAGTTTTAGTAATCAATGGACCAAATTTGAATATGCTTGGGAAAAGACCAAAGGAGCACTATGGAAGTTTGACTTTAGATGAAATCAATCAAGCCATTTTAAAGGAAAATAAGGACTATTTTTCTATTGAATTTTTTCAAAGCAACTGTGAAGGAGAAATCATTACAAAGCTTCAAGAGGCTATGGAATATGCTGGAATCTTGATTAATCCTGCATCCTATACACATACTAGTATTGGGATAAGAGATGCATTAGAGATGTGTACAGGTATAAAACTAGAAATTCATTTATCTAAGGTAGATGAGCGTGAGGACTTTAGAAAAGTGAATTTGGTTAGGGATGTTTGTAATAAAACCTATTCTGGTAAGCAAGTAGAAAGCTATTTAGAAGCACTACGTTATTTAAAAAAAATTCTATAATGATAGATATCGACATGGAATGAGAAGTTTCACTTCAATAGATGACAAAAGGAGACCTATTTAGACCTCTGCTGGAATTCTATTTGAAAAGTAGAAAAGAATATGATATAATTAAAAAAGAACAATTTTAAGGAGAATTTTTATGGTATCAAGTAATGATTTTAAAAATGGTATGACAATTTTATATGATGGTCATATGTATAAAATACTTTGGTTTATGCATGTTAAGCCTGGAAAGGGTGGAGCATTCGTAAAGACAAAGCTTAGAGACTTAAGAACAGGTGCAGTAATTGATTTTACTTTCAATGCTGCTGAAAAGGTTGAAAAAGCAATTATAGATAAGGTAACTATGCAATATCTATATGATTCAGGAAGCTCTCTAGTATTTATGGATATGGAGACTTATGAGCAAATTGAAATACCTTACGCTTTGGTTGAAGAAGAAAGAAAATTCTTAGTTGAAAACATGAGCGTTGAAATTGAAAAATTTGGAGAAGAAATTTTAGGTGTTATCTTACCAGATAAGGTTACACTTTTAGTTACAAAATGTGATCCAGCTGTAAAGGGAGACACAAAGACGAATGCATTAAAGGATGCATATGTAGAAACTGGTTTACTAGTAAAGGTTCCTATGTTTATTGAAGAAGGAGAAAAAATTATTATCTCCACAGATACAGGAAAATATTCTAGTAGAGCTTAATTTTAGGAGTGTAGAGATTTGGACATACAAAGGTCGTTTTTCTTAACTGAAGCTGCTTCAAATGGATTTTCATTTGATACTTTAGTTTTCATAATTATGTTAGTGTGTATCTTTTTATCTGCTTTCTTTTCTATGACTGAAACTGCATTTTCTAGTGCCAATGTCGTGAAATTAAAAAGCTTGGTAGAAGATCGTAAAAGTGGTGCAAAAAAGGCTCTTCAGCTAACAGAGGATTTTGATAAAACTGTAACTACGTTACTGATTGGAAATAATATTGTGAATACAGCATTATCTACAGTTGCTGTTGGTTTCTTTATAAAGCTAGGTATAGCAGAGGACTGGGTAAATTTATATTCCACTTTAATCATAACAATTGCTTTATTGATTTTTGGAGAAATTTTACCTAAAACTTTTGCGAAAAACCATCCTGAAGCAATTGCTTCAAAGGTAGCTTACATCGTTTATGGGATTCAAATTGTTTTCTATCCTATTGTTTTATGCTTTAGAGGTTTACAACGTCTTGTATCTAGAAAGGGCTCTGAGGATGAAAAGAAAACCTTCGATGAAGAGGAATTTAACATTCTTATCGACGAAATGGAAGAAAGTGGAACAATAGAAGATGATGAAGCCAGCATTATTAAAAATGTTCTTGATTTAAAGGAACGTTCTGTTGCTGATATTATGGTACCCCGTATAGATATGGTTGCTATTAGTTATAATTCCACATTGGAGGAAGTAAAGCAATTTTTAATGGAAATGAATTATTCTCGTTTTCCTGTATATAAGACGGATAAGGACCATATTGTTGGTATTCTGTATGTTAGAGATTTCTTTCCAGCACTTGTAAAGGATTCAAAATTATCCTGGAAGAAATTAATTCGTCCTGTAAAATTTGTATCTAGCCAAATGAAGGCAGATGACTTAATTGTTGAGCTACAAAAATCTAAAACTATGATTGCCATTGTAAGTGGTGAATATGGAGATGTAGCTGGATTAGTAACTATGGAGGATGCTTTAGAGGAGCTTGTAGGAGAAATCTATGATGAGCATGATGTTGCTGGTGAAGATGATATTTTATTTACGGAGCTAGAGGAAAATACATATTTAGTTGATGCAGATATGTATGTTGATGATTTGTTTGAACGTTTACATATTGGTGATGTTCCAGAGGATGTTCCATCTAAGCTTTCTGGCTGGTTATTTGCCAAATGCGAAAGTATTCCTCAGGTAGGCTTTACGATGACCTATATAGCTTGCTATACCATGACAAGTGAGGAAACAGAAGAATATGAGGATTATGCTAAGGCCTTAGAAATTTCTATTGCTGAGGTAGACGATAGAAGAATTCAACGAATTAAAGTTTCTGTACGAGATGCATCAGAAGAAGAAATTGAACAGTATCGTAAGGAAGATGAAGAATGACAGAGTAAAGGAATCTAATATAGATTCCTTTTTTCTTTTATCTTGCATGAAATTTTAAGATATTTCATAGGATGTAATGGTGATTTTATTATGATTGTACTTGCAGGTGGAAAAACGGGTGGGCATATTATGCCTTTAATCTCCATTTCAAAAGAACTGGAGGATGTGTGCTATGTAGGTGCAAGTCATAGCCTAGAAGAAGAGCTTTGTAAAAAACATAACATTCCCTTTATTGGAATGAATTTGAAAAACAATCATCTTATTTCTGTTTTAAGATGTGCTTTAGGTCTCCGACTAAAGAAAGTAGATGCTATTCTTTCAACTGGTGGATATGTGAGCTTTCCTACTTTACTCTATGGAATCTTTCATCATATTCCTATTTATTTGTTAGAGGAAAATGTCATCATTGGTAGGACAAATCGTTTCTTTGCTAGGTTTGCAAAGAAGGTCTTTTTAGCCTTTCCTGTATCCAAGATGAAAAAGAAGTATCAGGTAGTAGGAATTCCAACGTTA
Organism: uncultured Mollicutes bacterium; assembly: GCA_947177025.1. Classification (GTDB taxonomy): domain Bacteria; phylum Bacillota_I; class Bacilli_A; order Acholeplasmatales; family Anaeroplasmataceae; genus Pelethenecus. The sequence goes on along the minus strand of CAMWSQ010000003.1, from coordinate 2,865 downwards.
ATTCATGAGATTTCCTCCTCAAAATATGCACATTTTTCTTATGATGTCTTGATTCTTGGTGGTTCGCTTGGATCAAAGCCCCTTTGCGAACTTGTTCATATTTTAAAAAGAAAATATCGTGTTTGTTTAATTGCGAGCAGATATTATGAGGATTACAAGGATTTAAAGGATGTACAGGTTTTTAAGTACATCGAGGATTTACCTAGCTTAATGCTACATTCTAAAATTATTATTTCAAGAGCTGGTGCTGGAACCACCTATGAAATTTTTTCTTTGGGAAAGCCTTGCATCCTGATTCCAAGCCAAAATACAAGTCAAAACCATCAATATTTGAATGCTTTATTTTTTGAAGAAAAAGGGTGCTGTAAGCTTTTAAAGGAAAGTGATGCAAGCTCAAGTGCAATGTCCATCATTGATTTTATGATGGAGAATAAGGAAGTTCGAGACAAAATGATAAAAAGTCAAAAAAACATTATTATACAAGATTCAAGTAAAAGAATAATAGAAGAGATGAGATAGATGAATTTTAATGAGTATATAGTAGAAAATCAATTGGGAATTGTAGAAAGTGGCTATACATTTCAGGAATTAACAACCATTGGCTGTGGAGGAGCTATAGAAACTCTTTATACTCCAAATAGCGTTGCATCCTTGCAAAAGGCCTTTGTCTATATTATAGAACACAATTTAAAGTATTTTCTCCTAGGAAATGGAAGTAATACTTTGGCTATGGATACAGGGTTTGATGGGATTGTCATTCATTTAAGAAAGCTTGACTATTCCTATGAAATTAAGGATTCTATTCTAACCTGCAGTGCTTTTTATCCGACCATAAAGCTTGCCTATGATCTTGCTAAAGAGGATTGGGGAGATTTGTCGTTTTTAGGAGGAATTCCAGGTTTATTAGGTGGTGCTATTTACAATAATAGTGGTGCATATAAGGATGATATAGCTCATCATCTTTTAGATGTTACATATATCAATAGTGCTGGAAAACTTGTAACTCTTTCCAATCGAGATTGTGCATTTTCCTATAGGAAAAGTATTTTTCACTATATAGATGGCATCATACTTTTTGCAAGATTCCAGTTAGAAAAAATCAAGACATCTGAAGTGCTTGAACGACGAGCAAAAGAAAGAAAATTAGCACAGCCTTTAGAAAGCAGAAGTATGGGGTCTATTTTTAAAAATAATCCTTTAATTTCAGCATGGAAAGTAATTGATGCGCTTGGAATGCGGGGCTTTCATATCAATGATGCCACAGTTAGTGCCAAACATGCTAATTTCATTATCAATACAGGGCATGCTAAGAGTTCAGAAATCTTAAGCTTAATTGAGCTAATTCAAAAGCGTGCTGAGCTTGAATTTGGAATTCATTTAGCTTATGAAATTACAATTTTATAATTGTTTATAAAAAAATATTTTTTTTATCTATTCCATATTGAAAAAAAATGACATTTAATGTAAAATAGAAAAGGAGTTTCCGATTTTCTAGATGGAGGGATAGATATGATTTTTGATGAACTTGACTCATTGGATGCTGCTAGAACAAAAATAATGGTTATTGGTGTTGGTGGCGCCGGAAAAAATGCAATAGATCATATGATTGAAAACGAAGTGCATGGAGTAGAATTTGTTGCTGTAAATACAGATGCTCAAGATTTAAAATATTCCAAAGCTAGAAATCGTCTTTTAATTGGAAGAAATACAACTCGTGGACATGGAGCAGGTGCAAACCCTGATGTTGGTCGTATGGCTGCATTAGAAAGCGAAGATGAGATTCGTGAGATGCTTAGCGGTGTTGATATGGTTTTTATCACTTGTGGAATGGGTGGTGGAACAGGCACTGGTGCAGCTCCTGTCATCGCAAAATGCGCAAGAGAAGCAAACTGTTTAACTATTGGTATTTGTACAAAGCCATTCCTATTTGAAGGTCCAGAGCGTATGAATAACGCTGTAGCTGGCTTGACAGCACTAAGAGAATATGTAGATACTTTAATTGTAATTCCTAACCAAAGATTATTACAGATTGTTGATCCATCTACACCTATGCTTGAAGCATATCGTGAAGCAGATAATGTATTAAGAAAAGGTGTTCAGGGTATTTCTGAAATCATTTCCATTCCAGGTATGATTAATGTGGATTTTGCAGATGTTCGTCATGTTATGGCAAATTCTGGTACTGCCTTAATGGGTATCGGTGCTGCTAAGGGTCCAGATCGTGCATTAAAAGCAGCAAGAAATGCGATTCGTTCCTCATTATTAGAGGTAACAATTGATGGAGCTACTGATGCGATTGTAAACTTCACAGCTTCTGAAAGCTTAGCTGCAAAGGAAATCGAGGTTGCGTTAGCTGAAATTCGTAACAATTGTGATAAGGATTTGAATATCATCTATGGTACAGCCTACAATAATGATTTAGGTGATGAGATGATTGTCACTGTTATTGCTACAGGATATGAATTGAAGGCTCAAAACAATGGATATGATGAATTAGCTTCCGAGATTTATAAAAATGTTTCTGAACAGAATATTGAGTATGAGGGATTACCTCATCATGTTTCTGAAGAATTAGAGGATGATGAATTATTAGAAGAATCCGATGAAACAGAATTTACAAAGACAAGAGAAATCTTTGATTTAAAAACTACAAGAAAACAAGAAAAATTACGTATAAAGGAAGAGAAGAGAAGAGCAAAGGCAGAGCAAAGAAATGCTGTAGAAAAACCTGAGCCTAGAGAGCATAAGGAATTCCCTTCTTGGTTGAAAAAATAAATTAATAAACAAACAAAAAAGAGTTTACCATCAATAGGTAAACTCTTTTTATAATTCAATTCTTATATTTTTGATAGATTGCTTCAAATT
>CAMWSQ010000002.1 GCA_947177025.1 uncultured Mollicutes bacterium | reverse complement strand
CTACTTGATCAGTCTTGTCATCATCTTTTTTATCTGTCTTACAAGATGCTAATCCGAATACTGTAAAAAAGGCACATAATACAAATATTAAATATCTCTTTTTCATTTTTTATCCTCCTAATCGAATTGATTATAGTATGCTTTTTTTTGTTTTACAACCAACATTTTGTTGAGTTTTGTAAACAAAAAAGAGTTTCTTATTAAAAAACTCTTATTTTTCTTTATACAAATATTTATCATCTCCCCCAAACTCATTAATCCAAACTAAATATTCTAATTTCTAAATTTTAATATTTTCTAGAATAATAGATATATACAAATAAATAAATTACTAGTACTGCACACAATATACTTAATAATGTGTAAAATACAAACGCATTAAAGAAGCCTGCAATAATTAATGCTATTCCACAAACATAAATGAAAATCTTAATTACCATTGCGTTTGTTTTAAGACGAATAAAGTTTAAACGCTCATCTGTTTTTCTTAAGGCAAAGAAATCGGCATATTCTTGATCACAGAAAAAACGTATATAACGATAAATTTTAAATCCGATATACCCTTCTAGCAACACAAAAATTGCATAACGTAAGAAAAATAAATCTCCATATACCTTAAACTCTTTTTTGAAAAAAGGTAAATTAAATACAATTAGTAAAATGATAGGCAATAATGTTGATAAGCTCATTACTATCAATCTTGTTTTTATTCCTTTTTTTAATTTCTCTCTTGAATCCATTAATACTCACCTTCTTCCAAATCAAATATTTGTTCTAGCGGAACATCAAATATTTTTGCCATTTTTAAAGCAAGTGGTAAAGAAGCAATGTATTTCCCTTGTTCAATGGATATAATGGTTTGTCTTGTTACACCAAGCAGCTTAGCTAATTCTTCTTGAGTATATTTTCGACTTTTACGTAAATCATATAAAGAATTTCTCATGAAAACCACTCCTTTAGGATATTATAGCCTAAAATTGTCAATTTTTAAAGAATAATATAAAAATAAAGGTAGATTTTGTATGCAATATAATTTAGAGTATCACAAACAATTAGATAGAAGTCATATCTTACCCAATATTTTAAATGGGGCTCAAACGGGTGTAGTATCCCAATTTTTATCTGATATTTTTATTTCACTTTTTCTATTTAATGAATCTATCATTATTGAAGATATTCAGGTGAGTACTCTTCCAGCATATTACGCGTCTGTTGCTACTGGAATGCTAACAGGACTTCTCATCATTTATCTAGATCCAATTGCAGTAATTGCTTTTTCAACTGTATTCTACGATTATGTCTTTGAAATCGTAGATTATTGGATGAATGATGATCCTATAGAGCTGACTCCTGTAGAAACAACCTTCGATATTGGATTAACAACAATTCTCGTTATTCTATTTGATCCAACTGCTAGACATCAATATCTACGCTATGAACAAAAAAGACATTTCATTGAACCAACCTTAGGGCGAGAGGATAGAACTGCGACCATCACAATATTTATTACCATTTTAACAAGTACCTATAATTACTTAAAACTAGTAAGCCGAAATGAAGAAGAAAAAAAAGAGAACTAAATTGTTCTCTTTCTTATTTCTATGGTGCCTGGGCCTCTATTGGAGCTATGCCACTAGGGTCATAGAGTGCTGCGTCTGTTTTAGATTTATGTTCAATAGAATTCAGATGAATCTGACTTCCTTCTTCAATATAATAGTACATATTGTTATTTCCTGATCCATTCTTTGATACTATCGTATTTGTGAAATACGGTCGAAATAGAAAATTCTTTGATGAATCACTTATTAAAAGCACTTCTGCTTTTTGACTCGCATGAATTGCATATGAGGTTGTTGCATTTAATGCGACATTTTTTATAATTACAAAAGAATCCTCTATCTCAATGCCACCTGTTATACTTAAATTTTCCAACAAGACATTTGTTCCATTCTTAATAAATAAAACATAATCTTTGGTTTCATCATCCAAGGTTATATATCCATTTTGAATTTTTGAAAATTCTGCACATAGTCTTAGTTTCCCTTCTGAAATTGTAAGAGTATGTCCATTCAAATCAATATTTGCAACTTCAGCTTCTAATATAACCTCTTCTGTTAAGGTAAGATCCTCTGTAAAAGTAAGATCAAAGGATGTATTTTGAATGGCCTCCAAAAATTCTGTTTCTGTACTTACCTCTTGTTTTATTGGTAAAATAATATTCTTTTCCTGATGGTTTCCAAATGCATACGCTTTAAATATACTCACTCCCTCCTGTTGGAAGGTTGAATATACAATGTCACTTGTTACATAAGCTTCCTCTGATTTACTTTCTGCACCACAACCACAATAAACTGTTGCTGTAGCATAATACTCATCTATATTGGATTTCCATTCCCATTCTATAGAATCATAATCCCATTCATGATTATCTAAATCTAAAGGTAAAGAATATGTTTTTTCATAGGAATATCTGGAGTCACCAAAGCTTACATATGCTGTATAAATTGTACTTCCAGGAGTCATACAGGTTGCAGGAATTGTTTCTTCTTCAATGGATGCTTCATATATATCTTGATGACTTAAGTCATTCTTACAGAGAAACTGAATGGATGCATTTTCAATGTCATCCCATATCCAAATTGGATGATCATAATCATAGGCATGTCCAGTTACAGGAAGCACTTCCTCTTTTTGATTTGTAAAGGTTTTTCCTTCAATAGTAATCGATGCTGTAGACGTTTTTAATCCAGATTCTGTACAAGTCGGTTCTAGAGTTTCAACCAAAACATCTGCCTCATAAATTATAGAATGATTCGTGTCTAGATTACAATCCATTTGGACATAGACTTTAGTTTCCCCATTCCAAATCCAATGAATGTTATCCAAATCAAACTGATGATTTAAAGGCAGTAATAATTCCTCCTTGGAATCAAAATATGCGAAATTATCAACAACTACACTTGCTGTATACATAGTTTTGCCTGAACTATCACAAGTCGGTTCAATTGTTGTACTTGTAATTGTTGCATCATACTCTTTTATATGTGAAGAATCATTTAAACAACTCATTTGTAATTTAGCAGATGTAAAATCATTCCACTTCCAAGTATATTGAGTGCTATCATATCTATGTCCTATTTCAGGAATATCCTCTGCATTTTCAAAGATTTGATTGCAATTTAAACAATATTTGCCAGCAGTTTTTCCTACTTCTTCACATAAAGGAAGAACGCCTTCACTCTCCACAATCACATGCTCAAGCTTTGGCAATCTAGTGGAAGATAGCAAAATCTCTGTTTTGGCAATGGAATCACTAAATACTTTTTCACATTCCTTGCAATACCAATATTCTATACACCCTTCATTTAAACAATTTGGTTCAATTCTACTCATATGATTCAAGGAATGGATATGTTCCTTTTTATCACAGGATAATATCATCACGAAACTAAATACTGTGAGCAAAACTGAAGTGAGTAAACATATTTTATAACAGCTTTTTTTCAAAAAGCTTTTCATATAATCTCCCCTTTTATAGTTAGAAATTATACAATGAACAGTTGTCACTTTATCAAAATAAATGCTGTCGTATTTTCAATTCGATTTACAAGTTTTATACAAAAACATTATTTTTCTAAATGGCATACAAAATTCTAACAGAAAAAATTGTTGAGAATTTTTTAAGCAAAAGAAAAAGGGGTATACCCCCTTAATTATTGAATATAATTTTTTCACTATTAAACATTTTCGTTAATGCAAACACACCTAATCCAATATACACCACAGATGAAATAATATACAAAGTAAAGCATACAGGAGAAAGCGTCATACTTAATATGCCTGTTAAACTCTGAATTGCCCCATATACAGGAATCAAATACATTGCAGGATTTGTCTGAGCTGTAGTTCCCATAAAGCTTGTCGCTCCCAAAAGCATAACCAAAATCATAACAGGAATAGAAAGACTAGATGCCTCTTTGACACTCTTTGCAAAAGTAGATACCATAGTTAGAACCACTGTAAAGAATAAAACCGTTAATACAATAACTACTAAAAGCATAAAGATTGTTTGAGCATTATATGCAGCTAAAGATAGATTTGTACCAACAAGTCTCGGCAAGGAAGCAATTAATCCTAAAAAGCTCACCAATGCAGAAACTAAAGCTGTTATTCCTAAAGCAGATACTTTTCCAATTGCTATATGGCTTCTCTTCGTTGGAGTAACGAGTAAGGTTGCGATTGTACCTCTTTCTTTTTCTCCTGCAATAGATTCTGAACAAATTCCCATAGCACCAGAAAATAGGAAGGTCATAAGAAGGAATGGTAGCATCATAGTAAAGATTCGAACTGTAACATCCTCTTCTTTAGCCAAATCATATTTTTGATTACTATTATTGATATCAAAAATATTTGACATGCTATCCTCAAAAGCATTCAATATTCCTGTGTATAATGTATATGCCACCATTGAAGCATCTGATACACTATTATAATATATTTCTACATTTGGTATAGACGGCATAGAATCGGATAAGAATTCTTCTGGATAAGAAACATATAACTCTAATTCTTGATTTTCGATTTTATTTAAGATTTCTTCTTTCGTTAATTTTTCTTCAAGATAAGTGACTTTATACCCTTCGAATCCTTTTACAAATAATTCATCTAAGACAGCTGGTTTATTTTCTACAACAAGGGAGAATTCTTTAATATCTGCCGAATTATTTTGACTCATAAAGTTTCCCATAACACTATAGAGAAAGAATATTAGTATGCCAGGTAAAATGATTCCAATAAGCATTCTTGTATCTGTAAAATACCGTTTTAATTCCTTTTTTAAAATAATTCCAATAGAACGCATTATTCTTCACCTACTTCCCTTTCATAGATTTCAAAGAAGACTTCTTCTAAGTTCTTATCCTTTACAATTTCAGATAAGGTATCAGAAACAACCATTTTACCATTAATGATAATTCCTACTCTATCACACAACTTTTCTACCAAAGAAAAGATATGTGTAGAAAGCAAAACAGTTTTACCTTCTTTTTTTAATTCCATTAAGAAATCTGTTACAACTTTAGCAGTTATAACATCAAGACCATTTGTGGGCTCATCAAAAATAACAATATCAGGATTATGAACAATAGAAATGATTAAGGAAATCTTTTGCTTCATTCCTGTAGAAAGATCTGCAATCTTGACTTCCTTAAAGCTGTCTACACCAAATTTTTGAAATAACGTATTCTTTCTTTTTTCAGCAACATCCTTAGGAACCTTATGTAGTTCTGAAAAATAATCATAAAGATAGTTTGGTGTAAAAAAATCCTCAAGCTTTAATTCGCTTGTTAGAAATCCAATCTTTCCACGTACCTGATCTGGTGACTTTACAACACTAACACCATCTACTATAGCATCTCCACTATCCGCTTTAATTAGAGAAGCAATCATTCTTAATGTAGTTGTTTTGCCTGCACCATTAGGTCCTAATAATCCATAGATTTCTCCACGATACACCTTGAAGGATAACTCATTAACAGCCACCTTCACATTCTCATCTGTTTTATTGATTTTCTTTTGTTTTTTTGTCAATTTAAAGGTTTTCCTTAAATTGTCTACAACTAGTATTTCTTCCATTATAGATTTATCCTTTCTTGTATACTTTTTTCTTCTGTCAATAGTTTCTCCTCATCAAACCAAAATATTTGATCTAACGTTTTTCGTAAAGTTTTACAAATTGCAATACACAGCTTGATTGTTGGATTATATTCTCCACTTTCAATTTGATTGATTGTCTGCCTTGTGACACCAACTGCCTGTGCAAGCTCTGCCTGAGACATATCTAACTCTGCCCTAGCAGACTTCAGTTTTAAGTTCTTCATCCTCTTCCGCCTTTCTTTTATCTATTTTATATTTTACAAATAAGTTAATTGCAACAACAAGTAAAATTAATCCGCCAAAGAAATTTATAAATGAAGTAGACAACTTACCATCAACAATAAAATCTTTTTGCAGAATAGAAATCACTCCTACAATTCCATCCAACAGTCCTATAGCACCTAAAAATATAGCAAATCTAATTTTACTTTCTCCTTCAGTTGTATATGCATTCTTCCATATGGCCATTATGGCAAATACACCAATCGCAAGCATTCCCCAAGTAAATACACCAACTAAATAACTAGACCAATCATACTCTAGAACATAACGTAACATTCCATCAACTAATAAACAAAACAGTAAAAAGAAAAAGCTGACAAAATAGCAATCTCCTCTACTCTTTAATTGTCTTTCATCAAAATGTGTTTGACAAGGGGTTTTTTTTCGAATCAGTATAGAAATCAAACTTACAAGAAATACAGAGACAAATAACCCTGTACATACTCCTAAAGGATACATGAATTCTTCTTTTTTAGTTATCAACCAGCAAATCAATAAAACCACATCTGCCAGCATCAAAAAAGAATTTACTAGAATAAAAACCAAATATTTCTTCATTAGGATGACCTCCTAAATAGAATTATACTCTATTCAAATCTGTATGTCAACTATATCCGACATTTTGTAAGCAATATTAATCTTCATACAATTTATAAAATCCAAAAAAGAAAAGTCATTAACTATAAGACAATCCTTATATCTAATGACTCTACTATGAAATATTAAGTTGTGTAATATTACAACCATCTTCTATTCATTAAAATAGCCTTTTTTACTTTTGTCTAGGAATCCTATCTAAAACATGCTCTAAATTATAAACACTATATTCAGATTGAATCAATACTTTTCTTTTTCTATCTATATACAAGATTGTAAATAATTTAAATTTTCTTTTGTATTTTAGTTTATAGATATTATATTTTGATGTAATACCAAAAGCATTTCGTATAATTAAATATCCATCTTCAAGCTTCATCTTGAAAACCCAGCTTTTAATTAATAGATATAAACTAATAAAAAATAAAGGACCTAAATAAATCAAATGTAATAAGCATAATTTATCTATAATGTGATTTAAAGCCTGATAAAATAAAACATAAGATATCATAAAGGTTATACCAACAATTAAACCTGAAACAAATGGTATTAAGGCTATATATCCACAAATCGAATCAAATTTACTAAAGTAATTATTTCTTTTCTTTTGTAAAGGATAACAAACTAATGAATTTACTGTCATTATGATTAAAATAATTATAGTGGCAACTTGAAGATGTGTATGATAAACAAAGTCAAGCATAAGATATACCTCCTAATTCTTATTTAACTATAAAAAAAACGCTTAAAACAAACATTTATTTGCAAATAAACATCCCATATTCCTTTGGGACTTTCAAAATACCATCAACCATATTTTGTTCTAAAACTTTTTTAATGATATCCCTATTTATACTATTAATACTCGTCATACCAGTGAGAGAATATAAATAATCTAGCATATCATCTATGTTTGTGACTTCTAATGAATCCATATATTCCTGCATTTCTATTGATGAAAAATATGGTGTAAGGATTTGCCTTCCATTTTGAAGAGTAAAATTTTTATTAATTTGGGCTTCTGCTCCATAAGGCTTTAGCAAATCGGCAATGAATGGTACAATTCCATGCTCGCCATAAGTTGCACAATAAAAACTGCCACCTTCCTTTAAAACTCTTTTAACCTCAGATAATCCTTTTTTTAAATCAGGAACATGATAAAGCATCATATTTGCTATTACTATATCAAAACTGTTTGATTCAAAAGGAATATCTTGAATATCAACAATTTGATATGTAACATTATGTAAATTTCTTATATTCTTACGAGCCGTTTCAAGCATTCCTTCCGAAATATCTGTCAGCACAAGTGAACACTTATTTAAAAGACTTATATGGTTTTTCCACATATCTCCAGTGCCGCAACCAAGTTCTAATATCTTCATTCCGTCGATTATTTGATAATTAGATACAATCCAATTTCCAAAGCCTTGCTTATTCACAGAGTATTTATCATGAATAGATATTCTTGTATTCAAATTTGTTGCATTTTCGTATTGCTTTTGAACAACCTCTTTATCATCTATTGCGCTCATGCGATACCTCCATAAACTATTTGTTTATCATAATTTAGTGATTACATTTATAATCAATATTTGCCAATCTTGCTTGTCTACACAAATCCTTTGTTTGTATTTTATATTGTTTACCATCCTTTATTGTGTAGGTTCCACATTGCCTAAACTCAAAATTAACATTTTTTCTTATGCATTGTTCTCTAATATCTAATGCCCAATCATAATGAAATACCCTAGCATTTATATCAGATTCTCCACCTACTACGACTAATTCAATGTCATCCAAATATTTCTCAATATCTATTCTTTCTAATAATGGCTGTGCTGTTATACATTTATGTTTAATTGGTAGATCTTTAAATATAGACAATCTATAATCTGCATTTTTTTGATTTTCAATCGTACAGCAAACAACTACATTATCATATCCATCTTTCCAGTCAACCGGAATACATTTCATAAATCTATCTATTCTTTTGGTTAGAAACAAAAAAGTACAGTCTTGTCTTTCTTTGATCATTTTCCAACATTCCGTTCTCCACTCATCAGCTTCTTCAATCAGAAAATCTGTAGAAAAACATAAATACACAAGTCCAGATTTCATTTTATAATTGCCATTATTTAATCTCTCTATAGGTCTTTCAAAGTCTTTTGTCTTTATAATTTCATTCGTATTTATATTTCTTTTTAAATCACCTTTATGAATATAGCAATGCAAACAACCATCACTACATTTTTTACATCCTCTCCAAGGACTCCACATTGCCATATTTATCCCACTCCTAAAAATTAAAAGAAATACTTCTACCTACAACCATTTTATCATAAAAGGAATTAACTTGAAACATATTTCCAAAAAAAATCAAAGTAATAAAAAAATACCCTTAATAAATTACTAATGTAATACATTAAGGGCTAAATGATTTATTTTTTATGTAATAGGTACATAATTATCTACACTTCCAAATGTAGAACTGCTACCCACAATCCCTTCAATAGCATTTGCATATTTACTATAGTTTGTAATTTGATATCCTGTTGAATATGATTTACCAGTGATAATATATGGGATGTTTACATATTTATAACCATTAGGAATGTTATAAACCATCTTTGTTGAAGAACAATTAGAAATTGAACCTGAATTATAACCTGCCAATGCACCTGCATACATATGAGTATACGCAAAGGCCTCTCCTTTAAATCTTTCGCCAAGATTTGCCTTTGCAGAGGAGTATGAAGAAATTTGAGAATTCACTGAACAGGAATTTATTGCTCCTTCATTACGTCCAACAATTCCACCAAAGGATATATGTTGTATAGTACTTACTTTAGTTTTATAAATGTATTGAATCATATATTGTCCAATTAATTGCCAAATTGTTGTAATAGTCTTTATTTTAATAGAACAATCATTTATAAATTCACTCGAGATTGATCCTGTAACAGTGCAATTTTCAATTGTACCATTTTGCACATTTATTCCAATAATCCCACCAGCAATAAATTCATAATCCATTGTAATTTCTTGATTATTATCTGTTATAGTTTTAGATACAGTAAATTTAATTGTATTTTCGCCATTCAAATTGCAATTTATAATTGAACCTCTATTGCATGCTGCTATCCCACCAAATAATACATTAGAATTTGTAGCATTAATATTCACATCAGATACATTGACATTTGCAATTGTTCCATAATTATATCCAAACAATCCTGCAATAAATGTTTCTTCTAAATTATTAGAACTATAATTAAATCCACTGATTGTATGTCCATTTCCATAGAATATCCCTTTAAATGGCAATTTTTCAGTACCTAAAGCGACCCAGTTCACATTAGTAAGATAAATATCATTGTCTAGCCAATAATATCCACTTGGATTATTCCTAATATTCATCAAACCATCAACATCTATAATATGAACAAATAAATCTTTACTTACCAAAGTAAACGCTAACTCTCCACACACATCACAAATATTATCTCTATCTGCATCTGTATGTCCAAGTTCTGGGATATCATCTTCTGTTTCATCTTCACATATAGAGCATTGATATAAACCTATTCCTTTTTCTTTGCAGGTAGATTCTTGTTTGGTTTCTATTAAATTCAATTGATGAGCAGGAATAACCTCACAACCATATTGTATTAAATCACAAACTTCACATTTAACACCCGCTCTATTTCCATCTACAGGATGTCTGTCTATGATATTCCCATCATTATCCTTTATAATTCCACAGGTTGGATTTTTGCCTTCAACATCAATCCAAGTGTGTTCAATTATTTCGACACTGACACTATATGCATTTTCACAAGTAATACAATAGTATTCATCTTTCCCTTCTTCTGTACATGTAGGTTTCTTGATAGTATTTTGATACACGCCGTTATGGCCTTCGGCTTCTAATATCGTATGATAATCATTTCCACAATCAGCACAATGATATACTGCAATCCCATTTTCTGTACATGTTGCATCTTTCTTGCTCTTTAGTGTTGCTGAATCTGGATTATGGCCTGTAGCAGGAACTATATTAATCTTTCTTGTACTATTACAGCCATCGTTACTACATTTTTGAAGAGTATATCCATCTGCCTCACATAATGGAGCAACTGTATCAACATCAATATAGTTATGACCTATAGGATCAATAAAATCCTTAATAAATAAGCGATTGCAATCAATACAATTATATATTGTAAATCCTCCATATTCACAAGTTGGTTCAACTATCATCGTATCAAATCGATGACCTATAGTAAGCTCCCATTCCAATAGAGGATTCTCATCTGTAACAATTATCCATCCTTCGGAATCCCAGTATAATTCATCAACTAAGAATTCTTCACTCCATAGTTTTGAATAAAGAACTCCCTCTATCGTTTCATATTCAATAACCCTATCCTCATATCTGCCAGAAACAACTAATGCTGCCCCTTGCAAGAAATAACATTTAAATAATGCTCCTACACTTTGACCTACAAAATATCCATTATTTCCACCTACAGTAGAAACATCTCCTGTAGAATAGCATTTAGTTATAGTTCCTGATGAATCATTCTTTCCGGCAAAACCTCCTATATTACCTGCCCTTATATCAGTTTTAATATTGCTTGAAGAATAACTATTTTGAATTACAGATTGATTGTCTCCTACAAAACCTCCTATTGAGCCACCCTTATCAGATTCTATTTTAACATCTGAATAACAGTTCTCTATTCGACCTCCAGATGAATTTAATCCAACAAAGCCGCCTAATATATTTTCATCATTTGAACCACCTATTATAGTCCCTTTTGCATAGGATTGTTTAATAACACCCCCACTTGAAATGTTTTGCCCAACAAATGAGCCATATCTAATATAATTTGCAGAATATTTTCCATCAGATTGGGCAGTAACTTGATTTTCAACATCTACATAACTATTAAAACAACTGCCACCATTATTACTACCAATCAGGCCGCCAATATAAGAAAAACTATCATTTCTAAAAGGTCGAAGACCTCCAGTCATTGCTTCTTTACTAATAGTAGTTAAATTTGCAGATATCGTAGCATCGTAAATAGACTCACCAACATAATGTTCATTTATTCCAACAAGTCCACCTACATAAAATAGTTGTTTTCCATCTGTCCCACCGCCAATATGATAATCCGCAATATAGTAGGAATCAAATTTCATTGAAATATCAACATATGATGAACATTCAGAAATTATTCCTTGATTTACACTAGAGACTTGTCCAAAAGCACAAACGTCATAAACCATTTGTTTACCCATTTCATAATTAAAATTCAAAAGTATTTTTCCATAAAGTAATTTACATTTCTCAATAACACCTCTATTTGTTGCAGATATAATTCCTAATCTCATATTTGAATTAGTCCAGCCATTAGCTTGAAAGATGGTACAATTAAACGTAAAATCAGTAAAAGAAATATTTTTAATTGAACCATTATTTACTCTAAATAGTGCAAAATTATCTTCCTTACTTGTGGTACTCAAACTAAAGTTCTTAATTACATGTCCACAACCATCTAATATTCCAGAAAAATCATCAATAGGATCCCAAACATTTCCATTTAAGTTAATGTCATTAATCAAATGATAATTTGCTGTTGGATTTTCTCCTATTGCAATCAACTCTTCTGCAGTTGAAATTGCTGTACTATTAATCCATTTCGCATAAAGAGTTAAATTTTCTTCAATTATAGTATCAGCAGTATATTGAATTTCTTCATCTAAAGAATACCAGCCTACGAAATATACTCCAGATTTTGTTGGGATTTCAAGTTCTCCTAATTTATCTCCATAATTATATTGAATTGGATTAATTGTAGTTCCACCATTTGTTTCAAATGTAACTATGCATTTTAATATGTCATATTGTGCATAAAGAGTTTTCCCCTCTAATAAAGATGCTTCTACAATACATTTACCTTCCCCATCTGTAAATTGAGTGTCATCACTATCAAACCAACCTTGGAATGCCATTCCTTTATACTCTGGAATTGGTAAATATATGGTTTCATTATGTTCTACTTGAATTATATTGTTTTCTAACTTACCCTCATAAGGTTCTAGTGTCAAATGATATTTAATGGGCGTATAAATTGCATTAACTGTAATATCATTATTGGACAATTCATATTTTTCCCAACTTGCTGTATAACCATCTTTTGAAGGAATTTCAGGTTCTTCTATAGTTTTTGTGTTTACAGTAAAATTTTCTGTCTTTACTATCTCATTATTGATTTTAAAAGTGATTGTATATTCTTTTTCATCTTTACACCAAATACAAATGCCATTTTCATACTTGTGATCTACTTTCTCTATAATCGTTTGTTCTGAAAAAATTATACCACAATCTTTACATTTGGAACCGCTAGTAATTCCAGAATGCTGACAAGTAGATTCCACTGCTGTACCAATATCTATCTTGAAATGCTCTGTCATAGGAACTATTTCTGTGTATGTATTTTGGCAAACTGTACAAGTATATACTTTGCTCCCTGTTTCTTTACATGTAGCAGCATTGGTTATTACACCTTGATTGTATGTATGCCCTAAGGCTGGTATGGATGTTTCATAAAAATCTTTACACCCTGAACAACTAACTCTTTCTATTCCAGACTCTGTACATGTTGCATTTCTAATAATTTCTAGCTGATTATATTTATGCGTATGATTTCCTCCACAGGAAACCAATAAAACCAATCCTGTAAAGCAACAAACAATTGTGAATAAAAACTTTTTAAACATTTTGCTTCCTCCCCTCTAATGAGTATTAATTTTTATATATCCCATATAGTTGGAAGACCATTTACATAATGCCAGAAGTTACCTTCTTCTGTTGGTTGAGTTTCAGAATAGTAATAAATTATTGCAGATGTTAAATTTTCATTAGAAGAATCAATACTAATTTGATTCCATTCATGGGATGTACTTGCATAATAGACATATATTAGACTACTACATTCAGAGAAGGCATTATATTCAAAGATTTTTACACCATTTGGAATTATGATACTTATTAGACTACTACAACCAGAAAAGGTACCTGCTCTTATGTTTATGACACTATTTGGAATTATGATACTTATTAGACTACTACAATTAGAAAAAATATAATATCCTATGTTTATTACACTATTGCCCATTGTAACACTTATTAAATTACTACAATCCGAGAAGGCATGATCTCCTATGATTGTTACACTGTCTGGAATTGTTAATGTTGTAATATTAGAGAATCCCTCGAATTGATATTTTCCTATTATAGTTATTGTATTTGGTATCTCTACACTTGTTACTTCTTCCCATTCATTATTACTATTTCTTAAATAGAGATGACTTGCATATTTCATTGGATTTGAATAGACAGCAAAGTTAATTCTACACCAATTTTCTATTGTTCCTTCATAATAGACATTTTCAAGATTGCTACAACCACTAAATGCTGATTCTCCTATGCTTGTTACACTATCTGGGATTGTTATTGATGTAACATTATCAAATCCATAGAATTGATAGTTTCCTATTTCTGTTATTGTATCAGGTATTTCTATACTTGTCACTTCTTCCCATTCATTATTACTATTTCTTATATAGAAATGACTTGCATATTTCATTGGATTTGAAGTAGATGACGCAATAGATGGCGCAAAGCCAATTTTACACCAATCCTCTATATTTCCTTCATAATAGACATTTTCAAGGTTGTTACAATTATCAAAGGCATTATAATCAATGCTTGTGACTTTATTGCCTATTGTAACAGCTGTTAGACTATTACATCCAGCGAAGGCATCATATCCTATGCTTCTCACACTGTCTGGTATTACAATAGAAGTAACATTATCAAATCCATAGAATTGATAGTTTCCTATCTTTGTTATTGTATTTGGTATTTCTATATTTATTACTTCTTCCCATTCATTATTACTATTCCTTAGATAAAAATGATTTGCAGATCTCATTGGATTAGGAAAATTACCAAGAGTACCAAAGTTAAATCTACACCAATTTTCTATTGTTCCTTCATAATAGACATTTTCAAGGTTGCTACAACCACTAAATGCATCCATTCCTATGGTTGTCACACTATTTGGGATTGTAATACTTTCTAAACTGCTACATCCAGAGAAGGCACGCTCACCTATACTTGTGAGATTATTTGGAATTGTAATACTTTCTATACTGCTACAACCACTGAATGCAGATGCTCCTATGATTCTCACACTATCTGGGATTGTTATTGATGTAACATTATCAAATCCACAAAATTGATAGGTTCCTATTCCTGTTACTGTATTTGGTATCTCTATACTTGTTACTTCTTCCCATTTATCATTACTATTTTTTAGATAGAAGTGACTTGCATAATACACTGGATTAGAAATAATTGAAATATTGCACCAATTTTCTATTGTTCCTTCATAAAAGACATTTTCAAGGTTGCTACAACCACTAAATGCTGATTCTCCTATGCTTTTCACACTATTTGGAATCGTGATACTTTCTAAGCTGCTACAATCACGGAAAGCAGATTGATTTATTTCATAATTATTCCCTTCTATATCCTTTGGCAAAATTATATTTGATTCTATACCACTATATTTTACTAAATTGTATTTATTGCTACTATCTTTAAAAAACACATAATTATCTTTTGTTATTAGGTTACTTTCTTCTTCTATTGTATATATTACTTTTGCATAGTAACCTATAGAACCATTATTAGTTGAACCTTTGAATATACTAAGTGAAGAATAATTAAAGATTTCAACTAACCTATAACACATATAAAAGGCACCATTTCCTATGCTTGTTACACTATCTGGGATTGTTATTGATGTAACATTATCAAATCCACAGAATTGATAGGTTCCTATTTCTGTTACTGTATTTGGTATCTCTATACTTGTTACTTCTTCCCATTCATAATTACTATTTCTTATACAGAAATAGCTTGCATAAAACATTGGATTGGAATCTCCTATACTATAAAAATTAATATTACACCAATCCTCTAGATTCCCTTCATAACAGACATTTTCAAGGTTACTACAACCACTAAATGCTGATTCTCCTATGCTAGTAACATTATTGCCTATTGTAACACTTGTTAGATTGTTACATCCAGAGAAGGCATATTTTCCTATATTGGTGACACTTTCTGTGATTGTGATACTTTCTAAACTGCTACAACCACTAAATGCAGATGCTACTATGCTCTCTCCCCCTGTAATGATTACTTCATTTAAGCTTTCGGGTACAAAATATAAATTTTGTTGATAAGAAGTGGCTCCAAAAATATAGCCCAAAAATGCATCCTCTACTTCATTTAGACTAGCACCAACAAATGGACATGTGATGCTAGTTAAACTACTACATCTAGAGAAGGCTCTACTGCCAATGCTTGTTACACTATTTGAGATGGTAATAGATGTAACACTATTAAATCCTGAGAATTGATATTGTCCTATTTCTGTAATAGTATCTGGAATATTTATACTTGTCATTTCTTCCCAATCATTATCATTATTTCTTAAATAGAAATGATTATTCGAAGTAAAAGAACTAAATATTGTATAATTAGCTTGAATTGAAAAAGAGATATGACACCAATCTTCTATTGTTCCTTCATAATATATATTTTTTAAACTACAATGAAAGAAGGCCTCTTCTCCTATACTTGTTACACTAACTGGAATTGTGATACTTGTTAGACTACTACAACTAGAAAAGGTATATTTTCCTATATTCGTTCCACTTGTTATAATTACTTCTTTTAATTTTTTTTCTGATGTTGATGAAATAAAGTTCATTGCTGAAATTGGAAGGGTTGCTTTAACTATATTATCACAATTAGAAAATGCATATTTTCCTATGCTTGCACTATTTGGGATTGTGATACTTTCCAAACTGCTACAATTATAGAAGCTCCGCTCCCCTATACTGGTGACATTATCTGGGATTGTGATACTTTCCAAACTGCTACAATTATAGAAGCTCCACTCCCCTATACTGGTGACATTATCTGGGATTTTAATACTTTTTAAACTGCTACAATTATAGAATGCATTATTGCCGATGCTTGCTACACTATCTGGAACTACAATGCTTTCTAGACTACTACAACCATAAAAAACAGCAAATTCTATGCTTGTTACATTATTTGGAATGATAATACTTTCTAGACTACTACAATAAGAAAAGGCACCTGAACCTATGCTTTTCACACTGTCTGGTATTACAATAGAAGTAACATTATTAAATCCGTAGAATTGATATTGTCCTATTTCTGTAATAGTATCTGGAATATCTATACTTGTCATTTCTTCCCACTCATTATTACTATTTCTTAAATAGAAATGGTTTGCATAATACATTGGACTAGATAATGAATCATAAAATGAGATGTGACACCAATCTTCTATTGTTCCTTCATAATAAACATTTGTCAAACTGAAACAGCTATCAGGAAAGGAATAAGAAAAAGCATGTTCTCCTATGCTTATTACACTATCTGGGATTGTGATACTTTCCAAACCATGAGAATATATAAAAGCATTATTGCCTATACTCTCTCCTCCTGTAATGATTACTTCTTTTAAATCACCTTTTGGAATATAGGGTATTAAGGAAGTTGGTATTGTTGCCATTTCAATGCTACAATTATGGAATGCATTATTACCGATACTTGTGACATTATTGCCTATGGTTAAATTTTTAAGATTACTACAATTATAAAAAGCATTAACACCTATGCTTGTTACACTATCTGGGATTGTGATACTTTCTAAACTACTACATTCAAAGAAGGCACTACTGCCAATGCTTGTAACAGGTAATTCAGCATATGTACTTGGAATAATTATATCTATCATAGTATCATTTGCTGCCAAATCTATACCAATAACAGTATAGCTTTTTTTATCCTCATTTAAAGAACATTTTAAACCTTGAGGATCATCTGGTTCTTTTAGTTCTAGCTCTTCTACTTGTTCATATTGGCAAATTTCACAAGTTCTTTTTTTACTGCCAAGGAAACTGACTGTTGGCTCTTGAGTTGTTGTCCACTGTCCAAAGACATGATCCTCTTTATATTGTTTTTCACCACAACTGCATTCTTGCCAATGCTGTGTATCATTACTCTTGTAAGTATAGGAATGAGTATGCTTACTTTCACCACTACAAGAACTTATAAGTATAATAATGCTATAACATAGAATCATTAAAAAGATAGATTTTACTTTTTTCATAGTATTTCTCCTTCTTATAACCACCTATTATAATATTTTATGGTCTTTTTCAAAGGAAAAATTATCTATTTCATTGAAAACATTTCTAGATAATGGTAAAATTAAACCATAAAAAATTATATTTAACCATCTATTATTATAATAGGTGGCTTTTTATTATTAAAAAATGCCACCTGTTTTGCTAGATGGCAATTTCGTTATAGGATTTGTACGATTTTATTCATTTCTTGAATTTTGTATTCAAGTAGAGAATGAGCATATCTGTTGAGAGTAATTGCTACATTGGTATGTCCTAAAATTTCGGATAATGTCTTAATATCTATTCCCAGTTCTAATGCTCTTGTTGCAAAGGTATGTCTTAGACAATGAAAATTATAATGCTTGATTTTACATTTATTTAGGATGGATTCAAATGTTCTTTGGTAGGATCTTGTTTCTACCATTTTATTTTTGTAGGTATGAATAATATACTTACAAGAGGATTTAGATTTGTAGATGGCTAGAAGCTGTATGAGTTTAGCTGGAATAGGAATTAACCGATTTGATTTCTTTGTCTTAGGTGTATCTGTGACAATCGTATTTTTCCCATTCCTTTTAATTGTATAAGAAGTCTTTTTTATGTAAAGATACTTTTTGTTAAAGTCTATATCTTCCCATGTAAGGGCTAAAAGTTCTCCTAATCGAATCCCTGTATAAAGACAAATAATAATTCCAATATAATTGTTTTTATTACTTTTAAGACAGTATTCTTCTACTATCTTTTGTTCTTCTCTAGTAAGGGCCAATACTTCTTTTTCACTAGTCGTTGGAAGTTTAATAGTAGTAGTTGGATCCTTAGAAATCAAATCAAGATTTAAAGCAAGATGAAATGCTTGTTTTAAGACGGACACAATCCTACATACTGAATTAGAAGCTAGGGGTTCATGTGTGATAAGATTACCTGATTTTAGTTTTTCAATTACATAATCTTGTAATATAGTAGGTGTAATATCTTGAATGTCATAATTACCTAAGATTGGATTGATATGTAATCTTATTACATCTGCATATCCATTATAGCTTCTTTCCTTTAAAGCAAGTTTTGCATATTTATCTACCCAATTTTGTAATAATTCTTTTAGTTTCATTTGATACTCCTTTTTTAGAAGTATTGTATCATAAATAGCTGTCTTCTCCTCATTGGTTAAATACTATAAATAGAAAGAAAAAGCCATTACATATAAGGGATTTCCTTATGCCTAATGACTTAATTTTGAATATTTCAATTTTCTTTCTTACAACATCTTTTAAAAAGCTTAAAAATTTATTTTATATCTATCCAAATTCCTATATCTTGCATTTTAGAATCTGGAATGTTTTTATAAAAGTTCTGTGCCTCTTCATTTGAAGCGGTTAATGCAATTAAAGTATCAATATTATTCTTCTTTAATTCTTTTCTTAAGGCTTCTAACATCTTTTGTGCTACACCATGATGTCTGTAGCTTTTGATGACACAAATCCAGTCCAAATATGCTTTTTTAGAACCATCAAAATGGCTTGCAATTATTGTAGAATCAATTCTCCCAATTACGATATTTGCATCATAAGCTAACAATGAAATAGAATCTTTAAAAACAATATCATCAAAGCTCCTTTTCACAGCCTCAATATATGCATCGTTAATTTCCCAGCCCCAAAAATTTTCTTCTTCTCTTAATCTTTTTTCAAAGCTTAATACATCCTGTATTTTATCTTTTGTGTATCTTATTATTTGTAGATTCATATATAGCCTCCAATGAATATAGCTCATGTACAAACATTATAGCATAGTCTATTCTAGAAGTATAGTAAATTCATACCTGCGTAAGAATCGAAAAAAGAGAGCAAAATTGAATCACTCAATTCTCACTCTCTTCTTTATGATTTAAATTCTCATTTACTGGAGTTTGTGTTTCGGTTTGTAAGGATTTCTTTTGAATTAGCTCTGTAATACCTTTTGCATTCATAAACTTTACAAATAATTTCCAATGCATTAAACCCTTTACAGCAAAGAATGCAAGTGTCCCAGATAAGATTCCTACGCATAATCCGCCAATAACGTCAGTAGTATAATGAACGCAAAAATAGATTCTTGTAATTCCCATAATTATAGGAATAAATAAAAATGCCCACGAATACTTTTTATTGCAAACAAGAAATAGCCCAAATGCAAATGCCATAGATGCAGTGGCATGCCCTGAAGGGAAGGAATATCCACTTTCCCATAAACTGCCTGCATTTTTCCAAATGGTATAAAACTCAGATGCTTCATCAGCAAATGGCCTTGGTCTTGCAACAATATTTTTAAGCATTAGATTTGTTAGTATTGCTCCAAATAATAAAGCAACCAAAGATGTTATTCCTAATTTTCTTGTTTTTCGGAAAAGAAGCAAAATAAGGGCAGTTATGATAAATCCTAATCCAGCTGTTCCAAAATAAGTTATAACTTTAAAAAAGGGCGTAAAAAACACACCAGCTCCTTCTCTCAATGATGCAAAAAACCGTGCAATTGTTAAATCAAATTCCAACATCTTCTATTTTTTCTCCTTTATTTTTTAGATGAAAAACCTTTTTTGAATTTAGATAATTATATCATCAACTACTAATTTCTTCAAGTATGCCTTTAGATCCCTTCAATGCCATGAAGTAATACTATTTTACAAAACCATATAAAACTCAATTCATATTTTAGGAGAAACAAAGTATTTATCATCACTTTTTATTTGAGCCGAATGGATGTCTTAAAACACGTTTTTTTTCAGCATGAATTATGCTCATGCAAAGCTCATAAATGTTATCTGCTTCGACCTCTTCTACAGAAAGTCGTTGTGCAATCTCAGTAACAACAACAGGCTTGTTTTTCTTACGAAAAATGAAGTGGTTTTCCAAAACATCGTTTATGATTGTGCACTCCTCTACTGTGTATTTAGATTTTTCATATAATTCTTCTATAAAACCTGATTTATTCATAATGACTCCTTTCTTAACTGTGTTTTGCAATAAAACACTTATCCTATGATATCGCGATTATATCATATCAAAGAAAAGAAGTCCTTAAGGAATCCTTAAGAATTTCTTAAATAAAATAAAGGCCGGTAGCATTTTTCTACTACCGACCCTGTTATATCATTTATAAATCATTTTTTATTTTGAGTCTACTTCACAAGAGTTTGATTAATGAATACGATTAGACCAACTCATCTAAACTACTAAAAACAAATCCCTTTTCTCTTAGTTTGTCTATCGCTGTGCCTAATACTTTTACATTTGATTTCGTAAGAGTATGCATTAAAATGATAGATCCATTCTTGGTTTGTTTTAAAATATTATTTAAAGCATAGTCTACTCCTCGATCATCAAAGTAAACATAATCATAATAACTGACATCCCATTTAAATATAGTATAGCCTAATTCATTTAAAATTGCTTGTTTGTTTTTATTAATTTTCCCCATTGGTGGTCTAAAATATTTCGTTACAGACTGCCCTGTAATATCATAAACTGCTTTTTCATATTTTGCTATATCTTCTCGAAATTGCTGATTTGTCAATCTCGTTATATCCTTGTGACACATTGTGTGATTTCCTAGAGTTTGTTCTTTTACAATACGATTAATCAGGATTGGGTTTTGAGTCAAAAAGTCTCCTTCAATAAAGAATGTTGCTGGAACACTCTTTTCTTTTAATATATCTAATATATCTCTAGTATTCTTATACGAATGTCCATCATCAAAGGTCAAATAAATATGATTTGAATTTGTATCCCCATGATAAAGTATTTCCCCTGCTGCACTAGCAGTCAAAGAAAACGTTAATAATAGTAAACATATCAATGAAAATACTTTTTTCATACTATCACCAATCATAGTATGCAACAATTTACGACAAATTATTTATCTATATCATTAAAATATCTGCATATTTCTTTAAAGTAGTCTAGCTTATTTCTTCCTTGGATATCTAATAAAATATGTATTTCATTTCTTTTATACGTCAATTTTAAATTCTCATATTTTAATAACTCCGTAAACAAGAAATTGCCATCCATTTGGTTTGTCTTCTCTTCTGTAAAGATAAAATCATAGTATCGATTATTTGTAGTATCTATTTTGTAAATACATAGCTTTTTACAATAATTCTTCATTAGCTTTTCATACATATATAAGGAAAGCTCTTCCTCTATTTGACCAAAACGATCTAGCAGTTCTAGTTCCAGCTTTTGAACGTCATCCCATGAGTTTAGCTGATCTATCTTTTTATGAATTTCTATACGAACATCTTCGTTTTCTATATATTCCTTTGAAATTGTTCTAGAAACAAGAGGCGTTGAAATAGAAATATCTACTAGTTCTTCAGAATGAGAAGAGATATGATGAATTTCCTCATTTAAAATTTTTAAATACATTTCTAAACCAACAGATTCAACAAAACCAGATTGTTCTTCTCCTAGTAAATCTCCACTTCCACGAATCGACAAATCTCGCATAGCAATTTTAAATCCACTTCCCAATTCATTGAATTCCTTTATAGTTTCTAATCGCTTTTCTGCTTCTGGTGTCAGCATCTTTCTTGGTTCATACATCATATATGCATAAGCAATTTTGCTTGATCTTCCAACACGTCCTCGAATCTGATATAGCTGAGCTAAGCCTAAGCGGTTTGCGTCATGAATGATGAGTGTATTTGTATCAGGCATATCAATTCCTGTTTCAATTATCGTTGTACATAAAAGTACATCGTATTCATGATTGATAAAAGCTTGAATTCGGTTCTCTAGCTGATCATGAGAAAGTCTTCCATGACCTATACAAATTTTGGCCATTGGAACAAGCTTTTTTAGTTTTACTTCCATTTCTTCTATACTATCCACCATATTGTATAAATAGAAAACCTGACCTCCACGAGATAGTTCTCTTTCTATGGCATCTGCAATAATTCTATCATTACGTTCCAATACATAGGTTTGAACTGGATATCTATTTTTAGGTGGAGTTTCTATCATAGATAAATCTCTTAATCCTAGCATAGACATCTGTAATGTTCTAGGAATAGGTGTTGCAGATAAGGTCATACAATCTACATTTACCTTTAATTCTTTAATTTTTTCCTTATGTGTTACTCCAAAGCGCTGTTCCTCATCTACAATAAGTAAACCCAAATCCTTATACACAACTTCCTTGGATAAAAGACGATGTGTTCCGATGATGACATCTACGCCACCCTTTTTTAAATCTTCTAGGATTTGTTTTTGTTTTGTTTGGGGAACAAAGCGGTTAAACAATTCAACACGAATCCCATATTCTTCCATGCGTTCCTTAAAGTTTTGATAATGTTGACGAGAAAGAATCGTTGTTGGCGCAAGCATAGCTACCTGCTTTCCACTGTATACTGCCTTAAAGGCTGCACGCATAGCTACCTCTGTTTTTCCATATCCAACATCTCCACAGATTAAACGGTCCATTGGTCTAGGAGATTCCATATCTGCTTTTACTGCTTCAATTGCACTTCTTTGATCAGGTGTAAGCTCATATTTAAAGTCTGCTTCAAACTCAATTTGCTCAGTAGAGTCTGGCAAAAATTCAAAGCCTTTTGCGTTTTGTCTTGCTGCGTAAAGCTGGATTAAAGCACCTGAGATATCATGAACTCTTTTACGTACACGTGCTTTTGTACGAGCCCAAGCAGTTGAACCAATCTCATGTAGTTTAACTCCTTCAACATCCTTTGAGGCATACTTCATTATGGAAGAAATCTGTTCTAGTGGAATATAAAGACTAGAGCCATTATTATACATTACATATAAGAAATCTCGCTTAATGCCTCCACTTTCCATTGTTTTCATTCCTAAATATTTTCCAATTCCATAATCATAATGAACAACATAATCGCCAACCTCAAGCTCATCATATTTAGAAATCTTTATGGCATTTTTGTAAATAGATTTGTAGCGAGCCTTTCTAGGAGCATAGGATACCTCAAATAAGGAGGCTTCATTCAAAAATAGAATTCCATCCTGAATCAAATCAAAGGCTGGATAATCTCCTTGAATACAGTTAATTTGTCCGTAGGCAATTTGACTAGCATCCTTAACTTGGACTAAAAACAAATGCTCTTCTAAACAAACCTCTCTTAACCTTTTTAAGCGTTCCTCATTCTTATAGCTAAAAATAATATACTTATTATCCTTATATCGCTTAAAATCATCAAGAATGGCTTTTTCTTTAGCACGATAGGCTGAAATCTCCTTTGCAGCTACAGTATAATCTAAAGCCCCTATAGAACGTAGTCCTTCAATAGTTACATTGCTTTTGGATAATAAAACCTCAAGATTTTCAAATAGCTTCATATTGGCAATACTATACCCGCCAATTCGTCCACAGTATTCATTTAAATCTAAGGTTAATTGTTCAAACATTTCTCTAGATTTTGCAGGATCAATAATATAAATTCTTTTTAATTCTACAAAATCAAAAATAGTGGTAATATTCGGATTAAAAAATTCTAAATACCTAGAGATATGATTTAGATTTGAATGATTGTCTAAGGAAAACAAATCTTTATTCAATTGCTCCTGTTCTATTGCAGATAATTTGTATTGATCCATAAAGTTCAATATTTTTGTCTTTGCTTGCTTCAAATCCTTTTGGTCATACATAAACTCTGTAACAGGAAGAATTGCACAATTCAAGATTTCTTCATTAGAACGTTGTGTTTCCATATCAAAGGTCTTAATTGTATCAACCTCATCTCCAAAGAAGTCAAGTCGAATAGGCTGTGTTTGACCTAATGGAAAAATATCCACAATACTACCTCTTCTAGAAAACTCTCCTGTTTTGGTTAAGGTATAGACATTTTCATATCCTAAACGAATTAATCGTTCTAATAAATCATGAAGCTCTATTGTCATACCCTTTCTAACTGTAAAAACATTTGCATTCCACGTTTCCTTAGGAAGCTCATATTGTATTGCCCCATGCATATTTAAAATAATAATCTTTTTTTCTTCCTTTAAAAGCGTGCAAATAGTTTGAATTCTTTCAAATAGGAAATCTCCTGTGGCAGCAACCATAGTTGCTGAAATTAATTCATCTGCAGGGAAAAATAAAACATCCTCTTCCTTAACAAAGCCTAATAAACCATCATAATATCTTTGTGCTAAATAGAGGTTCGGCAAAACGACAAAAATGCTTGAAATTCCTCGATAAAAATCACAAGCCACCATCATCATATTAAAATCATCACAAGTCCCACCCAATCTTACTTTTGATTTAGAAAAGTATTCATTGAGTTGGGATTTATGAAGTAAAAATGGATATATTTCCAAGCTATCGCCTCCGTAAAACACGAAAAAGACCTAGTAGAGTACTACCAAGTCTTATTTTCTTTACAATTTAATGGATTCTCCACTAGAAAGCTTTCTTTTTTGATCCTCATTAATCAGTTGTTCAATGACTAAATCTAGCTTACCGTCAATTACAGCATCCAAACGATTGATTGTAAATCCAATACGATGGTCTGTAACACGATTTTGTGGGTAGTTATACGTACGAATTTTTTCAGAACGATCTCCACGACCAATTAAGGATTGTCTTGTAGCTCCATCCTTTTCTTCCTTTTCCTGCATCATTTGATCATACATTCTTGTTTTCAAAAGTGCTAAAGCTGTAGCTTTATTTTCATGCTGAGAACGATGAATTTGACAAGCTACATACATTCCTGATGGTATGTGTGTGACACGAACTGCAGAATAGGTTGTATTTACTCCCTGACCACCAGGTCCTGAAGAACAGAATGTATCAACGCGGATTTCTGCCATATCCAATTCAAAATCAATATCTGCAGCCTCTGGCATAACAAGCACTGTTGAGGTAGAAGTATGAATTCTTCCTTGTGCTTCTGTTGCAGGAACACGCTGAACTCTGTGAGCGCCACTCTCATATTTTAAGTAGGAATACACCATTTCTCCACTTACCTTAAATTGGATTTGAGAATATCCACCCATTTCTGAAGGCATTGCATCTAGAACCTCTATCTTCCAGCCTCTAGATTCAGCATATTTAGAATACATACGGAATAAATCTCCTGCAAAGATGTTTGCTTCATCTCCACCTGCAGCTCCTCTAATTTCTACAATGACATCCTTATCATCATTTGGATCCTTTGGAAGTAATAGGATTTTAACCTCTTCTTCAATTTCAGCAATTCTAGATGTTGTTTCTTCTAATTCTAAAGTTGCCATTTCTGCCATTTCTGCATCGGAAGAATTTTTCATTTCTTTTAAATCGGGAATAGAGTTTTCTAATTTCATCTGTTCACGATAAAGCATAACTGGCTTTTCTAAAGATCTTTGTTCCTTCGATAACTCTGTCAATTTTTTTACATCACAAACAATTTCTGGATCAGATAAAAGTTTATTTATTTCTTCATATCTTTCATCCATTATCTTTAAACGATCTAGCATATTGTTTTACTCTTCTTTCTTTTCTGTAATTTCTGTAAATCGAGAATACTCCCCTGTAAACATAAATGGCAAACCACTATGGGTAGAACCGGAACGGTTCTTAGAAATAATCAAATCTGCTTCATTCTTACGTGTTGAATTTTTATTGTAATAATCCTCACGATATAAGAACATAACAATATCTGCATCCTGTTCAATAGAACCTGAATCACGTAGATCTGCCATAATTGGTTTTTTGTCATCTCTTTTTTCAACTTCACGAGATAGCTGTGATAAAGCTAAAACCGGAACATTTAATTCTCTTGCCATTAATTTAAGACTTCTAGATATTTTTGAAACACGCTCTTGTTGCGTAGCTCTACTGTTTCCATTATCACTATCAATCAATTGTAAATAATCAATAACAATAAAATCTAGTCCTGCATCACTAGCAAGCTTTCGACATTTTGCACGAATGGAAGCAATACTAGAATCAGAGGAGTCATCAAAGTATAAGTTCAACTGTCCTAAATTATTACAAGCCGTATTAAAACGAGTCCAATCATTCTTTGTTCCAATTCGACCATTCTTAATATTATTTAAACGAATATTACTATCACAGGCAATCATTCTTTCTACCAATTGCTCAGCAGACATTTCCAATGAAAAGATAGCAACTGTTGCGTGACCACCCTTATTGGCTCTTGCCATACGAACAGCTAAGTTCATTGCCATAGCTGATTTACCCATTGCAGGACGTGCAGCTAAAATAATGAGCTGTCCTCCTTGGAAGCCTTGGGTATATTTATTTAAAGATCCAAAGCCTGTATCTAAACCAACTACTTCATCTGTTCTAGTAGAGTTTTGTTCTGTATTCGTTAATACTGTTTTACTTACTTCAGAAATCGTCTTAAAGCTATCAACCTTTCTACGCTTAGATAACTCAAAAATTTCCTTTTCAACAAGCTCTACATAATCAAAGGCTTCTACCTTACTGTCATAGCCATCCTGAGCTAATTTTGTAAGCTTTTGAATGGTAGCACGCTTCATAGAAGCTTCACTTACCAAATCACAATAGGTCTCAAAATTCAATGTAGAATAACTGCGGTCAGCAATAGAAGATAAATATTCTATTCCACCACATTGATCTAATAAATGATTTGCTTCTAACGCAGATACTACTGTTGTAATATCTATATTCTTACCTTCCTTAGATAAATTGAGCATTGTACGATAAATCAAACGATTCTTCGCATCATAAAAGTCATCAGGAATGAGTAAATCAGACAATTCAATCATTAAATTTTCATCCATTAAAATACAACCAATTAAAGCAATTTCAGCTTCTGTATTGGCTGGTATACTAGGCATCTGCTGTTGCATACTATACTCCTCCTAAATTATTATTTCTCAATAACGTTTATCTCAAATGTTGCAATTATATCCTTATCTAATCTTACATTGGCTGTAAAGATACCAACAGAATTAATTTCTGCAGGTAATTCAACCTTCTTCTTATCTAGATGAATTCCTGTTTGTGCTTCAAACTCTTCACAAATATATTTTGTAGTAATGTGACCAAAGTTCTTTCCTTCTGCACCAACCTTAATACCAACAGAAATGAACTTATCTTGAATTTCTGTCTTAAGCTTTTCAAGTACGTTTCTTCTGTTTTCGTTTTCAATACGTTCTTGTTCTTGTTGTTGAGCAAGCTTCTTTAAATTTTCTTCAGATGCTAGAATAGCAAGCTTGTTTGTGATAAGGAAGTTTCCATATCCGTTTGCAACATCTAAGATGTCATTTTTCTTTCCTTTACCTTTCACATCTGCAGTTAAAATTACCTTCATTTTACCATCTCCTAAATCAATATAATCTCGTTTCAAAATATTTATCAAACGCTCTTTGGCTTCGGCAATTGTAATGCCCTTCATTTGGGTAGCAGCAGCATTAAAGTGTCCACCACCCTCCATTTCTTCCATAATAATTTGAACGTTAATATCAATACTTCTTGCAGATATACCAATTGTATTTTTATCAATACGCCCAATCGTGAATGATGCTTCAATACCTTCAATTGTAAGAAGCTTATCTGAAATCTTCGCAAGAGTGGTACGGTCTGGAATGACCTTATCCTCAGGCTCTGCAACAATTGCAAATCGTTTTTCATAAATGAATGCATTGACCATAGCTTCTGCTAGGGTGCGTTCTTCTTCATAGGAATCTCTTAATAATCTACGAACCAATACCATATCTGCACCCATTGTATTCAAGGTAGATGCCGCTTCAAATGTTCTCGTACGAGTACGGTAAGTAAAGTTATTTGTATCTACAACAATACCCGCTAACATAATAGATGCAATTAATGGATCAATCTCAAATGTCTTATTATAGAATAGGAACATTTCAGAAACAAGCTCAACTGTTGAAGAAGCTGAAGTTTCTACATAATAAGAAACTGTCTGAGTATACCCTGCATCACTTGCACGGTGATGGTCAATTACTGAGACATTACTTGCTTGTGATAATATATCAGGGAACATTGCCAATCTTGGAGATTGGGTATCTGTCATAATCAAAAGCGTTTCTGGACGTAGCATTTCTTTTGCTTGTGCTTTACTAATAAATGCATTATAAATGGATTTATCTGTATGATTCTTTAATTTTTCAAAAACCTTTTGTACCGTAGCGTCTGCAAGCTTAGGCTCGAAAACCATTTTACAATCCTTGGTAGAGGTACTAGCCAAATACCATACTGCAATCATAGAACCAATCGCATCACAGTCTGCTAAATCATGACACATAATTAATACATTACTACTAGATTCTATTGCTTCTCTTAAAGCCATAGTTTGACTACGCGCTTCAACCAATGTGTTCTTTTCTAAAGAATTACTATTTCCACCGAAATATTGAATCTTTTGATTTTGAATATTAACAACAACCTGGTCTCCACCACGCTTTTCAGCAAGCTCAATTGCATTTTGAGCAAGAACAATTAATTCTGATGCCTCAACATCGAAACAAGCAACGCCCATAGACATACTTGCTTTTAAGTGGTTCTTATTAGAAATCTCACGAACCTCATTTAAAACTGAAAATTTATCTGCAATCATTCTATCCAATGCTTCGTGGTCTAAAACAATAAACATTTGGTTACTAGATAATGTTTCTAAACAACAACCATGACTTTGAAGCCAATCAGAAATAACACCCAAAAGCTGACCTCTTATGTTTGCTTGCTCTTGCATATCATATCGCTTCAAGGAAGCCTCTAGATTATCAAAATCAATTAATGCAAATGCTGTGATTCTGTCATTATACTTTTGAATTGTTGCTTCTCTGTGTGTAACATCAAAGAAATAAAGAATCTTATTTTCTACATTATGTATAACATCAAATTTCAAATCATACGCTGAAATCAGCAATTTTTCTTTACCATCATTCAGTTCAGCAATAAAGCCTTCTGTAATAGAATCCAAAGAGCTATTAATCAAATTATCCTTAAATACCTGTCTAGCATAATCGTTTGCCCACTTTACTTCCATATTTGCATCATAAACTACGATTCCAATAGGAAGCTTTGTGAATGCTTCATCTCCTGCAGCTGAAACGTGATGGGAAATAGAGTTCCATACATTCAATCTATTTTCTAACCATGTTATCTTTTCAACATTTTTCTGATTTAATACTAGCATAACTAGCACAACAGTACAAATCATAAACGCAATAGCTAAAGATAAATATACAATAAACAATACAACATTGTCAAAGTAATTATACGAAAGATATGCAAATACAATTGTAATTGCTAAAGAAATAAGTGTAGCTATAAATTTTTTCAAATTCATCACCCTCTTTTCTAATTTATCATTATATCAAAATATTTGCAAATAATCAATTGACTTATGCGTTTATCCATCATCTTTTATAGGTATATTTTGATTCTTTTCGAGCTTTATCTGAATTCTAAAAGATTTTTTTCAAACTAAAGAAAAGAACCCTCTCTTATTTGAGAGGATTCTAAAAGAATCTATTTTCTTTTTATGACCATTTTGCATATAACGTTTGTTCTTCTGTATACTCCCAACCTTCTAAAAGTTTACCTGTTTCATCTGTAATCTTTATAGTAAGATCAGCATCTAAATAATAGCCTTCAAATGTATATCCTGAATTTGTAGCAATTGGGAATGTCACAATACTTCCATATTCAATTGTAAACTTAGGATCATATTCTGAAGTTGAGGTTGGTTTGCTTATACCACTGAAATAAAATTGTACTTTTGGATCATAATATGAACTATATCTACGTACAGAAATATATAGTAAATCTCCCTTTTCTACATTTGAAATGCTCAATTGTGTATAATAACTACTTGGATCTAGTGAAAAATCATTTCTAATATAAGAAGC
Source organism: uncultured Mollicutes bacterium (assembly GCA_947177025.1). Classification (GTDB taxonomy): domain Bacteria; phylum Bacillota_I; class Bacilli_A; order Acholeplasmatales; family Anaeroplasmataceae; genus Pelethenecus. Next base: position 10,393 of record CAMWSQ010000002.1, on the reverse strand, counting down.
CTTTGTCACATTATAGATTGAGTAATATACTCTATAACTTGAAGTACCAGAGGTTTGAGAATTTTTCAAGTATATTGTAAAGGAATCTGCTTCTGCATAGAAATAGGCATAATTTTTAGTTCCACTTGAAGTTGTTCCCGTACCTGATGCAGATAAGGTATAATAATTGGAGTTCATATAATTTGAGGAGACGATTCCCACTCTTGTTCCACTGCCATATATATATTCCCAACCTGCATATAAAGTCATACTTGAGTTAATACTTTCTGTAAAATCAAATTTCTTTGTACAGGATATATCTGTATACCATCCATTAAATATATACCCAGATCTTGTTGGAACAGCTGGATAAGTTAATGTCCGATTTGAACCAGTTAAAGTTTGACTGTATACATTTGTTCCCCCATTAGAATTAAATGTTACAACTGCACTTCCACCTGTATAGCCATCTATTTTCACACTACAATCTACACCATTATACTTTGCATACAATACCATACTTCCTGTAGATCCAGTAGGTATAGTAGTAATGCTGTCACCTGTAAAGTTTGAATTTTTATACCAGCCCTCAAAGATGTAATTTGGTTTAGAAGGATTTTTTAAAGTGATTGTAGAAGATTCTACATTGTAGTCTGTAGGATTAGTTTCTCCTGTTGATAGCGTGCCACCATATAGGTAATATGCAATTGTATAATTTATCTTTGTATATTTTGGATATACCTGCATATCTTTCGCATAAGTCCAAGGACTCAAAGAAACACCCTTATTATCTGTTATTTGATTTTGAAATTCTTCATCTGAATAATAGCCATCAAATGAATAACCCTCTTTTGTACTATATGAAAGAATATAGCTACTACCATATTCAACATCTTGCTGCATAAATTCTTTTAGACTTACAGAAACTTCAGGAACACTTTGTTCACCTGTGACAAAAAGTCTATATGGAACGCCTGTATTTGTAGATCCATAAGTTCTTACACCGATGTAATATAAAGTATTTGCAGTAACAGAATAAACAATTCTAAAATTGCCTCCTTCACCGCCATCATCATTGCTCTCTAATGCATATCCATAACTATCATGCAAATATCCTACAAGATCATTATCTCCAGTAGAATAAATGGCAATTTCCTGAGTAACTAATGGAACAAATGCATAATATGCTTCTGTATAGGTTGCAGTAAATGACTGTCCGCTTGTTTGATTTATTAATGCGATTCCCTCATAGTTGTATATACTAATCCATTTTGCATATAAAGTCTTATCTTGATCTAATGCTTGATTAAAATCATATAATCTTGTACAAGCTGCATTCTCATACCAACCAGCAAAGATATACCCTGTTTGAGTAGGAATTGCAGGATACACAAGTTCGGGATTTGCTGCATCCAAAACTTGATCAGGAATTTGTGAACCAGCCCCTGTATCAAAAGAAACCGTTATAGGATTTCCTACATAAGCTTTAAAATCTTTTTTATATTGCGCTGTAACAATAATATCACCTGAATAAGTGTATTCAGATAAAGATTTTCCTTCCTCATCTGTTAACTTTATGCCATTATGGTACCAACCGATAAATACTCCCTGATTACTAGTTCCTAATTTTGGCAACGTATAATCAGCATCATATCTTACTGGCACCTTTTGCCCTGAGGTATCACAAGTGATCGTATATACATTGGGAATGTATCGTGCTTCTACTGTTATATCATAAGTATATTTAAATGTAGATAGTGACGTACCATTTGCAGAAGTAATCTTAACATTCCCAAAATAATATCCATCTGCTGTATATCCAGTCTTAGGAGCAATATTACGAAGTATAAAAAAATCTCCATATCTAACATCTATTGTATAAATTGTATCCTTGATTGTAATCGTATAAATTTCAAAGCTTACATTCACTCCATTGAGCCAAATGTTCTTACCTCTCCAAGAAGCTGCCGTTCCTTGGTATTTTAATTTGAAATCGGGACCCACATTTGTAAATGCAGTTGAAGCAATATCAACTATTCGGGATGATACCTTTAACTCCTCTAAGCTTACACAGCCTGAGAAAGCATTACTCTTCACGCTAGTTACATCCAATAAAATGCTCACTTTTTCTTCATTTGTATCTGATGCACTATAGATATATTTTAAATTTTTACAATCTTTGAAAGCTTCCTTACCTATAGTCCTGACTGTAGCTGGAAGAGTTATAGAACGAATTCCTTCTTTCTCAAATGCAGAATCAGCTATGGCAGTTACACGTCGACCATTATGCATTTCTTCTACTTTAACATCACTCATAGGAAAATGGAAAGGCATAAATAATCCAGATATTCCGCTTACTTCATACTCCATTACTTCTTCAGTAAACATATTCATTCTAGCAGCACTATATGTAACCTTTGGAATTGCACCTATACAAAATAAACCTGCTAATAATACAACAAAACTTATACTTGCAATTATGCCAATACGTTTTCTTTTTCGAAACTGCTTTTTTGTTTTTGTTGCTTTAATTTTTGTAGTAAAATTATTTAAAATTTTCTTTGATGAGGTAACAAAGTTAGGCTCCTTATCCAAAGCATCAACAGAAGCTTTCGCTGTTTCATATTTATGCTCAATAGAATCTAATTCCTTTTGCCGATAGTTTGATTCCTCTATTGCATCCATTGTTTCCTGGAGCTGTTTTAAAGTTTCTTTTTTAGTTTGCTCAAGAGCAACTCTTTGATCATGGGCTTTAATTCTATTTTTTCTGCCAACCAATACCTTAGCAAAAATCTTTTTATATTCTTCAACTTCTTGTTCTTTAACCAATTCACAGATTAAATTTAGAAATTGCTTGTAATCTGTCATAGATAAATCTTCATGAGAATCAATAGCCTCTAAAAAGTTTTTGAAAAAATTCTTAATTGTACAAGACTTTTTAGATAAAGTAGACCGAATCACTTGACAAACTTCTTCTGCATCAGAAGGTCTATTATCTTCAATGATTTCAGGATCTTGTGTAGAAATAGGTTCCTCTGAAGCGAGTTCTTCAACTTTTGGAGCTTCATCTACGATTGGTGTTTCTTCCTGTGAAACAAGCTCTTCAGCTTCTGAAATCTCTTCTTCTGTGTTGGGTGTTTCTTCTTGTGAAACAGGTTCATCATCTAAAGCATTTAAATCTATTTTATTTGTTTTCATATTTTCACTCCTATTCTTCAAATATAGAATTTAGAAGTTCCTCTGTACTTAATTCTCTTTCGGGTTCTGGATTTGAACTTTCTGTTACCTGCGTTACATTTGGTGTAGAACTACTTTCTTCAGCAGTATTCATTTCAATCACATCATCAAACAAAGAAATAATTGATATTTGGTTTCCTAAAACAAAAATTGGTAAAAGGAGTAAAATAATTAATAATATACCTCCTAAGAATAAAGAACCAACAATGAAAACTGCAGTATTTTCATTAAATATTACAATAAGTAGAATTGGAATCATTAAGAAAAATGTTACTATTCCGATTAAAATAGAATAGAAAATTTCAAGTCCAAAATAAGTAATTTTCCCATCCTTACCCATAGAATCATGTGAAACTTGAAGAACCTCAGATACACTTAGTGAAGAGTTCTTATCGATAATATAGTTGACAGGAACATACTTTAATGTTGTAAGAATTGAAAATACCAATAATAAGGCATACAACACTGTATAAAGTAAAGCCATTAATACTGTAGGAATAATTGCATGTACACGAACTAATGACATAATGAATGGTATTCCTGTTGCAAATGGCAATGCAATTGCTAGAGATCCTCCTGCTAATATCAATCCTACTAATAAATTAGTTAATAAAACCAATAGCCATCTCTTAGGATTCTCTGCCCCTGTAAAGCTCTTATGAACTTCAATGTCTTCATTCTCCTTAGCATATCGTGCCATACGTATATTTGCTAATAGAAAAATTGGTATGGTTATCAAAAATAAACTTCCTAAGGCAGAAGCAATTAAAAACATATAGTATTTAAAATAATTCTTCTTATCCTTTTTTAATGCATTCACTGCACCTTTAATTCCCTCTTTAAAATAAGTTACGCATCCTCTATTCATAGTTACCCTCCTCAAATGCTATTACTCATTAAAAATTGAATGTTTTTATCACCTGCAAAAAATGACAAAACTTTCAAGAATATTATACTCTTTTCTTCTTATTCTTGTCAATATACCCCCCCCCAGGTGTAGACATAAAAAAGTATGCTCAAAACGCATTGAACATACCTTAAATTTTAAAAATTATTTTCCTATTACATCTTGAATAATGCAATTCCTAATATTCTCCTGATCGGTTAATTTTCTTGGCAATGAAGCTTCTATAGAATATTCCTTTTCAATTTTTCCATTACGTAACAATAAGATATTATCTGCTAAAAGAACTGCTTCTTCAATGGAATGTGTAACAAAAAGAACTGTCCTTGGGCATTGTTTCCAAAGAAAAGAAAAATAGCATATCAACCGATATTTCAAAGATAAATCTAATGAAGAAAATGGCTCATCCATTAAAATCATATCTCCATCATATAAGAACGCTCTTGCGATAGAAACTCTCTGTGCTTCTCCACCACTTAACTGATTTGGATAAGTATCTATCTTATCTTCAATTTCTAGAATAGAAAGTAACGTATGAATTTCTTCATCTTCTGAAAGTTTAGAAACAAGCTTTAGATTTTCTTTAACTGTTAAATTTGGGATTAGTCTAGGTTCCTGAAAAATATAAGAAATTTTTTCTGGAGCTTCTATGTGACCTTGAAATGCTGTTAAACCTGCAATCATATTAAGTAGTGTCGTTTTTCCTACTCCACTTTCTCCTAATATACAAGTGATTTTATTCTCTGGAAGTTCTAAACTAAAGTGATCAAAGATAATCTTTTCTTCATATCTTTTAGTTATATCTGTTAGCTTAATCATAAGAACACATCACCTTCTTCAATGCATGTATTGCCGCTTCACTAATTAAGCTTAGGATTACGGCAATAATAGTTAAAGCAAATAGCTTTTCAATTTCTATATTTATTTTGGCAAACTGCATTAATTTTCCAATACTATTTCTTGTTTGAGCAAGTGCCTCAGCAGCAATCACAAGCTTAATATTTAAACTAAATGTTGTTGCAGTATGTTCTAAAATTACAGGTTTCATACTAGGAATATAAAACTTAAAGATTTGATCTTTTTTTGAAACATGATAAGCATTGACCATTTCAATCAGTTTCTTATCAATTTGATGAAATCCTGATAAAAAGGCTTGGTATAAAGTAGGACAAATCACAATCCCTGCTACCACAAGCGGAGTTTGACTTGGATGAATTACAATAATCAAAATCAATAAAATCGCCATCGTTGGAATTGCACGAACAATTGCCATAAATGGATTCATAAATTTTTCTACCTCAGCAAAAGCATAGGCTAAAACGCTACATACTAAGGCTATACCAAATGCTATGAGAAAGCCTTCAATAGATCTTAAATATGTCCATCCCAAGGAAACCCAAAATTCCTTTTCCCTTAAGTATTCTCCTAAATGAATAAATGCTTGTGCTGGAGATGGTAATATCAAATCAACATTAATCCACATACAAGCAAGATACCAAATGAATAAAATCACAAGAATAACTACTAGTGGATATATTAAATTAACTAGCAGCTTCTTCATAAAGATTTCCTCCTGTTATTCTAAAAAGAATGCATCATCTAAATCTAAATTAGTTAAGGCTTTTACATAGCCCTTAACAGACTCTTTTACAGATTCTGCTTTTTCTACTCGAATGTTAGAACGAGCAATCGTATCTGCAGTGAAAGTCATATTTGCTAGATTACTTTCATATTTCTTGAAAACCTCAGGCAAGCTTTCCAAATGAGAATTTAAATATTCCCCATTACCCTCTAGTTTTTTTATCAATGCCTTAACATATCCAGGATATGCAGTTGCAAATTCCTTTTTAACAATTAAACAAGCTTGAGGATAGCCCTCATATGTTGTAATCTTTTGATATTCCTTTTGTAAATCTACTGTGATTTTCAATCCAGAAATCATACTTTGAGCTTTAGTAACCTGAGGTTCTCCTAAAACACCATAGCATTCTGTTCCCTGGGTTACTGCTTTTTTCAATAAGGGAATAATTTCAGATGCATCACCTACTGAGGATAACGCAACCTTTCCTTCAATAGCTTCACCTGATTCTTCATAAGAAATATGATTTCCATCTAAAACATACTGAACCATTTGAATAGTTGTTGCTGCTGTAGTTAAAATCACCTTTCCTTTTAAATCCTCTAAAGATGAGATTTCATTTGTTCCTGCAATATATAAATTACCAAATACATTTACAGTGGCCAATTGTAATTCAGTGCCTCTTTTATATAGCTGTGCAGCAGCTGTAGTTGGTAGAATTGCCAAATCACAAGAATCCAATCCAACTCTTGTAGTAATTTCTCCAGCTGGTACGATATTGAATTTTGTTGATGTATCCTTATAAGAAAAGCCCTCATCCAATACACTAGCCATAGCTAATGCTGGAGTTCCATCTGGCATATATATGTTTACCTCATTTGGAGCTTTTTCCTGCGTACAAGAAACAAATCCGAAACTAAAAATAAATAACAATATTAAAAATAACTTCTTCATAATAACACCTCTTCATTATCATACACCTAATTTTCTAAAAATAAAAGTGAAATCATAAAGAATTTCACTTTTCAGATAATTAAAATGCTATTTTACGCTACTAATATTTCTTCTAAATTTCTATCCATTTTTTTAGAATATTGTCGATAAATGTAAATAAAATATCCTATTTCGGCAATTCCAGTTAAAACCCAAGAGACTGGATATAGTAAATATAATCCCGTAATTGTTTTAAACTGCTCAAATACAGTATACACCCAAATAATTCTAAAAACACATGATCCTAAAATAAGAATTGCTGCTGGAATTATAGTTTTTCCTAAACCACGTAAGGCTGCTATTGTATTATCCATAAAGGATGAAATGAAATACGATAATCCCATAATAAACAATTTCTCCATTCCAGCATCAATAATATCCTTATCACTTGAAAAAATGGATAAGAAGTTTTTACCAAAGAAAGCAAGAAGCAACCCCAAAACTAGACCTAAAGCACAAGAATATAATAATCCAATAAAATAACATCTTAAAATATTCTTTTTCTTTCCAGCACCATAATTTTGAGCAATAAAGCTAGCAGTAGCCATATAAATGGCATACATTGCATCGTAGACTAAGGAGTCTGCATTTGCTGCAGCTGCATTTCCTTCTACTACTACTGTATCAAAGCTATTCACTCCTGCCTGAATAAATAAATTCGCCATAGAAAAGATTGCATTTTGTATTCCTGCAGGTAATCCTAACGCAATAATTCCCTTTGCTTCCTTTTTATCTAATCTAAAGCTTTTAAAAATTAGTTTGTATGGCCGCTTGGTTTTAAATAAAGTAATTAAAATAAATGTTGCTGATAAATATTGTGAAATAATACTTGCAAGAGCTACACCTACAACAGACAATTTAAATACAATCACAAACAATAAATTCAATAAAACATTAATGACACCAGCCGTTGCCAAAAAAATTAAAGGACGTTTGGTATCTCCATCAGCACTTAAAATACCATTTCCAAAATTATATATTGCTAAAGCAGGTAATCCTAAAAATAAAATGTATACATAGAGTACTGCACCATCTAAAAGTTCAGCCTTTGTACTTAGCAAAATTAAAATAGGTCGAACTAATCCAATACCCAATCCAAGTAATATAATACCAAAGATGAGACTAACTAAAAGACCAGTATGGGCTATACGTGATACCCTTCCATAATCTTGTGAGCCTAAATGCCTTGCAGTAAGAGCATTAATTCCGCTTCCTAATCCAATCACAAATCCCGTAAATAAAACAACATAGATGGATGTAGAACCAACAGAGCCTAGTGCTTCCTTACTGCCAAACTGTCCTACTACTGCAATATCAGACATATTAAATAAAACCTGCAGTAAATTAGAAAGCATTAAAGGCAAACTAAAAAGAAGCATTTTTTTAAACGGAGATCCAGTTGTCAAATCTTTTTTATCTACTTTACTTTCTTCCATCTTATAATTACTCCTCACAAACGAAAAAATTATAGCATTTGTCCTCCTTTTTTTCAATCCTATAAGCACAAAAAAAGTAGACAAAATCGTCTACTTTTCATTTTCTATTTATTTAGCTTATAATAAAACCTTGCAGTATCATCGCTATAATTTTCATTTGGAATAAAATAGGAAGTGTGTTGTGTCAAATTATAAACAACACTATGCACAGTACACCCATCATGACCTTCCTTGTAATATCTTTGTCCCACGCTTTGTAAAATATCCATTGCAGATTGTTCATCCTTAAGCTTTCCATTGGTTTTGCTTAATCCATCATAAATGATATTATATCTATCAAAACCAGGCTTATCATCATCACTTTCATAATACTCTGGTAAAACGATAAAATTTGTTATCCACTGATAATCTGCTGCAGCTTCTCTTGGCCCAATATTTTGATCAGCATCATTATAGGTAACTACAAGTTTTCTTGCAGAACCATCATTATCTGTTTTATCTGTTCCGTTTACCCATTCTAGGATGGCGCTTCTGCCTGTTGCGTCCGCAACCATATAATGATAGCTTGTTTGAGCTGAATCGTGCAAATCATACTTTTCTACTAAAGCCACAGCCTCTTCTACAGTTGCAGCATAATCTAAAATCAAACGAAGCATTGTAGTGGAAGTAATATCTGGCTTATCCGTTTTCTGGTTAGTAGCAACCGTTTCTTTATCTCCTTGGTAAGACATAAAGATGGAGCATGCTACTCCCTTTTCATTTACTCCATCTAATGGTACAAATGGTGCAGCTAATGCAGTTATTGTATTCATTAGTCCGCTCACATCCTTATCTGTTGCCAATCCTAAGAATTGTAAGTCAATAGTTGAAACAGATTTATATCCATGTGATGGATTTGTTTTCACAATACAAGTATTTGTTCTTGCGAAGTCATAGTTTCTACCAAAGATACGATCGCCATTTTCTAACTCGGCTGTAAATGCGGAACATCCAATTTCACTTTCACTAATCTTCATTGGAATTAATCCCTTTGTAATATGACTCGTAATATAGCTGATTAATTCGGAATCTGAACTAGCTCCTTTTTCCTTGAACTCTTCAAAATAATAATCTCCACTTACAGTCATTTCATATAATGCTCCATCCTTATGAGCTTCATTTCTATTTCTAATTTTTTTGAAAGAAAATGCTGTATTGATTTCATTGTGCCAAACAGAATATACTGTAATTGTTCCCACAAGTGTAATACCTAAAATAACAAATAAAACAATTAGCAAAACTCTTTTAATGATTTTCTTCTTCATATAAGTACTCCTCTATGTTATAATAAAACATGTAAATTATACATAACATATGTGAGACATAAAAGGTGGTATTTGTCTATGGATAAGCGTTTAGAATTAAATTTAGAAGTGAAAAACTCTATTGTAAAAGCATTATTTATTTTATTAGAACAAAAAGCTTTATCAGAGATGACGATAAAAGAAATTGTATTAAAGGCTGGAGTTGCTAGAGCCAGCTTTTATCGGAATTTTAAATCTAAGGAAGATGTCATCCTCTATTTTTTAAATACGCTTCTTCTGCAATACAAGAAAAAATACTCCGCAGATTTAGCCCATATTGCCAGATATGATAATGTTCTTAGAACTTTCACTTATGTACTCACCTATCAAATGGAATTAAGATCATTATTTCAAGCAAAATTAGGACAAATGTTTTTAGATGCAATAAATGAATACATCATAACCAGTACAAATCTTCAACACGAAAAACAGCTTTATAAATATCCATTTTATTCTTACGCTGGAGCATTATATAATGTAATTTATTATTGGATAACTACAGGTTGTAAGGAAACTCCTATTGAAATGACAGAGGCTTATTTTAATTCTTTGCATCTTTAAAATATAATATAAAACAAAAAAGACTATGGATTTTAAACTCATAGTCTTTTTATTATTGTTTATACTAGTCTTTTACGAAAGGTAATAAAGCCATATGGCGAGCACGCTTAATAGCAATTGCTAACTTTCTTTGATATTTAGCAGATGTTCCTGTGATACGACGAGGTAAGATTTTGCCTCTATCAGTAACAAATTTCTTTAATAAATCAACATCTTTAAAATCAATATGCTCAATATGGTTTTGTGTAAAATAACATACCTTTTTACGACCACGACGTTCGCCACGTTCAGGTTTACGATTTTGTTGCATAATTAATTCCTCCTTTTAGTTTTAGAATGGTAAATCATCATCAGCTACATC
>CAMWSQ010000001.1 GCA_947177025.1 uncultured Mollicutes bacterium | reverse complement strand
AAGTAGAACACAGTCTAAATTTATTTTAAATTCTGTTTTTAGATGTTGAGAAACAAATAATTAAAATTTAAAAAATTTTGATTAGGAGTTGTGATGCAAATGAGAAAAAAAGATAAAGAATGTACATTCAGAGGCTGTGATTTTGTATTAAAGCATAAGCCTATTTACTCTTTCTTTAAAAGATGTATTGATTTTGTAGGGGCACTTTTGGTGATAATTCTTTTTTCATGGTTATTGTTAATTATTGCTATTTTAGTGAAATGCACCTCTAAAGGACCTGTTATCTACAAATCTCAAAGAATTGGAAAAGGCGGAAAGCCATTTACGTTTTATAAGTTTAGAACAATGTGTGTGGGTGCCGAGGCAGAATTGGTAAACTTGGAGTCTCAAAATGAGGTTGAAGGCGGAATTATTTTTAAGATGCATAATGATCCAAGAATTACAAAGTTTGGTAAGATTTTAAGAAAAACCTCATTAGATGAATTACCACAGCTATTTAACATTTTGAATGGAACGATGAGTATTGTAGGGCCACGTCCATGTACAAAAAATGAATATGAGAAAATGCAAAATCATGAAGAATTTAAGCAGTATGCATATCTAAAAACGCTTGTGCCACAGGGATTGACTTGTATTTGGCAATGCAGTGGTAGAAGTAACACCACCTTTGAAGAGCAAATGCAAATGGATGTAAAATATCTTCGCAAAAGAGGTTTTTGGTTTGATGTTTGGATGGTTTTAAAAACAATTCCAGCAGTATTGTTTAGTAAAGGGGCTGAATAGAATGAAGGTTGTTATTTTAGCAGGCGGTTTAGGGACAAGAATAAGTGAAGAATCACATCTTAAACCAAAGCCTATGATTGAAATTGGAGAATTGCCAATTTTGGTTCATATAATGAAAATTTATGCTGCACAAGGATTTAATGATTTCATCATTTGTGCAGGCTATAAACAAAGAGTTATTAAAGAATACTTTTCAAATTATTATTTATATAACAATGACGTTACGTTTGATTTTGAAAAAAACGAACGTATAGTACACAAGCGCTCCAATGATGCATGGAAGGTTACAATTGTGGATACTGGCTTAAATACACAAACTGGTGGACGGGTAAAGAAGATTCAGAAATATGTTGGCAACGAACCATTCTTGCTTACCTATGGCGACGCTGTTGGAGATATCGATATTCATCAGTTAATTGAATGCCACAAAAAGTCAGGAAAGCTTGCAACGATGTCTGTTTATAATTTTGGTCAATCCAAAGGGGTAATCGATTTTGCTCCAGATGGAAGTGTAAATGCGTTTAGAGAAAAGTCTGATTTAGATGGAGATATGATCAATATTGGCTTTATGATACTTCAGCCTCAAATTTTTGATATGATTTCTGATGATGATACACCATTTGAGGTTGTTCCATTAAAGGATTTGGCAGAACAGCATCAATTAAATGCATACATCCATAAAGGATATTGGCAATGCATGGATACATTAAGAGAAAAAGAAAAATTGGAAAAGCTTTGGAATTCAGGACATGCTCCTTGGAAAGTATGGGAGGAGTAGAATATGCTGGATTTGTCATTTTATAAAGGAAAAAGAGTATTGATAACAGGACATACAGGCTTTAAGGGAACATGGCTATGTAAGGTTTTATTAAAGGCTCAAGCAATTGTGTGTGGGTATGCATTAGAAAGCAATACAACACCAAATTTATTTTCTTTATCTAAGATTGAAAATCAAATGAAATCTATTATTGGTGATGTTCGTGATTTTGAAAAACTAAAATCTGTTTTTGAACAGTTTCAACCTGAGATTGTCATTCACTTGGCTGCTCAACCATTGGTTCGAGAATCCTATGTACATCCTGTATATACATATGATGTAAATGTGATGGGAACAGTAAATGTGTGTGAATGTGTAAGATTAACTCCATCTGTGAAAAGCTTTTTAAATGTTACAACAGATAAGGTATATTTAAATGATGACGCACCAGATCACCCTTTTAAAGAGAATGAACCACTTGATGGATATGATCCATATAGTAATTCTAAATCTTGTAGTGAGTTGGTAACCCACAGCTATAAGAAATCTTTTTTCAATGAGATGCCTGTTTCTGTATCGACGGCAAGAGCGGGAAACGTAATCGGCGGTGGTGATTTTTCTGCTGACCGTATTATCCCAGATTGCATTCGTGCAGTGGAACAAAAGAAGAGTATTATAGTAAGAAATCCACATTCCATTCGGCCATATCAGCATGTTTTGGAACCATTATATATTTATTTGGATATTTGTCAAAAACAATATGAGAATAAGAAATATGAGGGATATTACAATATAGGTCCTGATGATTGTGATTGTGTAACAACGGGAGAATTGGTGGATCATTTCTGTAAAATATGGGGAGCTCAAGCCAACTGGATTAATCAATATGATGGCGGTCCTCATGAGGCAAGCTTTTTAAAGCTAGATAATCAAAAAATCAAGGATGTTTTTGACTGGCAGCCTAGATGGCACATTGAGGATGCTGTTGAAAAAATCGTTCAATTTACAAAAGTGTATTTACAGAATCCTAAAGCAATTCCTGCAGAAATGGATTTAGAAATTGATCAATTTATGAAAGGAATATGCTTATGAAAGTAATTGTTACTGGAGCAAATGGATTTGTTGGAAGTGCATTTGTTTCTGAACTATTAAAGAATCATATACCAACTTTGGCACTGGATGTCGCATTTGATGATCAGAAATTGCCTGACAATCCTTTGCTTACAAAATTGAAATTATCAATTGCAGAAATTCAAAAGTTAAAGGAAAAGGTAAAAGAGGGCCAATACGATGTATTTGTTCATTTTGCTTGGCTTGGCTCTGCAGGACCTTTAAGAATGGATGAAAAGGTTCAAACACAAAATGCTTTATGGACTGTAGATTGTTTGAGAACGGCTGCAGAGCTTGGTGTTAAAAAGTTTGTTTGTGCTGGATCTATTATGGAATATGAGGTTCATGAGGTTATGTATGCTCAAGGAAGTCAGCCAGGGCTTCCATATATTTATGGTGTTGGTAAGGTGTTGGCACATGAATTGTGCAAGCCTATTGCCAATAGTCTAGGAATCGATTTGGTTTGGACATATATAACAAATGCTTATGGTGTTGGCGAAAAATCTCCACGCTTTATTAATACAACATTAAGAAAGATTATTCATCACGAAAAACTTGAATTTACTGCTGGAACACAAAACTATGATTTCATTTATATTGATGATGTAGCAAAAGCCTTTTATTTGATTGCAAAATATGGAAAAGCAAATAAAGGCTATATGATTGGAAGTGGCCATGCAAGACCATTGCGTGAATTCATTTGTGAAATGTGTGAGGAAAATGCAAAGGACAATCCACCAATTTTTGGGAATGTTCCTTTTACGGGCGTAAATGTTCCGTTAGATACCTTTAGCACAAAGGAATTAGAAGAGGATTGTCATTTTAAGGCAAGCATCAGCTTTGCCGAAGGAACAAAGAGAACAATAGCTTGGCTAAAGGAGATAGAGTAATGCAAAAATGGAATTTTCAAAAATTAGAGTTAAAGGATGCCTACTTGATTGATCCATTCTTTTCTGAGGATATTCGTGGAGGTTTTCTAAAGGATTATTCTCAAGAGGTTTTTGCTCAGAACGGCATAAATCATGATTTAAAGGAAGTCTTTTATACAATTTCTAAAAAAGGTGTAATTCGTGCAATGCACTTTCAATCTGTTAAACAACAGGCAAAGCTTGTTCGTTGTGTTAAGGGAGCAGTTTATGATGTCATTATAGACTTAAGAAAAAGTTCCCCTACATTTATGCAGTGGAAAGGGTTTTATTTAACAGAAGAAAATAAAAAAGAATTATTAGTTCCAGAAGGCTTTGGCCATGGATATCTTGTAATCGAGGATTCTATTGTTTCTTATAAATGTGCAGAAAAGTTTTATGGAGAATATGATGGAGGTATTCGATTTGATGACCCAGATATGGGAATTGAATGGCCATATGATTTAATTGGTTCTAAAGCAAATTTGATTGTTTCTGACAAGGATAAAACATTACCTTCTTTAAAGGAATTTTTAAACAACTACGAAGCTTTTCTTAAAGAATAAAAGTGGAAAGGAGTATTGTTATGAACATTGTTTATTCAAGCAGTGATGTTTATTCTGAAATATGTGGAATATCTCTGACATCACTATTAGAAAACAATAAGCATGTAGATACAATTCATATTTATATCATTAATAACAATATTTCTGATATAAACAAAAATAGATTGTTAGATACAGCAAAACAATATCATCGCGAATTATCATTTGTGGATAAGGTGGATTTAGAAAAACTAGCAAATACGAATATTTATGTTGGACGTTGGAATATTGGTACATTTTTCCGTTTGTATTTGGCTTCTATTTTACCTGAATCTGTTGAGCGTGTAATATATGTGGATTGTGATATGATCATTCGCGGATCCTTACGGGAAGTTTATGAAATGGATCTTGGAGATTGTCTTGTAGCAGGAGTCGATGATTGTCGTTCTGATTTGTATCGAATAGAGATTGGCTGTGCTCCAGGAACTGTGTATGTTAATAATGGTTTTCTGGTTATTGATCTAAAAAAATGGCGTGAAGAAAATGTGGAAGAACAATTCACAGCATTTATATCCGAACGCAAGGGTGATTTGACCTATATGGATCAAGCTCCTTTAAATGGTGTGTTGGGAAAACAAAATAAGATTTATGAGCTTAAACCGATTTATAATGCTCAACGAATTTTCTTTGATTTTTCCTATAAACGTCTAATGCGATTACGGAAACCAACGCATTGCTTATCCTATGAGGAATATCTTGAAGCAACTACAAATCCAATTGTTGTACATTTCACGCCAACCTTTATGACAGGAACACGTCCGTGGAACTTCAAGGATAAACATATCTTTACAAAGGAATATTTAATGTATAAACAAATCTCTCTTTGGAAGGATGAACCTTTGCGTAAGGATGATCGTAAAAAGAAAAAGAAGCTTATGACCTTGATTTGCAAATTAACGCCAAAATGGATATTGATTCCCGTTATGGGATATTTGCATGCTTCATGGTATCCGAAGCAAA
Source organism: uncultured Mollicutes bacterium (assembly GCA_947177025.1). Taxonomy (GTDB): domain Bacteria; phylum Bacillota_I; class Bacilli_A; order Acholeplasmatales; family Anaeroplasmataceae; genus Pelethenecus. The sequence goes on along the minus strand of CAMWSQ010000001.1, from coordinate 40,797 downwards.
GAATTAAAATAGCACGAAAAAATATGCAAAAATAAAAGTTGGTGATTGCATTGAAAATATTAATGGTAGATAAATACTTATACCCTGTCGGTGGTGCAGAAATTTATATGTTTTCTGTAGGGGCTAAATTAGTTGAAGAAGGACACGAGGTACAATACTTTGGTTTAAAGGATAAAAGAAATACAGCGGGAAATTCATGGAATATTCTTGTGAAGGGATACAAGGATAAAAAAATATTTAACCCCTTTTCTTTGATTTATTCTAAATCTGCAAAAAGAAAAATGAGAAAGCTTCTTAAGCTGTATCAGCCAGATCTTGTCCATATGAATAATATAACATACGATTTAACTTCCTCTATTGTAGATGCATGTAAGGAAAAAAATATACCTGTAATTATGACAGTACATGATCCACAATTATTATGTGGAAATCATATGTTCTATCGTTTGTTTGAAGGCAAGAAATGTACAGAATGCTTGGATGGAAATTTCAAGCACTGTCTTCATCACAAATGCTTAAAAAATTCTAAATTGAAAAGTTATCTTGCTTATAAGGAATCTGTAAGAACGCATAGGACAAGAGTTTATGATTACATCTCTTATTTTATCTCTCCAAGTGATTTCTTGAGACAAAAATTTATAGAGGGTGGATATGCCAAGGAGAAATGCTTACATATTTGCAATCCACTAGGTAAAGCATTTGAATGTAAAACGATTACCCCTAAAAAGGATTACATATTGTATCATGGAAGAATTAGCAAGGAGAAAGGCTTAGATGTTTTGATTCAAGCACTTCCAGAGGATATTCATTTGATTATTGCGGGAACTGGACCATTAGTAGATGAGCTTCCAACCAAGAGCAATATTACCTATGTTGGATTTCAATCTGGTGAAGCATTAATTCAATTGATTCAAGAAGCGCGCTTTACTGTATACCCATCTGTGTGGTATGAGAATTGCCCAATTTCAATTTTGGAATCTATTTCTTTGGGAACTCCTGTTATAGGTTCTACAATGGGCGGAATTCCTGAATTAATCGATGATGGGAAAACGGGTTTGTTATTTGAATCTGAAAATGTAGAAGATTTAAAAAATAAAATTATAGAGCTATACCATAGTTCTACTTATGAAGAAATGCTTCAAAATTGTTTGAATAAAACATTTATTCGTATGGAGGATTATTATACTCAATTGTTAGAGTTATATACTCAAGCAATTGAAAGTCATCAAAAATAAAGTAAAAAGGAGGGGACACAATGAAGTTAAAACAAGTTTTTGCAATGTTAATTATGATTTTATTAACTGCATCTATCATTTTAGAAAACAAGCTTCCTATGGTGAAATACTTTGACGAAGTACTCACTTTGGGTTTTATTGTGGTTACCTTCGTTTCTTTATTATTTAAAAAAACCAAGATACCTAGAGAAGATGGCATGGTATTTTTGGGTTGGCTAATTCTTGTAGCTATAGGTGTACTGTCGAATTTGACAAGTAAAATAGATCGCAAAGCATTTGATATTGTTTTAGATATATTGAGTTTTTCCAAGCTATTTGTTTTTATTGCATGTACAAAATGTTTGTTTCAATATGAAACGGTAAATAAAATGTTTGATTCCTCTGTGAAGCTTTGTAAAATATTAACTGTTGTGATGTTTATTTTATCTATAGCAAATATATTCTTTAATTTTGGAATGCGAGGACAAAAAAGATTTGGCATTTATGGATTTAATTTTGTCTTTGAATATGCCCATGAGTTTACTGTTTTTGTTCTTTGTATTTACATTATTTTGTTCTTGAAATTGAAAAAGAAGAAGCAGAGAAGAATTTATTCTCTGATGATATGTTTTATTTTATTAATCACACTAAAGGGACCATCTATGCTGATTCCGTTTGTTTTTTTAGGAGTTAGAGCAATGATTAAGTATAAGGACAAGCTTAAGGTCTTATTGATTTTAGCGATTCTTTTATCCCTTTGTATATGGATTTCTAGATATCAGATTGTAACTTATCTAACAAATGTAAATGCTCCAAGATATATATTGTTTAAGCATGGATTTATTACGGCAACGCATTACTTGCCATTTGGTAGTGGTTTTGGAACCTATGGGTCATCTGTTGCTGCATCCTCCTATTCTCCATTATACGAGCAGTATGGATTTACATCTCTTTATGGTATGAATCCAGAGGATTATCAATTTTTGAATGACACCTATTATCCAATGATTATTGGTCAATTTGGTTTCTTTGGAACAGCTTTAATGTTTGGTATATTTGTGTTCTTTATTACAAAGTGCTTAAAATGTCATGACAAGTCTTGTAAGATTATTGCCATTACGATATTAACATATTTTATCATTCATTCTGTGGGATCAGCTATTTTAACCTCTTCCGCAGGAGTACTAGGAATAATTTTCCTATCTTTTATTTGGATATATGATAAAGGGAGGGTTCGAAATGAAATATAAGATTTTCAAATCTTTGCGTGATGGTAACTTTTATTATAAAGCGAAAAGTCTTTTTTTAGGAAAGCTTCTAAAATTAGATCATCTTCAAATGGTTGTTGCTTATCGTCAAATGATATATAACAAGCTGAGAAAGAAATATGCAAAAAAAATAGAATATCATATTACAGAACCCAAGGCTCCTGTTAAAAAAGTTTGGGTATGCTGGTTTCAGGGCGTAGAGAATGCTCCTTTGATTGTTCAAAAGGCAATTGACTCTATTTATGAAAAGTTTGCAGATTGGGAAATTCATCTTTTGACAAATGAGAATTTAAGAGAATTTACATCTATTCCGGAATTTATTTTAGAAAAGTGGGAGAAGGGGCAAATTACCCATGCTCATTTTTCAGATATCCTACGTGTGAATCTTTTATATGAGCACGGAGGAATTTGGATTGATGCAACAACATATTTTACAGATGTTTTTCCTGAGTATCTTATAGATTCAAATTTGTTCTATTATAATCATTTAGAACGTAAAGACTATGCCCTAGTGATGGATAGCTGGTTGATTTATGCTAAGCCAAACAATCCGATTCTAGGGGAAGTTCAAAAGCTTTTATATCTATATTGGAAAAAGAATAAGCATCTTTGTGAGTATTTCCTTGTACATCTATTCTTTAAAATGGTATTGGAAAAATATCCAACAGAATGGGAAAGCATACCATTTAAGTCCTCAATTGATGCTCATATTTTAATTAGCTATATGAATAAAGAATTTCATCCAGAGGAATTTGAATTTATAAAACAACAGTCCTTTTGCCATAAATTAAATTATAAGGAGTTAATGCTAGAGGATAATCCAAATACATATTATATGAAATTGATAAAGGATGTAAATGTATGAAAAGTATAAAAAAGAATTTAGTTTATCAATTTCTATATCAATTTTTGATTCTTGTAATTCCATTTGTTATTTCTCCTTATCTTACTCGTGTGTTAGGAAAAGAGAATTTGGGAATCTATTCTTATGTAAATTCTATCGCATTTTATTTTGTGATGCTTGCAATGCTAGGAATATCTAACTATGGTACTCGTTCGATTTCTATGGTTAAGGATAACGAACTAGAGCTTAGAAAAACCTTTTGGAATTTGTTCTTTTTGCATTGTATATCCTCTGCAATAGCGTTAGGAGCATATTTGGTATTATGCTTTACTGTTTTGAATACATCTGTTGGATATATACATGTTTTATATGTTTTATCGGCGTTATTTGATATTACATGGTTGTTTTATGGTCTTGAAGATTTTAAGAGTATTGTATTAAAGAACACCTTGATTAAGGTGTTAGAGTTAGTATTAATCTTTACATTAGTGAAAACAGCAAATGATTTACCAATCTATACGGCAATTATGTGTGGTTCTTATTTATTAGGAACAATGGTAATCATTCCTTCTGCAATTAAAAGAATAAAGTTTGTCAAGCCGGATTGGAAGCTTATAGGAAAGCATTTAAAGCCTGTTTTAATCTTAAGTATATATACCTTAAGTACAGGAATATATTCTGTTTTGGACAAAACAATTCTTGGTATATTTTGTGAGAAGGCAGAAGTAGGAATTTATGATTATGGAGAAAAGTTAATCAAGATAGTGAATACAATTTTAACAACTGTTGGAACTGTTATGCTACCAAGAATGTCATATTTATTTGAAAAGAAGGACAAGGAAAAGCTCGTGAAGTTTATTTCTTATTCGTTTATAGGAATTGGCTTTTTGGCCTTTGGATGTGTCTTTGGAATTTTGGGTGTAGCTGATGATTTTATTCTGTTGTATTATGGGAAAGAGTTTATGGATTGTTCCTTTGTTATGAAATGTTTAACACCAATTATATTGATTGTATCCTTTGGAAATATTATTCGAACACAATATATTTTGCCAAGCAAAAAGGACAAAATGTATGTAATTTCCTTTTTGATGAGTATGATTATTAATGCCATAATTGACTTTGCGTTGATTCCATTTATGGGAATTAATGGGGCTATTATTGGAACAATTGCAGCAGAACTAACGTCAGTTTTAATCCAGTTTATTTCTGTTCGAAAAGAAATTCCAGTATGGATGTTTTTATGCAAAACCATTCCATTCCTATTTAGTGGAATAATTATGTTTGCAGCATTGTTTGTTTTAAATTATTTCCATGCTTTGGGAGACTTGCACGTGGCAGCACGTCTAGTCATTGAATTTGTGATTGGATTGGTAATCTATTTGGGTGTTGCAGCAGCATTAGCATATACAATTTTACGGAAAGATACAAAGGCAATTCTAGCAAATCTATTTAAAAGAAAAAGACTAGAAGAAAATATAGAACAGTGAGGAAAAGGTATGGAAGAAAAACTTTTAAAAGTACAAAATGCATTAAAATATATTTTGAATGTTTTTCATGAGTATTGTGAACAACAGGGATTGAAATATTATTTGGCATATGGATCCTTATTAGGAGCTGTTCGTCATCATGATGTCATTCCTTGGGATGATGATATAGATATTTATATGTTTCGTGATGAATACAACAAACTAAGAGAACTTTGGAAGAAGGAATCTCCTAGTGAGTTATATCTTCAAGCATTTGATGACGTGGAAGATGTTTATTTTACTTATGCGAAGATTCGTTTAAATAATACTCTTTACAATGAGAGTACAACTCGAAATATGAATATACATAAGGGTTTATTTATTGATTTGTTTATTCTAGATTATTTACCAAACGATTCGAAACAGCTTCATAAACTTCATAATGCTATGAATCGCGTGAATAAGTTAACCTTTTACAAAGGGTCTTATGAAAATTCTAAAAATATGAAGTATGCTTTTACGAAAATGATTAGCTATAAGCGGCTAAGAAAAATGAGAGATAAAGCAATTCAAAAGGTAAAAGATCGTGATTTGGTTGGATATATTGGTTCCTTTAGTACATTCAGTCGTAATATTTTTCATAGGGAAAGCTTTGATGAAAGATTATTATGGGATTTTGGTAAATATCAATTCTATATTCCAAAGGGTTATGATGAAATGTTACGCAAAAGCTATGATGATTATATGCAGCTTCCACCTAAAGAACTTCAGGTACCACATCATATAGAAGACATTGATTTTGGACCATATGAGGATGTATTTTAATATGAAAAAAATAATGCTATGTATAGTTTTAATTATTTTGGGAGTGACGAGTGCTTCTTGTAGTAAAGCTGTTTCTAATGAAATTCCTGTCATTGAATATGACACCGAGGAAATGCTATTAAATGTAGAACAGCGATTGGAAGCTATATATACAGAAGATTGTGTGTCCTTTGGATTCATTCCAGATTTACATTATGAGGATACAATATATTATAATTCCTCTACTGCAAAACTTGTCGAGGATTTAAACTTGATTCATAAAACCTATCCAATTTCAGCAGCTTATCTTGGCGGAGATAATATTGCAAATTCTTATAATCGTTCCGCATTGAAAAGAAGTATTCCTAAGATGATTTCTTCCTTTCGTGCATTTGATTTTCCTTTGCATGTATTAAAGGGGAACCACGATGATAATAGTTTAAGAGGAAGAATTGAAAACAAAAATGAAGCAAAGGTAAATGCTGAACTTACAGATGCAGAATTGACAGAACTTTATAATAACAGTAAAGCAACAGGCAATGACAGTGCATTATATTCCTTTACAGATATTGAACCGCAAAAGGTACGCATTATTTATTTAAATTCTATCGATGTCCCTTACATTTTGGACGGAAAAAAGATTCGTTATCCAGGACAATGGTGTTATGGGTATCAACAAAAACAGCTAGAATTCTTCGCCAAACAGGCTTTAAATTTTTCTGATAAAACAGATTCTGGAGAATGGAAAGTTGTCATCCTACAACACTTAACCTCTGCAACAGGATTTACAGATGGAACAGTATATAATGAGGATGTATTTTGGGGAATTTTAGATGCATTTCAAAAGGCAGAATCTTATAATACACCTAAGAGTAGTGGAACAGGAGATTTTGCAGTTCAGTTAGATGTAGATTATACGCAGCAACAACCTGGTATTGTTGTTGGAATTATTCAAGGACATTTACATAGAGATAAATCAAGTAAAGTAAATCAAGTGAATGTAATAGCAACTCGAAAATCTGGATTACTTGAGGAGAAACAATTGGGCTATAGTATGGATATTTTTACTATAGATACGAAAAACAATATACTATATTCTACACGATATGGTGATGGAGAAGATAGACAATGGGAGTTTTAAAGGGGAAGTATAGAAATGAAAAAATTAACACAGGAAGAAATTCGTGCTAAGCAAATTCAAATGTTGGATTACATCGATGAACTTTGCACAAGAAAGAATTTAACATATTATTTGGCCTATGGAACACTTATAGGAGCTATACGCCATAAGGGATATATTCCTTGGGATGATGATATTGATTTATGGATTTTAAGAGAAGACTATGATGCCTTTAAAGAAGCAATTCAAGCTGAAAAGAAGTATGATTTTGTAGATACCGAAAGTAATCCAAACTTCCGTTTAGATTTTGCAAAGGTAGTAGATACAAGTGTTCTAATCAATGAAACAGGAGCCAAAGAAAAGTCTACAGGATTATTCATTGATATTTTTCCATTAGATGCTTTTGGAGATACACAAGAAGAAGTAAAACGAAATTTAAAACGAATTTCTAAAAGAAGAAAGAAATTTTATTTCTGTAATTTTTCTTTAAAAGCTTTAGATGGTTCTTTGGTCAAAAGATTTATTAAATTCCATATTGTAGTATGGCATAAATTCCTATTGAGCTTTTGTAGTATACCTAAGGTCATCAAAAAGTATCATAAGCTTCTATCAGAAACAAATAAGAAGTATACAAAATACATTGGATATTTTGATAGTCCATATCAAAATCCTGACAAATATGTTTATGAGAAAGAAGATTTTGTTGTAGCTAAGGGTTGGTTTGAGGGCAAGGAATATAATATTCCTAAAAATTATGATGCCATTTTAACGAAATTTTATGGAGAGTATATGACGCTCCCTCCCGTTGAGGAACAAAAAAATCACGGATTAGAAGCATATAGTAAAGAAGATCTAAGTGAATAAATCAACAAGAAGAATTCCATACTACTAATGGAATTTCTTTTTTTGTTCAAAAATCTTATCATTTTTGTTCAAAAAAAACAAAAAAATGTTGAAAATAGAACAAATGTGTTGTATACTTGTGAAGTACAATAAAATGTAAGGAGAAATAATTATGAAAAAATTTTTGTTATTAGGTTTATTAACTACTTGTGTTACTATGCTATTTACTAGCTGTGGACCTTCTAAAGAAACGGTTTTACTTTATGCAACCTCTGAAGAAGAAAGAATTGAATATATGCAAGCAAAGCTTGATGAGAAGTTTCCAGATTACAATATCATTATTCAGTATTCAGGAACAGGAGCATTAGTTTCTAAGCTTCAAGGTGAAAAAACAAATACAGATTGTGATATTGTATTAGAATTAGAAGCAAATAATATGGAGCTTTTATTATCTGAAAACCCAAATTTCTTTGCAGATTTAAAGGAGTATGATTTCAATAAGTTTACTCCAGCAGCTAAAAGCTATGGACATACAAAATACGCACCAGCAGTTATGACTTATGGAGCATTTGTAATTAACAAAAAGGTATTAGAAGACCATTCTCTTCCTGTGCCTCAAACATATGAGGATTTATTAGATCCTAAATATAAGGATTTAATCACTATGCCAAATCCTAAATCTTCTGGAACAGGATATCTATTTTATAATGGTGTTGTATCTGTTTTAGGAGAAGAGAAGGCTTTAGAATATTTTAGTAAGCTAGATAAAAACATTAAAGAATATACATCTTCAGGCTCTGCACCTATTAAGGCTACTGATCGTGGAGAGATTGCTATTGGTTTAGCAATGCTATGGCAATGTGTGGAATATAAGAAGAATAATGCAGATTTAGATTACACTTTCCTAGACTATGGAGCACCTTCCAATTTATATGTTATGGCTATGATTAATGGTCATGAAACTAGACCAGCTGTTCGTGAGGTTTGGGAATATATTTATAATGAAATGAATCAAGACCAACTTGAAAAGTTCTGTCCAGATCCAATTTATATAAATCAAAAGCCAGTAGATCCACTTTATCCAACAGATGTTCCTGCAATAGATATGAAGGGATTATTTGATCCAAGTTATAAACAAAATCTTTTAGATAAATGGAAACTATAATTATGGAAAAAGAAGCAATTTTAACTATCGAAAACATAGGAAAAAAATATGGAAATAGAATCGTTTTAGAAAACATTTATTTCCAAGTATATAAGGGAGAGTTTCTCTCCCTTTTGGGTTCCTCAGGATGTGGAAAAACAACACTTCTACGTATTTTAATTGGCATAGAAGAACCTACATATGGAACAATCTTTAAGCAGGGTGAAGATATTACGCATAAAACACCAAGAGAAAGAAACATGGGAATTGTATTCCAAAATTATGCTTTGTTTCCGAATATGACGGTGTATGATAATATTGCCTATGCTTTAAAGGTTAAAAAGGTCTCAAAAGAAGAAATCGAAAATCGTGTAAATGAAATTATTGAAATTGTAGGACTACAGGAGCATGTCCATAAAAAGCCAAGACAATTATCAGGTGGACAACAGCAGAGAGTTGCTATTGCTCGTACATTGGTTTTAAATCCAGACATTATTTTGTTTGATGAACCGATGTCTGCGTTAGATGCGAATATTAAGCTGGCATTACGTAAGGAATTAAAGAAGATACAAGAAAAGTATGGAATAACTATGATTTATGTTACACATGATCAAGAGGAAGCTTTTAGCTTATCTGATCGTATTATGGTAATTGATGATAATCATATTGTTCAATTGGATACACCATCTAATATTTATCATAATCCAGCTTCTCCATTCATTCAAAGCTTTATCGTTGAGCAATTGGATGAAAAAATAAAATCAATTGAGGATAGTATCCATGGAATTCACGATAAGAAGTAAAAGAATTACGATAAAATCCTATAATATAACACGATGCATTTATATGGGATGTATTCTCCTATTTTGTATACTTCCCTTATTCTTTTTGTTGTTTAATATAGTAGGAGCAGACACTTCCTATGTATTTCAGGATCCTGGTTTTCATGAGGCTGTCAAGAATTCATTTGTTTACACTCTTGTGAGTAGTTTACTTACCACAATATTAGCATTGGTGACTGCTTACTTTTTAAATTTTTCCACTTTGAAACATAAAAAAATCTTTAATATTCTTTTAACTATACCTATGCTAGTTCCAACGCTATCCATTGGACTTGGTATACGTGTATGTTCTGGAACTAATGGTTTTTTTGACCAAATGTTTGGCTTTAATAAAGATTTGTTGGGATATTCAGGTTTAATTCTAGGCTCCATTGTTGTAAGCTTTCCGCCAACCTTTTTGGTTCTCTATGATGCATTACGCTATGAGAATAAGGAATCATATGATGCTGCAAATATTTTAGGAATACGAAAGTTTAGTACCTTCTTTAAAATCACACTTCCATATTTATTTAAACCTTTAATTATAGCCTTCCTCGCAAGTTTTACTTTAATCTTTTCAGATTATGGTATACCAATGGAGGTTGCAGGTAGAATTAAGACATTACCTATGTATCTTTATGAACAGGCAATGACAAATTTTAAATATGGACGAGCAGCATTAGTTGGTTTAATACTTTTAATTCCTGCGGTTGTTTCCTTTATTTTAGATATTTTCTTAAAGGAGGACAACGGAGGAGAGAGTAAAAATGCTTTGCTTCCAGCATCAAAAGCATTCAATATCATTACAATTGTTTTTATTTCTTTGGTTGTTTTCTTTTTGCTTATCCCACAGGCGTCCTTTGTTTCGTTAGCGTTTATGAAGGGGTATCCAAACAACATTCAATTTTCAATGAAGAATCTTGCCAATGTATTTGATGCAGTTCATGGTGTTGGGTTAGGAAAATATATTAGCAACTCGATTTTAATTGCAATTGCAACAGGAGTTGTTGGTACAGCTTTTGCTTATACTGCAGCATATTTTACGTCTCGTATAGAAGAAGGAATTCTTGGAAAAATATTAAATTTCTTGGCGATGGCCTCTATTGCAATTCCAGGAATTGTTTTAGGTATTGGATATATATTTATATTCCAAGGAACCAACGGGTTCTTTTATGGAACCGTTGCTATCATTGTTGCAGTAAATGTTGCGCATTTCTTGGGCTCACCGTTTATTATGGCAAAGAATTGTTTGTCTAAAATCAATAAGGATTATGAAATTGTAGGAAACACTTTAGGACTGAATCGATTTAGAGTGTTTTTCAAGGTGCTAATTCCTTCCTCTATAGGAACGATAATTGAAATGTTTTCATATTTCTTTTTGAATTCTATGATTACCATTTCTGCAGTTGCGTTCCTAAGCACATATAAGACACAGCCTTTGGCAGTGCTTATTACTACTTATGAGAGAACAGGAAACTATGAGATGCAAGCAGTTGTTTCTTTTATTATCATTTTAATCAATTTAGTATTTAAAGGATGTACTGCAATTTTAACTTATATTTTTGTAACAAGAAAAGAAAGAAGAAAAGGAATAGAATTTATGGAATTAAATAAGTATCAATTTTCAATATTAACATTTTTAGAAAAGCATGGAAAAGGGAAATATACTCAAAGAGAGTTATCAGATATGCTAACCATTTCTTTAGGAACAATCAATCGTGAATTGAATTTCTGTACAGAGCTTGGATATGTTCAGGTTGATGTAAAAGGAGATATGAGTATTACAGAAAAGGGCTTGTTGGTGTTAGAACCATATCGTGTACGTAAAGCTATTATTTTAGCTGCAGGTTTTGGCTCTAGAATGGCTCCTGTAACTTTGGATATTCCTAAGCCTTTGGTAAAGGTCAATGGAACAAGAATCATTGATACTCTATTAGATGCACTTGTGGAAAAAGGTATAACTAATGTATTAATTGTTCGTGGATATAAGAAGGAACAATTCGATCAGCTGTTAGAAAAATATCCTTTTGTAAAGTTTGTAGATAATGAGGAATATAATGTAACAAACAATATTTCTTCTGCAATGAAGGCTTTAGACTATATGGAACGTTGTTATATTTGTGAGGCAGATCTTTTAGTTAAAAATAAGGATCTTATTCAAAAGTATCAATATAATACAAATTATTTAGGAATTAAAGTAAGTGAGACAGAAGACTGGTGTTTATTTAAAAAGGGAATTTATATTGATCACTATCAGCAAGGTGGAGAGAATTGTTATCAAATGATAGGTATTTCTTACTGGAATGAAGCAGATGGTAAAAAGCTTAGTGAAGATATAAAGAAGCTATATCATTCTCGAGCAGGAAAAGAAAATTTCTGGGACAACGCACCTTTAAAAGTATATAAGAAGGATTTCAAGATTACAATTCGTGAATGCTATAAACCAGACATTGTTGAAATTGATAACTTCAGTGAATTGGTTGCTTTAGATGATTCTTATAAAGACTATAAGGATCATGACAAATTTTAATAAATACAAAAGGAGAGATTCATATGAAACTTATTTCAAATGAACAAATTTTGGATTTAAATATTTCTTGTAAAGAAATGTTAAATTGGGCTTCAGAAACAATAAAGAATAAAAAAAGTATGCTTTTGCCAGAAAAAATAAGTATGAAGATGGATGAAGGAAGAATCTTTTATAATGTTATGCCTTGTGTTGTTGAAACGGAAGGTGTTGCAGGCGTAAAGATTGTTACTAGATATCCCGAACGAGTACCTGTACTTGACAGTAAACTTTCTTTATACGATTTAAAAACGGGGAATTTACAAGCCATTATCGATGCTGATTTTATTACAACGTGGAGAACTGCAGCTGTTGCGGTACATTCTATTCATTTATTTGCTAAAAAGAATTATCAAACCATTTCTTTTTTAGGATTAGGTGTTATTGGAAAGGCTACACTTCGTATGTATCTAGAAACATTAGAAGAAGATAAAAAGATTGAAATTCGTATTTTAAATTTCAATCAGGTAGGACAATCCATTGTAGATGAATTTTCAGGAAATTCCAATATTACATGGAAAATTTTTGATGATTATGTTGAGATGGCAAAGGATTCAGATGTAATTGTTTCTGCTGTAACCTTTGCAGACAAAGATTTTGCAGATGCAGCTGTTTACAAAAAGGGTGTATTACTTGTTCCAATTCATACTAGAGGCTTTCAAGGCTGTGATTTAACATTTGATAAAATTTTTGGTGATGATTATGGACATATTGAAGGATTTAAATACTTTCACCAATTCAAATCCTTTAATGAAGTTTGTGATGTTGTGAATTATGCTTGTAAGGGAAGAGAAAACGATGAGGAACGCATTATAGCCTATAACATCGGAATTGCTTTACACGACATTGTTTTCGCAAAAAAGATTTATGAAAGAATTAAATAAAAAAGGCGAGTATCGCCTTTTTTTATTGTTTATTTGTGTAGGATTTATAGGATGGATCAATTTCTACGAGTTCACTAAAATTATCAATTTCTACAATATCGAATTTAGAACAGATATTAATTTCCACTTTGAAATCATTCTTATAATAATTGAAAATACAGGATTCCCAAAATTCTTGTTTTCCTTTTTTTGTTTTATAGATTTGAGGAAGATAGCTTCTTAGCTTTTTGGAATCCTCTGCATTCCAATAAGAAATACCAAAGGCTTGATAGCAGTTGGTATTTTCTTTTTTATAATCCACTGCATATTGATTTTCACTTCTAAAACACCAATCATCTGTTTCGCGTACATAGGCTCCCAAATAATTTGAGCAATAATGATATTTTGAGATAATGTTTGGATTAGATACTAAGAAATCTGCTTCACAGATATAACAATTGTCTATGTGAGGCAATGCCTTCATAATAGAAGAAATGTTATTGGTAATGTTATAATCGTCATTTTCAATCAATTGAAGGAATGGATATTTTTCTAAAAGCTCACCAAACATTTCTTTTTTATATCCTGTAACAATATAGATTTCCTTGATTCCTTTTGAAATTAAAGCGTCTAATAGAGTGTCAATGATTCTGATTCCATTGACTTTAACTAATGGCTTTGGTCGTTCTAGAGTAATTGGCACCATTCTTGAACCAAAGCCTGCTGCCATAATGACAGCACGTTCAACCTGATAGGGTTCTAATAGGGCTTTTCCTTTTTCGGTAATAGAGAGAGTAGAAGAATTGTTTTTAAGGATTCCTTTTTCTAAACCCTCTGCTAGAATTCCTTTGACCTTGTCCCATGAGAAAAGAAGACTATTTGAGATGGATCGTGAATCATAAGGGACGTTTGAATTTTCTTCAATGTATTTTAATACTTCAAATTCGTAGCGATTTAATAGTTTACTTTGAATTGCATATTCCTTTTCTAAATATAAGGAATATGTTTTTGCCATAGTATACCAATTGTAAAGAGATTCTCCTATGATAGCTCCAAAGGATTCTCTATAGAGCGCCCAAACAAACCAATAATAGGCAATAATAGCTGTGTAAGCAAGATAATGGAAGCGTAATGCATCAGAATATGTGTCTTTACAATAAGCGCGAATAAATTGGTCTGCCTCTTCAAAGGAATACATTGCGTCTACAATATAATATCCAACGTCAATACCTGGATCACCTAAACCTGCGTATTCCCAATCAATGAGTATAGTAGAAGTAGGAGTAATCATCCAATTGTGCTTGTATGTATCTCCATGACAGAAGCATTTTTCAATTCCGTCTCCCTTTGTCTTTTCATATAGCTTTAAAATGCGTTCCTTTAATTCATCAAAGTCAGACATTGCAATTGTTGTTTTTTCTTTCAAAGCAGTTTCTAGCTTCAGTGCTTCAGTAACAGGCTCAAATGTCCAATCAATTTCTTTGACTTGAATTTTATGAAGTCGTTGCAAGGTTTGAATTACAATCTTAGAATCTTCTGGATTTGCATAATCTGGTTCTCTGAAAGAAGGAATATAATAGGATATTTTCCATCCTTCGTTTTCATCCATATAAAGGAAGGTTGGATCAAAATGATTTTCCTTTGCGACTTCTAATGCTATTTTTTCATGCTTCCGATTAATAACCGCTCCAGTTCCTTCTCCAGGCTGACGATACACATATTGAATATTTTTAACTGTAAAGATGAAGGAAGTATTTGTAAGACCTTCATACACAGGCTTGAAATTAAAAATATCTGCTTCATTACATTTTAGAGCCAAACAAATGTTTGCCATGATTTTACTTTCGGTGTGATTGACGTATTTGTTATCAAAGGCGCGTAGTTCTTCAACAAAATCAAATTCAAAAATTGTATCCTCTGGATATCTTTTGATTTCCATTTTAGGAAGAACGGATAAATGGTCTGCAACAAGCTTTTCCCAAAAGGCACTATCATATTCTCCAGTATCATGATATTTTTCCATAAGAGAAGTAAAGGCTTTAGAAAAATTCTCATTCCAATAAGAGTGACCTAATAAAATATTTCCTGAGGGTCTCCCCTTTGCCATAACTATAATTTCATCTTTCGTATTTACATCCACATACATTTCCTTTGTTTTTTGAGGAGTATAGATAGATGCATAGAAGGTTTGATATTCATATTTTTGAAATGGATTTATGGTGAAATAATCATCGGAAGAACAAATATAGCTTGATCCTAGCTTGTCCTTTGCAATGTATAAGGATTCAATGTTATTCTTTTTGTTGTATTCTGTATTGATAATAAAATGAACATTATATTTATCCTTCAAATAGAAGAAGGCTTCCTTTTTATATCCTAAAACAAGATAGATATTCTCAATTCCGGCATCTTGAAGCTGCTGGATTTGTCTTTCAATCAATATCTCTCCTCTTACCTTGAACAATCCCTTTGGCTGTTCTAGGGATAAGGGTACAAATCTTGAGGAGGGACCTGCTGCTAAAATGATTGCATTATGAACACGATAGGCTTCTAATGCCTGCATACCTAATGAAGTGATTTCATCATTGAATATATATTGTTTTTCTAAAAGTTGTTTCATCACCTTAGAAACAGTTCCAATGGATACCTCTGTTGCTTTGCTGATATCTCTATAGCTTTTTTTGCCGTTTTTATAAATATAATGTAGAATGTCAAATTCATTTCTAGTCATATATTTTCTCCTTGTCTAATTTGATCATTATAAATTATACACCAAAATACACCATTTTACTACATTCGCCCCTCAAAATCTCGAATTTGTTCAAATTTGCCAAATAATCATTGAAAAGTGAACAGATTTATATTAAAATAAACAAAAGGAGCGATGAAAATGAAATGCTTTGTTGGTAATATTTTAACAGTTAATAAAAATAATGATGTATTTCGATACTTGGTTGAACATAATGGATATATTGAATATGTAGGAAATTCATTGCCTGAGCAATATCAAAATATAGAGAGGATTGAATTGGGAGATAAGGCACTTATTCCTGCATTTGTGGATACTCACCAGCATTTTGCATCCTTATCTACATTTAATGCCGGATTGAATGTGATGGAGGCAGAATCAAATGTTGAGATTTTGCAAATGATTGCAGATTTTGTAAAGCAATCTAAAAATAAGGTGTTAATATGCTTTGGAGCTTCTCCATATTCTGTTGTAGAACACCGATTGGTTAGCAGAGAAGAATTGGATCAAGTATGTCCAAATAAGGAGCTTATGGTAGTGAAATATGATGGACATGCATGTATTGTGAATTCTAAGCTTTTACATAAGTTAAATAAAAAATTAAGTAAATTAAGAGGGTATCATCCAGATACAGGAGAAATGAATCAAGAAGCTTTCTTCGCTGTTTCTGATTATATTACGGGATCTTTATCGATTTTAGAACTATTTAAAAATATGCAGAATTGTGTTGATTTTCATGCCAAACAAGGAATTGGCATGATTCATAGTGTGAGTGGTGTTGGATTTGTTGCTAACCTTGACATTACCTTTGAAAAGATTTTTGCAAAATCCTTAAAGAATGGATTTCAGCTTCGTGTTTTTCCACAATCTATGAATGTGAAGGTGGCAACAAAAAGGAAGCTTCCTCGTGTTGGTGGATGCTTTGAATGTGCACTAGATGGTTGCTTTGGCTCACATGATGCCTCCTTAAATGAGCCTTATGTAGATTTAGAAGGTGGAGATGGTGTACTTTATTATTCAGATGAAAAGGTGATTGAGTTTTGTAAAAGAGCCAATCGCTTAGGACTCCAAATTGAAATGCATGCAATTGGAGATAAAGCCTTTGATCAGGCAACGAGAGCCTTACAGGCAGCTTTAGAGGATTTTCCTAGAGAAAATCATAGACATGGGATTATTCATGCCTGCTTACCTACAAAGGCGGGTATGGCAATTTGTGAAAAATACAATATACAGCTTTTAATGCAAAGTGCTTTTATTAGCTGGAAACAAGAACCCAATGAATACTTGGAATCTATTATGGGAGAAGCTCGTTTAAATCAATTAAATCCAATCAAGAGTTTTATGGATAGAGGAATCAAGGTTGCTTTTGGATCTGATGCTCCATGCACAAGCCCAAATCCTATTGTTTGGATGGATAAGGCAGTTCATCACGATATTCCAGAAGAAAGAATTTCTATTCAAGATGCATTAAGAATGTGTACTTATAATGGATATTATGCAACATTTGATGAAGATAAAAGAGGGAGTCTAGAAGTAGGTAAGGTAGCAGATATGGCTGTTTTATCACAAAATATTTATGCAATAGATTCTTCTAAGATAAAGGAAACAAAGGTTGAAGATTTATACTTGGCCGGAAAGAAATATTTTTCTTGTCGTAGAGGTGTTTTAAAATCTATTTTCTCTGGGATTTTTTCGAGGAGAAAATTTTAAATAGAGTATATACTAAAGAAAATAATGTATTTTCCAATAAAAAACATTTGGCTAATGTAAGAATTGTGATATAATGGTATAGGTGATGAAAATGGTACTACAATACATAAAAGATTATTATTTTAATATTTGTTTATCGGTGATTTATACAGCATTAGCTTCATTGGTATATGGAATATGGTCTTATTCTGCATGGCAACTATGGTATGTAACGTTTATTATTGTATTTGTCATATTTATTGCTGGAGGATGTATTTCGTTTTTTTGGATTAGAAGCGAAATTCGTGCAAACGAAGTTGTAGAACAAGTAACACCAGAAGAAATAATTGTTCAATAATTTATTGAAAATTAATGGTTATAATGTTATAATTGCATTAATCTTAGATGAAGAGGACAAGTAGGTTATGATTAGGTTATATAAGAGAGCTAGTGTTGGGTGAAAACTAGTTAACCGATTATAAAGCGAATCTACCTTGGATAAGAATCGTATTTCTGCGTTAAAGAATTTAAGTGCTAGTGTTATACTAGAATTAAGGTGGCACCACGGTGAACAATCGTCCTTAGGTTATTTTTAACTTAAGGATTTTTATTTTTAAAGAAAAAAGGAGAAGGAATATGTTAGATATTAAATTTATTAGAGAAAATCCAGAGCTTGTAAAGGAGAACATTAAAAAGAAATTTCAAGAGGCAAAGCTTCCGCTTGTAGATGAAGTCATTGCATTGGACAAGCAAATTCGTAGCTTAAAGCTAGAAGGAGAAACCTTAAGAGCTTCTAGAAATGAACTTAGTAAGCAAATTGGTTTTCTTATGAAAAATAAGGAAATAGATAAGGCGAATGCCATTAAGGAAACAGTTTCTAACAATAATAAAAGAATTGCTGAAATCGATCCATTATTGGAGGAACTACAAGGCAAATTAAATGAGATTATGTTAGTCATACCTCAAATTGTAGATTCTAGTGTTCCTGTTGGAAAAGATGATTCTGAAAATGTTGAAATTGAAAAATTTGGAGATCCTGTAGTTCCTGACTATGAGATTCCTTATCATGCAGATATCATTTCTAGATTTAATGGATTAGATAAGGATGCATCAGGCAGAACCAGTGGAAATGGATTTTATTATCTTGTTGGAGATATTGCTAGACTTCATTCTGCAATGCTAAGCTATGCTAGAGATTTTATGATTGATAAAGGATTCACATATTGTATTCCCCCATTTATGATTCGTTCTGATGTTGTAAAGGGTGTAATGAGCTTTGCTGAAATGGAAAATATGATGTACAAAATTGAAGGAGAAGACTTATATTTGATTGGTACATCAGAGCATTCTATGATTGGTCGTTTTAAAGGTCAAATTGTTAAGGAAGCAGAATTGCCTATTACTTTAACTTCCTATTCTCCATGCTTTAGAAAAGAGGTTGGAGCTCATGGTATTGAGGAAAGAGGAATCTATCGTGTGCATCAATTTGAAAAACAAGAAATGATTGTTTTATGTAAGCCAGAAGAAAGTATGGAATGGTATCACAAAATGTGGAGCTATACTGTTGAATTCTTTAGAAGTCTAGATGTTCCTGTTCGTACATTAGAATGCTGTACAGGAGATTTGGCAGATTTAAAGGTAAAATCCTGTGATGTTGAGGCTTGGAGTCCAAGACAGCAAAAATATTTCGAGGTTGGATCTTGTTCTACATTAGGTGATGCCCAAGCAAGACGTCTTGGTATTCGTACAAAGAATGATAACGGAACTTATTTAGTTCATACTTTAAATAACACTGTACTTGCTACACCTCGTGGGTTAATTGCAGTATTAGAAAATAATTATAATGCAGACGGCAGCGTAAATGTACCTAAGGCATTACAGCCTTATATGGGCGGCAAGAAGAAACTCATTCCAGTAAAATAAAAAGCTCTAGTTTCCTAGAGCAGTTGACAACATTTATAAAAAGGGGAGAGTAAATTGGTTGTTGTCTAAACTATATGTTATGGCTCCTTTCTGTCTTTTTTGACACTTTTAGTATACTTTAAAATTGTCTATGAAAAACAGAAGTATTATGTGAAATTATAGTAAAGGAAGTAGAAATTATGTTTTTGTCTTTTTTAGAAGGAGAAACAAATATTGATTGGAATGCCTTATGGAATACGATTTTGAATTGGTGTACCACAACAGGGATTCGATTGATTATTGGATTAATTCTATTATTTATTGTTTTTAAAATCACGAATATCTTGACTAAAAAATTATATAAAAGACTTCAAAAAAAACAAGCAGATGAAACTTTATCAAGAGTAGGAACACAAGTTATCCGAATTGTAATTAAGGTTGTATGCTTAATTTGTTTCATCGGATATATCGGCATAGAAACTGCATCTATTACAGCGTTGATTGCTTCTGCTGGAGTATCCGTAGGTTTAGCATTGCAAGGGTCTTTATCTAATTTTGCTGGAGGTATTATCATTATTTTAATGAGACCTTTCCGCATTGGAGATAAAATAACAACAAATGGAGAGACAGGAACAGTAGAGGATATACATATGTTCTATACGGTTTTAGTGACTGCAGATAACAAGGTTGTGCATGTTCCTAATGGCACCCTAGCAAACAACGTTATTGTGAATACATCAACAAAGGATACAAGAAGAGTAGAGGTTGTAATGTCTATAGCCTATAGTGCTGATTTGAATAAGGCTACAGAAGTTATTCAAAATGTTTGTAAACAAAATGCCTTAATCTTTACAGACCCAGCTCCGTTTGTAGGCATTAGAGAATATTCTAGTTCTAGTGTAGATTTAAATATCCGTGTTTGGTGTAATAATGGAGATTATTGGACAATAAACAATTATTTATTAGTTGAAATTAAAAAAGCATTTGATGAAAATGGAATTGAAATACCATTTAATCAATTGGAAGTTGCTATTAAAACAAAGGAATAAGTATGAAAAAAATAAGCTTTATCTTTCTCATTCTAATAAGTGTTCTATTTGCTGGTTGTGCATCAAAAGAAGCACCTGCAGAAATTACAATATTGAATGAGGCTAACGAGGAAATTACATATAAAATAAATAAGACAGAAGATATTGAAGAAGTAAAAGAGGTTTTTCAAAAACTACATCAAGCTCAGCCAGATTCAAATTATACTGGAGTATCAATTGCTTTGTCATCTGCAATCGGTGGAAAAGTAATTATAACCAAGGATGAAACCTCAACGATTGATTTAAATTATGATTTAGAAGTCAAAGCACAGGCTAATTTGAAAAGTTATAGAATGAATGGAACTTTTAATTTGTCTGGAAATACCAATACAGATTCTCCAAGTCTTTCTTTTAAGACACTGAATCATTTTTCACTAGAGTTTGTGAATGATGATCAATTTGCTTATTTAAAGGGAGATGTTCAGACGGGAGATACACGTGTTGTTGTGAAAAACAAAGTCAGCATAGAAGATTTTTCAAACCAATACAAATCTATGATTCAGGCATCAATTGAACTGATGAAATATTATAATCCGATTGATCTAATTCCAGACATAGAAAACTTAATTGAAACATATCAGATTTCAATTATAAAAACAACAAAGAATACTTTTACACTTCAATTCCATATTCCAACTCAAGATTTAATTGGAAATTTAAGTTTAGGTGAAAGGATTGATTTTGATGTGGAAATCAGTTGCGATACGTTATTACCTGTTCAAATTGAAATGACTGCTGATGAAGTAATTTCTAAGCTATTAAAAGATCAATATATAGAAAGTTATTTGACTGATAATGTGCAAATTCAAAATCCTAAGTTTTCTATTTTAATTCAACTTGAGTATGGAAACTATTCAATAAAAGAATTAGATGATGCAGAAAAAGAAACCTATAAAGAATTTCAAGACTGAAATATTTAAATTGTCGCAATGCGTTGTGACAATTTTTTGTTTATTTAATTTTGCAGGTTATAATTGGTTTACGATAAAGTTTACAACAATTCCTTGACAAGGTTTACGATTAGGTTTATAATGAATCAAAGGATGGATGATAGTATGGGTTCAAAATACGAAGATATTATTCTTTCAGCATTAGGTGGCAATCATTATTATACTAACGAAGATATAAGAATGAATAAGAAATATGATTTTCTTTTAACCAATTCAGAGTTAAATGAGTATTTGAGATTTAAAGAGGATTATTTGTCAGAGTATAAATGTGATTTGCCCTTGAAGTCATTTAATTCTAAAAAAATATTTTATTATCAAGCGTTAGAATTATTATATTCAGTAAGAGATTATACTGATTTCTTTTTAAATGATTTACAAATTAAGAATAGTACAATAGTATCAGAAAACTATAATGAAATGATATTGTCGAGACTTTCTTCTGAATTGGAGGGTAGTTTAGAAATAGAAGGTGTTAATACTACCAGAAAAAAGATATTAGAAATAATGGAGTCTGAAAAAGTAAAAGATACCAACGAACAAATTATTTTTAATATGTTTCAGGGGTATAAATTCATTTCTTCCAAACCAAAGTTTGATAAGGAAAATTTATTGAAGTTATATAAACTTTTAAGCTATAATTCTTTAAAAAAAGAAGATGAATTAAAAGGATACTATAGAGAAGCAATGGTTGTAATCGGTGGGCATGATGGTTGCGATGTTGATAAAATTGATGAATGTATGAACTCCTTATTTGATTATGTAAATAATCATTTAAATGATAACCCAATGCAGTTTATGTTATTACCATTTATCGCTCATTATTATATTTTATATATTCATCCTTATATGGATTTTAATGGTAGAACTGCTAGAATGGTTTCGTTATGGATTAGTATATTAATGGAAAAAGTTGCAATATTACCCGCCTATATTAGTGAAGCAATTAATGATGATAAAAATAATTATTATAAAGCAATAGATGATACCAGAAATTCTCATAATGATTTAACATATTTTTTGATATATTTATGTAAGCTTTCTAATCAATATTACTTAATTTATAAAAATGTTACAGCGATTCGAGAAACTTTGGCATTGAGTGGAGAATCTATTACTAGTACTGAAGCACATTATTTAAAAAGAATAATAGTAAATAAGAAAAAAGGTTGGTTCAATTATAAAGGCTTCATAGAATTTTGTAATCTGAATATTACTAAACAAGGCGCACTTAAAATATTAAATAACTTTTTGAACTTAAAGATATTAACATCCAAATTGAATTCTAGAAAAGAAAAAATCTTCATTTTAAATGAAAACATGATTAAGTATGAATTAAACTAAGAAGTGCTATTTTCAAGAAAAGTAGAATTTAATAGATGCGGACTGGCTACAGCTAGTCCCTTTCTTTTGCTGTATTTATTGTCTCTTTACAGTTTTATTACATTTGATTTTTCAAAAATAAATTTGGCAATTTTAAAAAACCATAAAGATTTTTATGGATGAATAATATAGGAATAAAAAAGATACCTATAGAAGAATTGATTAAATTCTAAAAACAATGTATAATAATAGAAGGCTGGTGATGGTATGTTAACGATTCAAATTGCTCATATTAATATCAACATTGATTTTAAATTTGAGGAACAATTTCATAATATTGAAACCTATCAGACAAATGAGATTGGAGAATATGAGATTCACAGTCATTTTGAAGAGCTTAGTTTGCCTACAGGAGAACCAACACGCCATACAGAATTCTATGATATATACGAAATAGATGATAAAACAATCCAGCTTCAAAAAAGTAATGATCGAATTATTGGTGGAATTGTATATAACAAAAAAAGAATAGATTTATATTTGATTCAAAAGGATTTTGTTACAGAATATTTATTGAGTCAATATGCTTTATTATATATTTTAAATCAAAAACAAAATGCAATATTTATTCATGGCGCTTCCGTTGTTTATCATTCTAAAGGTATTTTATTTAGTGCAAAGAGTGGCACAGGAAAAAGTACGCATGCTAGACTTTGGAGAACCTATACAGATGCAGTTTCATTAAATGATGATAAAAATATTATTGTTTTAGAAGATGGTCAATTGATGCTTTACTCTAATCCTTGGAGTGGAAAGCATCAAATTCACCAAAATATTACAGCTCCATTAACATGCATTGTCTTTTTAAAACAAGAAAAAGAAAATCAAGTTTCTAAAGTTGGAGTGAGAGAAGCAATGCGATTGTTATTAGGACAAATTGAACCACCCAAAAAGAATTCAGTTGATGTATGGAATAAAATGGTTGATCAAATTTTAGAACTACCAATTTATTCATATGGGTGCAATATGAATCCTGATGCTGTTACTACATTAAAAACAAGATTGGAGATGGATTTATGCCTTTAAATGAAAATTTTATTTTAAAGCACGTAGGAAAAGAATATATGATTATTCCTCTTTTGGATGGTGGAGTAGATTTTAGTAAGGTGTATAATGTTTCTGAAACAGGAGCATATATTTATGAGCAACTTAAGAATAATAAGACTTCTTCAGAAATAGCTAAGGCTATGGTTACAGAATATGATGTTGCTTATGATGTTGTTTTAAATGATATCCTAGAATTTATTGAAGAATTAAAGAAACGTGGCATGTATAATGATTAGAGTGGAGGATTTTTATCCTTTGATTTTAGAGGCATTTGAAAACAATCAGACCTTTACATTTCCAGTACAGGGGACAAGTATGCAGCCTATGCTTCATTCAAATGATGTTGTGGAATTATCCAAAATTGTTTCTATTCGTATAGGAGATATCTTATTATATCGCAGACAAAATGGTCAATTTGTTTTGCATCGAGTAAGAAGAATCAAGGATAATACATACACCTTTGTAGGAGATCATCAGACTATAGAAGAGCCAAATATAGAGGGAGCTCAACTGATTGGCAAAGTCATTGCATATAAAAAACAAGGAAAGGATAAGCAATATCTTTTAAAGGGAATAAGGTATCGTACATATCGTTTTTTTGTGCGCTTTAAATTATTTCGAAGATTTTGTGGGAAATTACTATGAAATTAAATAAAAAATATAGTGCCATCTTATCTGTCATTGCTTTCTTTTATTCATGCTTTTTATTGGCAGTTCCTATTCTTACAAGTAGGCTAGTAGATTTTGCGGTAGAGGCATCTAAAACAACCAATCCTGATTTGAAGCCATTATTTTGGAATATCTTATGGGTTTCTATTGCTATTTTTATGGATATTATTTTATATCTTATTGAAAATGCGTGTTATTATCACTTTTCTATAAAACGAGAAAAAGAAATAAAGGAAGCTTTATTTTATCGTATATTTGAAAGCAAGTACGCAGAGGTTGCAACCTATCATACTGCTGAAATTGAACAGTTGTTTACAGCGGATATTCAAAATTTAATACGGTATGAATTGGATACAATTCCTAATTTTATTAGACAGGCAGCAAGATTGATTATAGCAATTGGAATTGTGATTTACATTGATTATCGTTTCCTTATCTTAATTCTTGCCTGTGGTATTTTGGGTCTTATTTTTGCCAAACTATATTCAAAATGGATTCGTCCACATCATCACAGAGTTTTAGAAAGTGAAGGAAAATTTAATGGGTATATTATTGAATCCATTGCACAAATGAAGCTAATCCAAGCCTATGATGCAGCAGAATTTTCAAACCACCATTTCGATGGATTAAATGAAAACCAAATTGAAACAAAGAGAAAACGAAATCGTATTTTGTTTATGGCAAATAGTGGATTATTTGGTTTTAGCAATATCATTTATTTATTCACTTTATGCTATGGTGCATATACCATTAGCATTCAAGCATTAACCTATGGTAGTATGATTGCATTAGTTCAGTTACTTAGTAATATTCAAAATCCATTATTATCTTTTTCATCTCTTTGGAATCAGCATAATTTAGCAATGGCTTCTAAGAAAAGAGTCAATCATGTATATCAATTAGAAAAGCTAGAAGAAACAGAAGAAGTAGAGGATTTTGATTCTATTGTATTTGAACATGTTTCCTTTGCATATAAGGAGCAGCCTGTAATCAAGGATTTTTCCTTTGAAATTAAAAAGAATGAGATTGTTTTATTTCAGGGACCATCAGGAATTGGAAAAACCACAGTGTTTATGCTGATGATGGGTTTTTTAAAGCCAGATGAAGGAGAAATTTATCTTAAATATAAAGGAGAGAAGTATCCTATATCTCCATCCTTGTTTAGCTATGTACCACAGGAAAACATTTTATTTAGCGGAACAATTGCTGAAAATATTTATATTCTAACAGGTAAAACGAAGGAAGAAGCAATAGAAGCTTTAAGGCTTACGAACATTTATGATGAGTTATTAGAAATGCAAGATGGTCTAGATACAGTGTTAAAAGAACGAGGTGGCGGATTATCCTTAGGGCAGATTCAACGTATTTGGATAGCAATTGCGTTATTACGGGATCGTCCAGTACTGTTGTTGGATGAGTTTTCTAGTGCATTAGACCAAAAGAATGAAGAAGAAATTATGGAAAGATTACAGAAGCTAGATAAGACAATTATTTTCATTTCTCATAGAAGTAAGGAAATGGAACGTCAAAGAGTCATTCCATTTAAGGGGGTGTAGTATGCAGCATCCGATTATAGATATGCTAAAGGCATATTTTAAAGAAGAAACTTTAGAAATGGATCCTACTTTAGAATCCGAAATTATTTCTAAAGCAAAGGAACAAGCTCTAACACCATTTTTATATATTGTATATCAAAAAAAAGAATACAGACCCTTTTATATTTCGGCATCTATCATGCAGGAATCATTTATTCGTATGCAAAAGGAGCTTACCGAAAAGCTGAATGCGGCAGAAATCAAACATTTGTATTTCAAAGGAAGTGTTCTTCACGAACTATATCCCGATTCTTCTCTTAGAACACGTGGAGATATTGATGTTTTAGTAAATACGGATAAACTTAATGAGGCAAAAGAGATTATGCTTCAAAGTGGATATAAGATTTTAGGCTATGAAGCACAGCATCATATTGAATTTGAAAGAGATGGGCATATAGTAGAGGTGCATTATTCTTTATTTGATCACTACCGAACATTAGAGTATTTCAAGAAACCTTTTTCTCTTGCAGTGAAAAAGGAAGAATATCTTTATGAATTTACAAATGAAAATCATTTTGTATTTTGTCTTCACCATTTTGCAAATCATTTAGTGCGAGGTGCAGGTTTAAGATATATATTAGATTTTTATTATATGCTTAAAAAATGGAATATGGATTTGAATTTGCTTCACTCCATCATTGGACAAGTTGGATATACAAAGCTATATTATAACATCTTAAACACAATTTATTTTTTGACTGAAGAAGAGTTAGATAATTTTCCAAAAGAAGATATTCAATTCTTTGTTGATTACTTATTAAAATCTGGCATTCATGGATTTGGGGAAGAAAATGATATTCAAGAAAAAGGCTTTGGAATGAAAAACTATAAATTCAAAGCCATTCTAGGAGGAACATTCTTAACAGATAAAAGCTATCGTATTGCCAAATACCCTCATTTAGGAAAGCATTGGTTCACCTATCCGTTGTGTTTAATCCATCGAATTTTTTATCTGCTATTCACACAAACAGGTAAACTATTTCGGTTGTTATTTTCCAAAAAAAATAAGATTTCAGAAGAAGAAAAAGAACTCTATAAGAAGTTAGGAATAAAGTAAAATAAGCTTTTTAAGTTTAATATATAATATTAAAACTGTAAAAAATTCCCATTTTTGGTGATATTTTTACAGTTTTTTTATTTTTTTTAATAAAAAGCAAATGAAAGTAAGCGTTTTTCTTGACAAATAAATATATGGGTGGTACAATAAACCTTGTAAAGAAAACGTTTACAGGCTTTTTTACAAAAAAAATTTATAAAGGAGAACGAAAAAAATATGAAAAAAATTAAAGGTTTACTATTTGCCTTTGTAGCATTATTTGCATTCACAGTGGCAATGGTAAAAGTAAGTGCTGCTGAAGAAGAATTTGGTACTTATAAAGTAACAACCACGACAAACACAAATGATACTGCAACGTGGGATTATAGTGCAACTTCAGCAACAAAGAATTATGCTACAGGAGATGTCTTAACTGGAGGCGTTACTCTTGGTGCTATGGGTGGTAAAGCAACTAAGGGTGCTGCTGGATACTTAGATGTTTATACTAAGACTACTGGTGTTGCAGGTGGAGTTATTTCCTTCCCTGTTCCAGCTGGTTCTGCAGGAACAGCAACTCTAGTTGCTCAAGGAAATCAATCTACTAGATGCCTATACTTAAATGCAGATGCTAACAAGAAGATAGCAAGTAGCGTAAGTGGCGATTCAGTAACATTTACTGCAGACGATATCACTGATGGTTATTTAGTATTTACAGCATTTGAAGAAGCATCAGGAAAATCTAATACAGAAGTAAAAATGGTTAGTTTCTCTATTGTTTTAACTACAGGTGAATTTGAAGCTACAGCAGAATTAGTAAATGTAACTTTCCATGATGGCGAGAGTGTTTTAACAGTTGAAGAAGTAGCAAAAGGATCAGCTCCTTCATATGTTCCTACAAAATGGGGATATGATTTTGCAGGTGTTTATAGCGATGCAGAATTATCTACTGAGGCTAGTTTATCTGCAGTAGTTAATGAGAATACTGATTTATATGTTAAGTGGACTCCATGGGCAGCTGGTGTAATTGCTGATGCAAATACACTTGACTTTGGTTTAATGAATAAGGGCGCTGCTGTATTTGGTTCACGTGCAACTGGAAATGTTCATCTTGAAGGAACTAGTTATTCAATGTTAGGTGGAAGTACATCATTTGCTGCTTCTGCAAAGGCTTGTGGTGATTTAGGATCTTCAGAAAACGCAATTAAAACAGGTGGATCATTAAGTGTATCTGAATCAAAGAACGGAATGATTTTACATGCTTCTAATTCAGGAAAACTTGCTCTTTGGGTAAGAAGTGGAAGTAGTGGTAAGAGCGTAGTTGTTTCTGTTTTGGGTCCTAATGAATTAGATCTTTCAACAACTGATAAATTTGATGGAGAGAATCCAGCTTTAGCAGAAATTAATATTCCTGCTGCAGGTGATTATTATTTCGGTTCAACTGAGGGTTCTTTATGGATTCATCATATTAGCTTTGTAGCTGATCCAGAGCCAAGTGTTATGTTTAATCAATCAACTGGATATAACGATGAGGGAACTGAATTAGTTAGATATGTATTCATTGTTGAAAATATAAAGGCTGATTATTGGAATTCAATGAAAGAAAATATGAAAGTTGTTTTAACTGGTGAAGGCTTAGGTGATGGATTTGACATTACAGAATTATTCACACTTACTGACTCTCTTACATCTAAAGGTGAAATTTATTCAGCTGAAGTAAATGGTGAAACTTATACATTTGGTGTAAAAAACAATACTTTCTATTATGTAGCTGTTGTTGCTGTATCAAATGATGGTGCTAATCTTGCTGAACAATATGTAGGCAAAGAAATAACTGCTACAGCTTATTCAAGAGAAGATGCAAATGGTGAGTGGGTAGAAGGATTCACTACAGTTTATACAGTTCTTGGAGCTCAAGCTTAATAAAGGAGATTTTTAAAAATGAAAAAATATGAAAAACCAATTTTAGAAGAAGAAAAAGTACAAATTGAAGATATTTGTTCTGTAAGTGTAGATATTCCAGGAGGAAGCCTTCCTGCTCCAAGTCCTAACGCAGTTCGTTGGGGAAAATAAAAAATTAAGATTTATAGGGTGCCTAGTGCACCCTATATTTCACATTAATTAAATATTGCAATGAATTTGTATTATTGATTAAAAATTTATATTTATATTGTGAATCAATCATAAAATAGAAAATAAGGAAGCTATTATAAGAAACGCTGTTCTTATAAAATAGGGACCATTATTTTATAGATAAAAAAGAAAGTGAGGGAACTCAAATGAAATTAGGAAGAAAGGTAATTATTTTGCTAGTTTGCCTAGTTGCTGTTGTCGGTTTGGCAGCTTGTTCTACAGGTGGTAATGACAAAAAAGACGATGACAAAACAGATCAAGTAGCAGAATATGTAGTTACCTTCGATTCAAGGAATGGCTCTCAAGTCCCATCTCAAACCATTCATAAGGGTAGTAAGGTAACTAAGCCTACAGACCCAACTAGAGAGGGATATATATTTAAGGGTTGGTATAAGGATACTACTTGTACTGCAGAATGGCTTTTTAGTCTAGATGTAGTAACAGGTAATGTGACTTTATATGCAAAGTGGGAAGAAGATAAACCTACTCCACCAACACCAACAGAGAAATATTCAATTACTTATGTTAGTGAACATGGAGAAAAGCCAGAGGATGTAGCAGAAGCAACAGCATTACCTGCAACATTACCACCAGTAGCAGATGTAGAAGGTTGGCACTTTGTTGGTTGGTATTTAGAAGATACATTTGCAACAGCTGCAGAAGCAGGCTCAACACTTACTGCGAATATAACACTATATGCAAAGTGGGAAGCAAAGAAAACTCCGCCTACACCAACAGAGAAATATTCAATTACTTATGTTAGTGAACATGGAGAAAAGCCAGAGGATGTAGCAGAAGCAACAGCATTACCTGCAACATTACCACCAGTAGCAGATGTAGAAGGCTGGCATTTTATTGGTTGGTTTACAACACCAACATTTGATACAGGAACTGAGGCAGTAGCAGGAGCAACACTTACTGCGAATACAACATTATATGCAAAGTGGGAGGAAAAGCAAGTTACTCCACCAGGACCAAACACGTATACTATTTCATTTAATATGCATGGTCATGGTTCAACACCTACAAAATTAAATGGAAGAACGGCATTGCCTAATCCACTTCCTTCTGTAAAGGATGTAGAAGGCTGGCATTTTGTTGGTTGGTATTTAGATGCTTCATATACAACATCTGCAACACCAGGTGCAACAATCAGTGGAAATGCAACACTTCATGCGAAATGGGAAGCAACAGAATGCACTGTAACGTTTAGTGGAACTTCATTATCTACACAGACTGTTTCAGTAGGTGGAAAAGTTATAAAACCTAACCCAGATCCAGTAAAAGCAAACCATACATTTGTTGGTTGGTATGAAGATAAAGATTTTACAAAGGAATGGGATTTTGATACTGTAATAACATCAAGCATTACGCTTTATGCAAAGTGGGAAGCAAAGACATCTTCTGATGTAGAAGATAAAACACTTAAATTCCCATTCGGTTCTTTCCATACTCTTGCACAATCAAATCTTGATTCTAATAGTAAGACAGATAAGGAATTGACTATAGGTCAATTTGCAGTTGAAGCTGGTGTAAAGACAGAGGCTGCAATTTTAAATACACAAGGTAAAAGCGTTACATTTACTGTAAATGGTACAATAAGCAATGGATTTACTTTAACAGGCTCTGGTGCTTCTGGAACTACTAAAGTTGTAACAGTGCAATTGAAACAAGCAGATACTGTACTTGCCACTTGGGAAATTAACTACCAAGTATCAAAGACAATATCTATGGATGGATTACCTGCTGGTACATATACAATCACAACTAATGCTTCCGTAAAAATTAATGTATTTACTTTAATGGAATACAATGTTCCAGTAGAAGTGGAAGTACATTTGGATGCTAGAAATGGTTCAGCGGTTCAAGATGTTATTGTGAATAAGTGGCAAGCATTGACTGAGCCTACAGATCCAGTAAGAGATGGCTATATCTTTAAAGGTTGGTTTACAGATCTTACTTCTACTACGGCTTTTGATTTTACAACTAAGATTGTAGATGAAATTACATTATATGCAAAGTGGGAAGAAAAACCTGTAGATCCAAGCCTACCTGTATTTACAATTCAATACAATTCACAGGGTGGTAGCAATATTCCAGATAAACAAGTAAATGAAGGACAAAAGGTTGCAGCTCCTGATGAACCAGTAAGAGATGGCTATATCTTTAAGGGTTGGTATGACGATGTTGACTATATTACAAAGCATGATTTCAGTCAACCAGTTACAAAGAATTATACTTTACATGCAAAATGGGCTGAAAAACCATTAATTATTAACTTTGTAGGTGCTGAAATAGAAGATATCGAAGTTTATCGCGGTGAAACAATAGATGAACCTGATACACCACAAAGACCAAATTATATCTTTGCTGGTTGGTATGCAGATAGTTCATATTCTAATGAATTTGATTTCTCAACTCCATTTACTAAAGATACAACTATTTATGTAAAATGGGAAAAGGATCCAGAAGCTTCTGACTATGTTGAAGGTGGTCAAGGATTAGTAGGACAAAAGGGTTCTGTTGAAATTATAGAAGCAGCCGGATTAAATGAAGCAGCATTTATTTCCTTTAAAAAGGTATCAGGTGCAACTGGATATTCTATTTCATTAAAGAATTCAAGCGGTATTGTTAGAGTACTTAATGAAAAGAGCGTTTACTTTAGAGAAGTTAATGGAAATATGCGTGCAGATATACTTGGTGTTGTTCCAGGCTCATATGAAGCAACTATCCTTCCTGTTGGAACTACAAGTGCTAATCCATCAACAGCTACATTTAATGTAGGTGCTTATGACCGTTCTGGTTTTGCACACTTTAATTATACAGATGGTGTTGGTGCTTATAATGATGATGGTTCATTAAAGAAGAACGCTATCGTTCTTTGGGTAACTGATGAAAACAAGAATACAATAGAATTATCCTATAAGGGTGTTACTGTTAGAGGTATTGGTAACATTTTGAACTCTGTAGGTCAAGATACAGGTGGTGGAGCAACAAGCAATGGTGGTACACCAAATACTAACCAAGGTATTATCCGCTTGTTAGCAGAGAATGATATTCCACTAGTAGTAAGATTTGTTGGTTGTGTATCTAATACAGGTTTATATAAGAAGGGAACATTTAATGCATCTGCCACTCCAAAGATTGATGGTTTAACAATTTATGATTCTACAGGCCATGGTGGAACAGTAGGCGATAATGGACATATGGCTCGTATGAAATCAGGTAAAGATGTTACTTTAGAAGGTGTAGGAGAAGATGCTGTTATTGATGGATGGGGATTCCATTATATGGCTGAAAGCTCTGCTCCAGATTTAGGTAAGAGCTTCGAGGTTAGAAATTTAACCTTCATCAATACACCAGAAGATGCTATTGGTATGGAAGGTGTTCAAGCATCTGCAAATACAAATTCAATTCTTACAGCAAGTGTAGAAAGATGTTGGATTCATAATAATGAATTCTATGGTCCTAGTATTACTAGCCCTGCTGAAAGTGATAAATCTGAGGGTGATGGTTCTTGTGACTTCAAGAGAGGTCAATATTTAACAGTAAGCTATAACTATTTTGAGGGTTGCCATAAGACAAATTTAGTTGGTTCTTCTGACTCATCTTTACAATTTAATTTAACTTACCATCATAACTTATGGTATTTATGTAAGGCCAGAGGACCTCTTGCTCGTAATGCAAATATTCATATGTATAACAACGCATTTATTGGTCAAACCGATTATGCGATGAATACACGTGCTAACTCTTATATTTTCTCAGAATATAATATGTTCTATATGTGTAAGAGCCCAACTGCAGTTGAAAGTGGCGCAATTAAGAGCTACAAGGATTCTGTTGCAAGTTACTTATCCAATAAGGGTTCTTTAGCTACAGTTGTAACTGATAAGTCTCAAACAGTTTCAAATAACTGTCAATTCAGTTCTGCAGGTATTAATTATAGTTCATTTGATACAAATCCTGCACAATCCTATATTCCTACAGGAGATTATGTATTGCAAACAGATGTTACTCTTGCTAGAAAAGCAATTGCTTCTAAGGTGGGTGTTTCTAAGGATCATCCAGTAGCAATGACAGATATAACTATGAGTGATATTTCATTGTTACCTTCTGGAACAACAGTAAACAACATTACAACATATCCAAGTTCTCTTACTCCAGGAAAAATGAATAAGAAGGTTTATGCATTTAGTCTAGATAGAGCAGCAACAGTAACATTAAATTGTAATGAAGATGCTGTACTTTGTAATGAAGCAGGTGTTGCTATGCTAGAGGGCAATGGTTCAGTTGTATTAACAGCAGGAACATATATGGTTCAACCTGTTAACTTCCAACCAGGAGATGCTAAAGCAGTTACAATGGGTACATTCAAGGATTTAACAATTAACTCTATTTCATTTGAAGAATATAATTCAGAAGAATTAAATCAACAAATGATTGCTCAATTTGAAGCAAAAGTTAATGCAATTCCAGCAAGTATTACATATACTGATGCATGCTTAAATGCAATTAATGCTGCAAAAGAAGCATATAAGAATTTAAGTCCTGAATTAAAGACTAGAGTAAGCGCATCTTATGCTAAGGTAACAACTGCATATTCAAATTATTTAGCAGCAGGTGTTACTTATGTTGAAGGATTGATTAATGCAATCGGTACAGTGGATGCAAATAGCGGTAGTGCAATATCCTCTGCAAGAGCAGCATATAACACACTTACTAAGACAGATAGTTCTGTAAAGGTTAGCAACTTAAGTACACTAACTGCTGCAGAAGCAGCATTTGCTACATATGCAATTGATTCATGTATTGCTAAGATTGATGCAATCGGTGATGTTACATTAGAATCAAGAGCA
The DNA here is from genome assembly GCA_947177025.1 of uncultured Mollicutes bacterium. GTDB lineage: Bacteria > Bacillota_I > Bacilli_A > Acholeplasmatales > Anaeroplasmataceae > Pelethenecus. The sequence goes on along the minus strand of CAMWSQ010000001.1, from coordinate 6,750 downwards.
GCAATCACAGCAGCAAGAAATGAGTACAATGCTCTATCTACAACAGACAAAGCTAAGATTACGAATAGACAAAAGCTATTTGATGCTGAGGCAGCATATGCTAACTTAGAAGCTATTGATCATGTGACAACATTGATAAATGAAGTGGATTTAACAGACATTGCTTCTTGTCAAGCTGTAGTAGAGGCTTATAATGAACTTACTGAGGAACAAAAGTTATTAATTGATGATACAGATACAATATCTAATATCCGTGTTACTTATGTAAAATTATTAATTGATGCAATTCCAGCAACAATTGATGTTAATGCTTCTGATGCAATATATGCAGCACAAGATGCTTATGACGGTTTAACAACAGCAGAAAAATCACAAGTTAGCAATTATGCGAAATTACAAGCTGCATTAGAAGAATTAAATTCTGTTGCTGAAGAAAGAAGTATTTGGAGTAGTTCAAGCAAAACATTTGCTGATAAAGAATTCACATATACTAATGCGAACACAGGCTCTGCAAGCGGTAGTACGACAGTAAAAAATGATTCTCCAACAATCCTTGTTTCTAAGTTTAAGGTAACAAATTTAAGTAAGATTGATATCGCCTTTACAGTTGAGGACAAGGGAACTTCAAACATTACTGTATATTATTCTACAGACGGAATCAATTGGACACAATTTGGTTCACCACAGACAAATGGATCAAACAAAACGTCAGTTGAGCATACGATAACTTCTTCAGAGGCATATATCGCTGGTGATGTATATATTAAGATTGAAGGTACATGTACAAAAGGAAGTAACAAATATATTACAATTGAAAGTTTAGAAATTTATGGTTATGGTTCATTAAAATATGATGCCTAAATTGTTCTAAAATTAATAAGAAAAGCTATGATATTTTAAAGAAATCATAGCTTTTTTCTTTTGATTGATAATGGTAGAGTAAAACTAAAAATAATAGAAACGTTCTATGTTTTTATTAGAAAGCATTTAATAGTATGAGGGGATATTTGTGAATTATGGAATAATATTAGCTGGTGGTAAAGGAAGTAGAATGCATTCAAAAACTGCTAAATGTGCAGTACCTATTTTAGGAAAGCCAATGATAAACTATATTCTTGAGGCAATTCAAAAAACAAATATCAATCAGATTATCTGTGTATTAGGTAACCATCATAATCAATTTCACTTGCCAGATGGAATAGGTTCAGTCATTCAAGAAAAACCATTAGGGACTGCAGATGCTGTCAAAACAGCCCTACAATCTATTTCAAATGATGAAGGAGATACATTAATCATTCCAGGGGATGTGCCCTTTTTAGAAACAAAAACAATTAATGAAATGATGAGTCTTCATAGAGAAAATAAAAATGTTCTTACTATCGGTACAATTCGAGTTTCTTTGCCAAAGGGATATGGTAGAGTAGTAAGAGAAAAAAATAGAATTATTCGTATTGTAGAAGAAAAGGATGCGAGTGAAGAAGAAAAGAAAATTCAAGAAGTATATTGTGGAGTGATGTGTATACGAACAAGAATTTTAAAAGAATACATCTCTTTGATTCAAAATGATAATGCACAGCATGAATTTTATTTAACAGATTTAGTCGAACTTATTTCCAACAAATTCAATGTGGGTAGTTATGAAATTGAAGATGTTTTTCAAGCTCAAGGAATTAATGATCTGCCTACATTAATTCGATTAGAAAAAGAATACCAAGTTCGAATTATAAATAAGCATATTCAGGCAGGAGTTCGTTTTGAAAATATAGATTCTGTTACTATAGGTCCTAACGTTGAGTTTGTGGGAGAAGTTTTTGTTCGAGTTGGTTCAGTGATTACAGGAAAAAGTGTTCTATATTCTGGAGTAACTGTAGGACCAAACACAGAAATTGTAGATTCTATTATTTATGAGGATGTTGTTGTTGCGCATAGTGTAATTGAGAAATCCACAATTCATAAGAATAGTACGATTGGCCCATTTGCACATATTAGAAATGACTCTAATATAGGAGAGAATAATCGCATAGGAAATTTTGTGGAAATAAAGAATACAACAACAGGCTTTAAAACCTATGCTAGTCATCTTGCCTATATAGGAGATACAGAATGTGGAAGCGGAGTGAACTTCGGCTGTGGCATAGTGACAGTTAATTATGATGGAGTGAATAAGCATAAAACTAAAATTGGCAGCAATGTTTTTATTGGATGCAATTCTAATTTGATTGCTCCAATAGAAATTGCAAGCAACAGCTATATTGCTGCTGGTTCTACAATAACAAAAGATCTTGCAGTTGGTGATTTTGCTATCGCAAGAGCTAAGCAAATTACCAAATCCGAGTATGCAAATAAATTTCATTACAAAAGGGTTGATGAGGAATGAAGTATTTTGGAACAGATGGAATAAGAGGAATACCCAATCAAAGTATTACAGTTGAAGAATGCGTTAAAATTGGAAAAGCATTATATTCATTGAATAATACAAGAGTTATTTTAGGTACAGATACACGCGCATCTAAGGATATGCTAGCCTCAGCAATTATTGCAGGGTGTCTGTCTGTTGGAATACATGTAGATTATGTGGGTGTGATTACTACACCAGGAATTATTTATTTATCTAAAATCAAAAAAACAATTGGAATTATGATTACAGCTTCTCATAATCCTTATCAGTATAATGGAATTAAAATTATCAATCAGGGACAAAAGCTATCCTTACAGGAGGAAGAAGCAATCGAGAAATTGATAGACCAACCCATTTCTTATTTTGGAGAAATCGGCAATTTGAATTATACAGAGCATTATTTAAAGGAATACCATAAAAAGCTTTTTACAGCAATTACACCTACAGATTTAAAGATTGCCGTAGATTGTGCGAATGGTGCAACCTATCAAACAGCATCTTTGATTTTTCCTTTGGTTAGCAATCATTGCATTCTTATCGGAAATGAACCAGATGGATACAACATAAATAAGAATTGTGGGTCGACCCATTTAGAAGCCTTATCTCAGACTGTAGTAACAGAAAAATGCGATTTAGGAATTGCATTTGATGGAGATGGAGATCGCATTCTCTGTGTAGATAAATCAGGAAATGTAGTCGATGGAGATTGTATTATTTATTTACTTGCTTGTCATTATGAAAAAAATAAGGTGTTGAAGAATCATAAAATCGCGCTCACAATTATGAGCAATTTAGGCATTATTCAAAGCTTAAAACAAAAAGGAATAGAGGTTATAGAAACTAGGGTAGGAGATAAAAATATTGCTGATGCAATTCATACCAATGATTTATTATTGGGTGGAGAAAATAGCGGCCATATTATATTATCTCATTTATCTTCTACAGGAGATGGGATTCTAGTTGCATTAGAATTGATACGTGTTTTAGAGGAAACTAAAACATCAATAGAAGATTGGATAAAGGATATACAGCTTTATCCAGATGTTCTTCAAAATGTCATTGTAGAGAATAAAGAAAAAGTAATGGGGCTTCCATTACAAAATCAGATAGAGGATATAAAAGAAGAACTACATCAAGATTGTAAAATTATTGTTAGACCGTCTGGCACAGAGGATTGTATACGAGTAAGTGTAATGGCAAAAACGAAAGAACTTGTCAATCATTACAAAGATAAAATCATTCAAATGATTCGTTCCCTAGATTCCTCGGGACAGCAAAATAGCAAAATATAGCTTTACATTTACGTATAAAAAAAGATCGAGGTTTATACTCGATCTATTGTTTTTTGTTTCTAGGTTTCATTGGTGCTATTGAATCCCGAACCATTAGTTCACCACTGATGACAATTCTTTGACTAGAACGATTCATTAAAATATTTGTTAAAAGAACAAATGCTTTTTCACCTATTAAATCTAAGTCTTGTCGAATTGTAGTTAGTGCTGGCTTAACATATTTTGAAATATCTAAATCATCATATCCTGTAACAGAAATATCCTCAGGCACTTTAATGCCATTTGCTTCTAAACCACGAATTAATCCAATCGCAATCAAATCACTTGCACAAACAATAGCGGTAATATCTGTGTGCATAAAATAAGATGCTGCCTCAAGACCTGATTGTTCTGTAAATTCTCCAAAATATACATATTCTGGGTGATACTCCATGTCATTCATTACTTGACCAATAATATATCCAGCAAATCGCTCATTGCTTACAAAAGAGTTTTTATCTCCGTGAATAAAACCAATTTTTGTATGACCTTGCTGCTTTAACAATTCAATTACTTTGGCAATTGTATTTATATTTTCGTTATGAATCGTTGCAATCATATCTCCAAGCATTATGTTGTCATAAAGCACAGTAGGGTAAGCTGCATTCTTCAATTCCATAAGAAGAGGGCTCTTATAATTTAATCCCGCAATAAAAGCACCATCAAAATTGTTTTCCTTCATAAAGTCATTATAGGAAGAAGTAATGCTTTCTATAGGAGTTTGGATTACTTCAAAATTATTTTTTCTTGCATAGTATGAAAAGGCTAGTCCTAGAGACATAATAATACTTGATTGATTCGTTGAATTGACGTTATCAAAAATAAAACATAGTCTTCGTAGTGTTTTTGCAGTCAATCGTTCATCTCTTGATTTATATCCGTGCTCCTTTGCGTAAGCCAAAACCATCTGTTTTGTTTCCTTTGAGACATCAAACGCGCCATTTAAGGCTTTTGATACTGTTGAAACAGATAAATGAAGTTCTTTTGCGATGTCTTTTATTTTCATATGAATACCTCTTTTACTTGATTATATCCCAATTATATTGAAATATCAATTCTTTTTCGTAATTGTATCGAAATTTTTTCGAAAAAATATCTTTATTTTTGAAAAGTTTCGATTTCAAAGAAAAAACGCTTGCATATATCAAGAAAACGCTTTACAATAAATATATAGTATGCGATAAAATTACATATAAAAAGGAGGAGTAGCTATGGATTTTAAACGAAATGCAGGCATTCTGCTACATATCACTTCCCTTCCATCTCCTCACGGAGTCGGCACATTAGGAGCGACTGCTTATGAATTTGTCGATTGGATGGAAAAAGCGGGTTTAAAAATATGGCAGGTTTTACCACTCGTTCCAACAAATTATGGAGATTCTCCATATCAATCTGTTTCTTCAACAGCTTTGAATTATTACATGATTGATTTTGATATTTTACATAAAAAAGGATTACTAAAGAAGAAGGATTATGAAACTCGAAAATTTAGTGATTTTGTTGGTAAGGTAAATTATAGTTTATTATTTACAGAAAAAACTGAAGTGCTACGGTATGCTTTTGAAAAATTCAACAAGAATGATGATCGGTTTTTAGAATTTGAAAAAAAAGGCGAGTATAAGGATTTCGCTTTATTTATGACAATTAAGGCAATGCATGAGTATCAGCCTTGGAATCTTTGGGATAAAAAATATCAATCCTATTCCTTAGAATTAGAGAATGAAATTATAAATCAATATAAAGAAGATTATTTATTTTGGGTATGGACTCAATTTGAGTTTTTAGATGAATGGAATGAGCTTCATCAATATGCTAAGAATAAGAATATAGACATTATGGGAGATATGCCATTATATGTAGCTTACGATAGTGTAGAGGTTTGGAAGCATCCTGAATTGTTCGTTTTAACTGAAGATAAGCAACCAAAGCTTGTTGCAGGATGTCCACCTGATTGCTTTACAGAAGATGGACAGCTTTGGGGAAATCCAGTATATGATTGGCAGTATATGAAGAACACAAAATATGCTTGGTGGAATAATCGTATTCAAAAAGCATTTGAATTATTTGATATTTTGCGTATAGATCATTTTAGAGGATTTGCACAATTCTATGCGATTCCTTATGGTATGAAGAATGCTAGAATTGGTGAATGGCTAGATGGACCTAAGATTAGCTTATTTGAGGATAAAAAGAATTTGCGAATTGTTGCAGAGGACTTAGGCTTCATTAATGATGATGTTCGTACATTATTACAACAAACGACATATCCAGGAATGAAGATACTGGAATTTGCTTTTGATGGAAATAAAGACAACGAGCATAAGCCATCTAATTATAAGAAAAATTTTATTGTATATACTGGTACACATGATAATATGCCACTATATCAATATATTCTAGATTTAAAACCAAATGAATTAGATGTATATCTATCTGATTTGAAAGAAGAATGCAAATTACTAGGTGTTGAGGTCAACGATAGTAGCTATGAAGCAGTAACAGAAACTGTAGTAGAGCTTGCCTTTGCATCTAAGGCAAATACATGTATTATACCTATGCAGGATTTTTTAGTTCAAGATGAATCTTCAAGAATGAATTTACCATCAACAGTTTCTACAAAGAACTGGAGCTATCGAATTCTTAAAAATGAATTGTCAGATCGACTGGCCACTAAAATTAAAGGCTATGTCGAAAAGTATGACAGACAATAAAAAGAGCTTATTTCTTTTTAAGCTTTCTCCTTTTTAGCTCTCATTACCAGCTAATGTTGCTGGTAATGGGGACTCTCTTTCTTCTGAGAAAGCTTAAATTTGTGAATAGAATTGAAAACGCTACCAAGGAGTGGTATAATAGAACTATAAAATAAGAAAAAATTAAATCATTCAACATGCCTCTTCTCAGAGTCTTTAAAACTTTAGCTTTTGTGGCTAATTATTTTTAAAGCGTAATTATACTGGGGGGGGGGTATATTTACGTAAAAAGAAAAAAGGTTGAAAGCATGCACACTGTGATATTTGATTT